>DATCEK010000161.1:0-69999 GCA_036510155.1 Solirubrobacteraceae bacterium | reverse complement strand
CAAGCGGGCGGTGACAAGCGCCAGGCTGCCTGTAACCAGCTGGCTCGAGAGGATCATCGCTGGGTTGTCCGCGGGTCTTGCGCGTATCCATAGACGGTGGTCGCCGACGTCGAGAAAGCCGCCCTGATATGCGTGGAAGCTTGCCACGGCCGGCACGGCCGCCAATCGCCGGTATAGGCCTCCGGCGGCGAAACTGTCGGCGTCGAAGATGTTTTCATCGGGTGTGATCCAGGCATCGGCGGCAGTCCACTCCTGGGCGATCGCCTGGTCCAGTCCGCGCAGCAGATCGTGGCGGGCGCCGCCGACAGCGACGCTGCCGTAGACGGCCAGCGCGACGATGCAGGTGAGCGCGATCGAGCGGGTGGCAGTCGCTGAGAGTTCGGCGGCCGTCAGCGGCAGCGCGCTGTTGCGCAAGTTCTCGCCGAGCTTCCCGAGCAGCCACAGGGCTCCGCTGAGCGCTGCCGGCACGAAGCACAGGGTCGCCACCGCCAGCAGAATCCCGGCGACGACGGTGAGGCTCGTGGCGATCGTCACGGCAAGGGAGATCGCCGCCGTCAGCGCTACTCCCGCGAGGGCGAGCCGGCGCGTCAGCGCCGGGCTCACCTGCTGTCCGGCCTCGCCCGGCTCGCGAAGCACCGCATCGGCCACGTCGGAGCGCAGATCAAGGACACATGGGATCGAGGCCGCCATCGCGGCGAGCACGCCGCACGCGAGCGCCAATAGCACGAGCCCGGTTTGAAAGGGCTGTTGGGAGCCGACGAGAAACGCCGAGGTGAGAAAGCCGGGGGTGTTGTGAAAAACCGTCTGAAACAGCACGTAGCCGACGCCGATCCCGATCGCCGATCCAACCGCTCCGAGGATCGCCGCTTGGAAAGCGAGGATCGTGAGGATGTAGCGGCGCGTGAAGCCAAGCGTTCGCATCTCGGCGGTGAAGCGTCGACGCTCGGGGGTCGTTATGAGCGCGGCGTTGAGCGCGAGCAGAAAGCCCACCATCGCGCCGATCGCGGCGAACAGCCTGGTCGACTGATCGCTCGGCCTGGCAGCTTGTTGCAAGAGCTGGGTCTCGTGGTCGGCGCCCGTCACGTCCAGGCGTCCGCCTGCGATCTTCTCGAGCTCTGCGCGCACCATCAGGTCTGTGCCGGGCGCCGGCCTGACGAAGATCGAGCTGACCCGATTTCCCACGCCGCTGATCTGCTGGATCGTGGACAGCAGCCCGACCGCGACAGAGCTCCTCGCCACCGCACCGATCGTCTGCGATCCGAGCGTCGCTCGCAGCTGCACCCTGTTGGCGTTGCCGTCAGTCAGGATCGTGATGGCGTGCCCGGCGCGGGCGCCCACCCGGCGGGCCACTTCTTCGGGCAGCCCGACTCCTCCCGCCAGCAGCTGTGCGCCGGCGCCGAGATTGCGTGTCGCTTCGCCTTCAAGCGCGACTATCGTCGGGGTGAGGCCGATCAGCTCGACCGGTTCGCGGCCCTTCGGTCCCACCACGGTCGCAGTCTCGCGCAGGATCGGAGAGGCGATCTGCACATCCGGCAGCTCTCTGACGGCGGCGATGAGCCCCTCGTCGAAGCCATCGGAGGAGCGTGCCGACAGCGTGTAGCGAGCTGTGCCCGTGAGCTCGTGCACGAGTTGGGCGCTTGGTCCGGTGACGCCCACGTTTGCCAGCAGCACACCAAAGAGCAGTGCCACTCCGACGGCGATCCCCACGACCCCCATCAGCTCTTGAGTTGGATGCTGGCGGACTCTCCATCCATACAGGTCCCAGAGCGCCCGCAGTCGAGCCGGGAGCTGTTTGACGCTCTGTAGACGTCCGCTCATGGCAGGACGAGCTCTGGGCTGACGCCCTCCTGAAGCTTTCCGTCGCTGAGTGTGTAGGCCTGGTCGACGTATTCGACCGCCTGCGGATCGTGGGTCACCAGCAGGCCAGGGATGTCGCGGTCATGGCAGATGTCTCTGAGCAGGGTGAGGATTTCGCGGCTGCGCTTGGAATCGAGGTTGCCGGTCGGCTCGTCGCAGAGCAGCACCAGCGGCTCGTTGACAAGTGCGCGGGCGATCGCCACCCGCTGACGCTCGCCCATGGAGAGCTGTCGTGGGCGATGGTCGTGACGGTCCACCAAGCCGACCCGGTCGAGCCACGGGCGCGCCAGCTCGCGTGCCTTCTTGGGGCTCATGCCATCCGCGAGCGGCTTGATCGCGGCGTTGTTCAACACCGAGGCTCCCGCCATCAGATGGAAGGACTGAAAGACGATGCCCACGTCGCGGCGGCGGTAGGAGGCTCGCTCCGCCGGCGAGTAATCGTCGATGTCACGCCCTTCGAAGAGCACTTGACCGCTCTCGGGACTCAGCAGGCCGGCCGCCAGCAGCAAGAGTGTCGTCTTGCCCGAACCGCTAGGTCCATATAGCGCTACAAACTCTCCTGGAGCGAGGCTCAGCGAGACACCATCCACAGCTCTGACGGTCTCACCCTCGCTCCCGTAGTACTTGACGAGCTCACACAGTTGCAGGCGGCTCACGGCCCGCCGGTCCCGGTGCGATCCGGGAACGGTAGGACTGTGCCCGGAGCATCCATTGTGCGCAGGCGGCCCCTTCCGAGCGCCATCGTCCGCTTTACATGCTGAATCGGAGCGGTGTCACAGGCGCTCAGCATCACGGCTCGGCCAGCTTCCTCGCCCAGCGAGCGCAACAGCTCGTGCAGCTCGGTGTTCTCGGTTGGGCTTTGCAGCACTGGAGGATCGTCTATCAGCAAGAGGCGCGGGCCGCGCACGATAGCGCGGGCCAACTCGACGCGTATCTGCTCGTCGAGCGAGAGTCGGTCGAGCGGTCGCTCGGCACACTCGACCACGGCCAATCGGTGTAGCGCTCGGCGGGCGAGCACTCGTGCGCTGCGCCCGGTCATGCGATGATCGGCGCAGGCCGCCAGGGCGACGTGTTCGCACACGGAGCGGTTGCGATGCGTCGCCCAGCCAAACGACGCCAGCGCCAGCTGGTTGCGCAGCAGGCGCACGCGGGCGTCGGAGGAGAGCGTGGTCAGCTCGATGCCGTCGAAGCGCACGCTACCGCTGTCGGGCGCCTCCAGGCCGGCCAGAATTCTCAGCAGCGTGGACTTGCCGGCGCGACGCAGGCCCCACAGGCCGACGAAGTCATCCTCGAATATCTCAAAGGAGGCGTCGTTGAGCACGACCAGCTCGCGTGAGCCGTCGGGGTAGCGCTTGCAGAGGCCTGTGACCTCAAGCAGGGGCACGGAGCGCGCCGGTGAACTCGAGGATGTGACCGCGGGCCAGTTCGATCCACGCCAGGTCTCCTTCTACCCGCGTCACCACGCCTCGCCGTGCCAGCTCCAACTCCAGGCCCTTCCATGTCTTGGTGGGAAACGGCGCCCCGTGCTCGTGGAGCAGCTCGAACAGCTGGCGCTCGAAATGGTCGAGCGCCTCCAGCAAGGCCGGGGCGTGCTCGGGGGCGGAGACCACCATCCGAGTCCACAGCTCGGCCCGCACAGGCTCGGCGGGTACGGGGCTGCTCATCCAATGCTCGACAGCCTTGGAGGTCAGCTCGGTCGGTTGATACATGCGAACGCGATGGTGCGAGCGTTTTGAGTCGACCATGTCCGAGGAGGCCAAGCCGAGCTCCTCAGCCCGCCGAAGCACGCGACCGGCGTCGTTGGTGTCCAGCCGCCAGGCCGGGCCGACGCGATGCACCAGCCGATTGGCAAAGTCATACGGGTGGCCCGGACGCTCGAGCAGCAGCGCAAGCAAAGGTCCCTTCCACGGAGACCCGCCCTTCAGCCAGCTGACCCAACGTTCGCTCTCTCCCACCATCACAATCCGCCCATCTACTCTGAACCTTCGGAACGTTACTGCGTGGCGATATCCAAGTCTAGGGTGGCTGACGGGCATTGCCAGGAGTGTTTCCCACTTCGTTTGTGGCTTGCCTATGCGGAGTCGTCCAGATGACGGCGCAAGCACAGGATGCGTTTGCGCTCTAAAGCTCAGGTCGCCAGGAAATGCACGATTGCCGCGATGCCCACCACCACTATCAAGGCGCGCAAGGCCACCGGGTTCAGGCGCCGCCCATATCTCGCTCCGATCTGCGCACCGACGATCGAGCTGCAGGCGATGATCGCCGCCGGCGCCCACTCGACGTGCGCGGCGAAGACGAAGAACGCGCCGGCGACGCCGTTGACGAGACCGGCCAGTACGTTCTTCAGCGCGTTTGTGCGATGCAGGTCCTGGGGGAGCGCGAGGCCGAGAATGCCGAGCAGCAGAATCCCTTGGGCGGCGCCGAAATAGCCGCCGTAGACACCGGTCGCGTACAGCGCCGCCAGCAAGATGCGCCCGGTGTGCGCGGAATGGGCGGCATGCTCGGCGAGCAGGCAGGTCAGGCGTGGTTGCAGCACGATCAGGACGAGCGCCAGTCCGATGAAGACGGGCACAATCGCCTCGAAGGCAGCGGCCGGCAGCGCCAACAACAGCACCGCGCCGCTGACGCCGCCGAGCACCGAGGCGCTGCCGAGGCGGATCGCCTGTTTGCGTTGGCCGATCAGCTCGCGCCGATAGCCGATCGCGCCCGAGACCGAGCCCGGGACCAGCCCGATCGTGTTCGACACGTTGGCTGTCACCGGTGCATAGCCGAAGGCCAGCAGCACCGGGAATGTGATCAGCGTGCCGCTGCCGACGACGGTGTTGATCATGCCCGCCGCCAGGCCGGCGGCGGCGATGGCGATGATCTCTGTGAAGCGCACTCAGCTCATGCTCACATACCCCGTCGCTTCGGTGGGGCTACGTACGTTGGCGGCGACCTTGTTTTCGTAGTTGCCCTCGATCGTCGCAATCTGGCCGTCCGGCAGGACACCTCTGACGATGCCAACGTGCTCTCCGCCGAAGACGATCAGATCGCCCGGCTTGGGCAGGACGCCCGGCCCGTTGGTTATCGCGCGGCCGTTGCTCTGCGCCCACGACCAGATCTCTGAGACGTCGCCGATTCCCTGGCCTTGCGTGCCCAGCGGCTCGCCGGCCTGGCGCGCTGCCCACGAGGCGAAGTAGGCGCACCACGGCGCGCCTGGGATCGCGCCTTCGGTCGCGGTGCGGTATTCGGCGATCGCGGGAGAGTCGTTGGAGCCTGGCGGCTGCTCGGTCTGGCCGAGCTGACTTTCGGCGATCGCCACGATGCGCGCGCCAGCGTTTTCGCCCGGTGCGCCAAGCGAGGAGCCGACGATGCCATCTGGATTCCGCGGCTGGCTCGAGTAGCCGAGACCCAGGATTCCCACCGGCCGGGTGGGGCTGTATACGTCTGACTCAGCGAATGGCGAGGTCGGCGCGGCGCTGCTCTGGTAGCTGTCGTTTGCCTGCGTGAGTGCGTCCGCAAACGAGGATTCTTGGCCAGCGCTGGTCGTGCCGGGCGTGCCGCCGCTCTTGGGCGCTTCGGTGCCGCCGCTGATCGCGGCGCTCGAGCTGATCAATGCCGCCGGGTCTGCGAGCGCCTGCCTGATCGCGCTGACCTGCGAAAGCGTAGATTCGACGGACATCGCCCGTGTAATCGGCAGCTTGGGTCCGCTGTTGAGCTCGAAAAACGGGAAACGGGCAGCCGAAGCCGCCCGTTTCCACCACCGTTCCCTCGATGAAGCGGCGGTATGTGGCCGCGGCGGTCCCACAGGACCGCCGAAGCGATATGACCCGCCTGACCCGGCGCGCCTGAGCGACCACCTGTCAGGTGAGCTTCGCTGCAGCGGTGGCGTCTTTAGAACGCCACCGCTGAGGAAGAGATGAGGACTAGCCGAGCAGCTTCAGGACAGCCTGGGGCTGTGCGTTGGCCTGTGCCAGAACTGACACGCCGGCCTGCTCGAGAACCTGCAGCTTGGTGAAATTCGTCATTTCCGCTGCCATGTTCACGTCGGTGATGCCACTGACAGCCGAAGAGAGATTCTGGCTGTAAGTTTCCAGGTTGGACTCGGTGTACTGGATACGATCCTGCACCGCGCCGAATTCACCGGCGAGAGCGGAGACCTTGTCGATCGCTTCATCGATGCCCTTGATCGGTTCCGCACCTTTGAGTTCGATCTTTTTTTCGATCGCTGTCTTCAGATCAGCGGTCTTGACACCGATCACTTCTTTGTCGTTGGCGCCGACCTGGAAGGAGATCGTCGCTTCTTTGCTGAGCAGGTCGATGCCGTTGAACTGAGTCGTTTCACCGACGCGTTCAATCTCAGACGTCAACTGCGTGACCTCGGAGTTGATCGCTTCCTTGTCGGCTTCTGAAGTCGTGCCGTTGGCGTACTGCACCGCGAGCTCGCGGACGCGCTGAAGCATCTGCTCGACATCGTTCAACGAACCCTGAGCCGTCTGCGCAAGCGAAACGGCGTCCTGGCTGTTCTGGGTGGCCTGGTTGAGGCCGTTGACCTGGCCCTGCAGGTTCTGGCTGATCGCGTAGCCGGCGACGTCGTCGGCGGCCGAGTTGATCTTCAGACCCGAGGAAAGGCGCTGCATGGCGGTCGAGAGCGAGCTCTCGGTGCCATTGAGGTTCCTGTTGGCGTCCATCGCCGCCAGGTTGGTGTTGATCATGAGGGACATGCGTTCATCTCCTTGATGACGATTTGTTGGTCGGTCCCGAGCCCACTCCGTGTCGGCTCATATCTCGTTATCGCCGACAAGCGACGAAACTTGAGCTGGATTCATCGCGGCCGGCACGATTCCCTCTGTGCGCAAGATTTCCTGCACTGCGGGGCCGCCCCATACGCGACCAAAACCCGACATGGCTCCCCGCGCGCGCGGGAAGCATCGCCTTTCGGACATAGCCTCGCGTGCCGGTTCAAACGCGGATGTCGATGTGTGGACGCTCGTCCTCCTCTGGACTGTCCTGCTCGAAACGCGCTGTGGCCGCCTGCTCTTCTTGTTCGCGCTTACGCTCGTCCTTCTCCGGGCGCTCCTCATCGCGTGAGATGCGCTCGACCCGCTTCACCGGTGGCCTGGTCGCGCGTATGACCGGCGGCAGGCCGCGAGAAATTGGCGGGACCGCGTCCATCTCCGGCTAGCGTCCCGGCGAGGCAGTCCCCGCGCGTGGAGGCTCGGCGGTAGCGCCTGCGGGCTCGCCTGGCACGAGTGCTGCCTGGGCGCCTGAGAGCAAAGCCTGTTCGCGGCCCTTGATCTCGACGATCACGAGTCTGCGCCATACGAACACCGCCCCGGCCCAGGCTGCGAGGTAGCAGACGCTGCCGGCGATCAGTGCTCGCAGAGCCGCTTGGGCGAGCGTGCCCGTTGGCAGTGAGAGGTAGCCGGCGATGAAGAAACCTGCGAGCCCTCCCCAGCCCTTCGCTTGTGCCACGGCGCGTGCTGCGCGCGGGTGGGCGGCCACGCTGGGCGAGCCCTCCTCCGCCTTGCTCCCGGCTTTCTCGCCCTTGGCCTTCTTGTCCTTTCCAGCGGCGTCCTTGCCTTTGGACTGCTTGCTCTTTCCCTTCGCCTGCTTCTCAGCCGGCTTTTGCGGTGGCGCAGTCGGCGGTGCCGCTACCGGCGTGGCCGTCTCGCTGACCGGCGGCTGCTCGACGAGGGCCTGCGCCTCAGTTGCCATTGCGCTCATCGGCTTCCAGCATACGCCGCCGCTCGGCGCGTTCGCGCTCGAAGATGAAGCGCACCAGACGGCGACGATTGCCGTCGCTCATCTGGCTGAAGGTGATGGCACGACGCCCCCTGGAATCGTTACGCACGACCCTGCCCATCCCCACAATCGGCTCGCGATCCGCCGCCAAAGTCAGCTTGAACTCGATCTCCTCGTCGATCTCCAATACATGCGGACCCGCGAGCAGCAGGCCGCCGCCGGAGAGGTCGACCGCGTATGTGTGAACTGGCTGGCGGTCTTTGCCCATATAGACGAGCACAGGCCGGTCGGCCTGGAGACGGACGTTCTCGCGTTGCTGGCTCACCGCACGAGCTTGGCCGCCAGTCCGGCCGGGTCGAGCCGACCGACCGTCCAGCCGCCGGTGCGCGCACGGCCAAGCGTGTACTCGGGGGCCAGGCCGAACTTGCATGCGGCCTCGATCGCCATACCGATCTGGTTGGTGTCGTCGGTGTGCGTCAGCGCCAGCGCGTTTGCCTTCAGGGGTCCCAATGCCTTCAGCAGTTGCTCGGCGGCAACCGCGCTCAACGTGGTGGGGAGTACCACGACAATGCGCTCGGGCTCGAGCCCCGCGAGCAGGCTTGCCAACTTGCGTATCCCAGAGCGGTCTCCCGGGGAGAGGGGGGGCGTGTCGATCACGAGCAAGCCCTCGCTCTTGGTCTTGCGCAGCGCGCGCACGGCGCGGGTGGTGTCGATTGCCGTCGGCTTCATCACGTACGGGCTGAGCAGCATGCGCAACTCGCCGGTTGCCTGTGTCCTGGTCAGTGTGGCGCAGCTCGCCGGCAGCGCTGAGCCCTTGCGATAGGCGCCGAGCAGCGCGGCGCAGCAGCTCGTCTTGCCGGCGCCGCCGGGGCCCACGAGCACGATCGCCGCACCCTGCGCCGGTAGCGGTGGCGCCACCGGGATGCGGCTCGTGAGCGCCGATCGCACGGCCTGGCTGAGGCTGGCTCGCGGCGCGAACGGACGGATGTGGACGGCGGCGCCTTCGATCAGTTCTTCGGCAAACTGCTCCCCGCCTCCGAGTGCCAGCAGGCCCTCCTGGATCTTGGTCCGTGCGCGGGAGGGCAGCGGGGCTTGCGCTGAAGCGGGTGCCGAGGCTCTGGCGCCCGAGCTGGGGGTCGCACCTTGGCTGGAGGCTGGGGCTTGGCCGGAGTGCCGACTCTGCCCTGGTGTTGCCCTCGAGCCAGACCACGGCGGCGACATGTGCTCCTCGTGCGAGGAAGCCTGCTCCAGCATGAGCGCGAACGGATCGCTCGGCTTCGCGACGTCCGCCACCGATTGGGGTATGCGCGCGGTCGATTCGGCTTGCGGCAGGCGTGCCGGCTCCAGTGGCCCCGCTCGCGCGAGGGCAGCCAGGCGCTCGGTGACATAGGCGGTATTGAGGGGGCTCAACGCCTCTGCTTGCGGCGCAGGGCGTCGGTGGAGCGAAGGTTCGCGCTGGGGCGTAAAGGTCGCTGCCGCGCCCGGATGCGGTTCGTCATAAACGTCGATCTGCGGTCCGCCCTCGGTCGCGTCCAGCTCGACGAAGCGCCGCTGAAAGAAGCCGGCGATACCGCCGCTCAGGCCCTCGCGGCGGCGCACGATGATTGCATTCGCGCCCAGCTCGTCCTGGATCTGGGGGAGCAGCTCCTCGACGGTGCGCCCGCGGTAGGTGTGAACTGGACCCGCCTCGGCTGCCGGGGCGTTACTCATGCGTGGATGACGCCGATGGTCTCAACATTGATTCCCGGTGCGATCTCGTTGTAGGAGCAGACTGGCAGGTGCGGCTGGGCTTGGGCGATCAGCCTACGCAGGTGGCGACGCACGCGCGCTGAGCACAGCAGTACAGGTCTGACGCCGCGTCCGCTTGCGTGCTCTACCTGCGCTCGCAAGGCGCCGACGATTGCCTGTGCTCTTGGTGGGTCCATCGCCAAATACTCTCCGTCTGCCGTCTGGGTTATTGAGGTCGCAACCTCCTGCTCGATCGCCGGGTCCAGGGTGATCGCGCGCAAACGCAGCTCCTCGTCCAAGTGAGGCGCTGTGATCGCGCGGCCGAGCGCTTGGCGCGCGTACTCGGACAATAGATTCGTGTCTCGCGTTATTCGCGCCTTGTCGCCGATTGCCTCCACGATCGTGCCCAGGTCGCGGATCGGCACGCCCTCTGAGAGCAGCAGCTGTAGGACGCGCTGGATCTCTCCGAGCGACAGCGTGTCGGGCACGACCTCCTCGACGACCGCGGCGTTTGACTCCTTGAGCTTGTCGAGCAGCGCGCGCACGTCCTGGCGCGTCAGTAGCTCGGCGGCGTGCGAGCGGATCGTCTCGGTCAGGTGTGTGACGATCACCGACTCGGAATCGACGACGGTGTAGCCGAGCGCCTCGGCCTCGGCGCGCCCGGAGTCGTGCACCCACATCGCGTCCAAGCCAAAGGCCGGCTCGCGCGTGGGGATGCCTTGCAGGGTGGCGCTCGCGTCGCCCGGGTCCATCGCCAGCAGGTGCCCCGGCATGATGCGCCCGCGCGTCACCTCCGAGCCGCGCACCTTCAGTACATACTCGTGCGATTCCATGCCGAGCTCGTCGTGGATGCGCACCGGCGGGATCACAAGGCCGAGGTCGCCGGCTATCTGGCGGCGGATCATGCTCACGCGGCGCAAGAGCGAGCCGCCATTGACGAGCGGCACGAGGCCGAAGCCGATCGCCAGCTCCAGGGCGTCGACGCCGACCTCCGACAACGGCTCTGGGGTGGGCGCCGCTGCGGCCAGCTCCGCGGCCTTGGCCTTCGCTTGGGCCGCGGCCGCCTCTTGCGCCTCGGGCATGCCGTTGCGTACCGCCCAGCCGATCGCGCCGAAGATCGCCGCGATCAACAGGAACGGCAGCTTCGGCAGCCCGGGGATCAGCGCGAACAGGCCGATCGCGCCGGCCGCCACCATCGGCGCGCGCTTCTGGGAGAGGATCTGCCCGGCGATGTCGCTGCCGAGGTCGCGGTTAGAAGCGGCGCGTGTGACGATGATGCCTGCGGCGACCGAAATCAGCAGCGCCGGGATCTGGGCGGCGAGCCCATCGCCGACCGTCAGCAGCGAGTACTTCTGGGTGGCTTCGCCGAAGCCGAGATTCATTTGCAGCATGCCCACGACGATCCCGCCGACGAGGTTGATCGCTGTGATGATGAGCGCCGCCATCGCGTCGCCCTTGACGAACTTCGAGGCGCCGTCCATCGCCCCGTAGAAGTCGGCCTCGCGCGATATTTCCTGGCGCCTTGCGCGCGCCTGGTCGTCTGAGATCAAGCCGGCGTTCAGGTCGGCGTCGATCGCCATCTGCTTGCCCGGCATCGCGTCGAGCGTGAAGCGCGCGCCCACCTCGGCCACTCGCCCGGCGCCGTTGGTGACGACCACGAACTGGATCACGACGAGGATTAGGAAGATGACGAGGCCGACGACGACGTTTCCCCCCACCACGAACGAGCCGAAGGCCTTCACTACGCTGCCGGCGTCGCCGGTGGTGAGGATCAGGCGTGTGACGGAAACGTTGATCGCCAGGCGAAACATCGTCGTCAGGAGCAAGAGGCTCGGGAAAGAGGCGAAATCGAGCGCCTTGCCCAAGTACATGGTGGCCACGACGATTGTCAGCGCCGCGGAGATGTTGAGCGTGATCAGCAGGTCAAGGAGCGCCGGCGGTAGCGGCACGACCAGCATCGTCACCACGCAGACGACGGCGACCGCGGCGAGCAGGTCGGTGTGGCGCAGCAGGCGCTTGACGGTGGCGCTGTTCACGGGCGGAACCTCCCGGCGCCAGTGCGCACGCCATCGTTGGCAGGGATGGTCTGTTCGCGATGCAGCCCAAGGCGATGTTGCCCGCGCCGGTGTGGCCCGATGTCGCGGGTGCTCACGAGGCCAGCTTCCTGCGCCCGGCCATGCGGTAGACGAAGGCGAGCACCTGCGCTACCGCGGCATAGAGTTCTTGGGGAATCATCTGGCCGATCTCGGTTGAGGAGTGAAGCGCCCTGGCAAGCGGTGGATCGCCGATCACGGGCACGTCGTTTTCCTCGGCGACACGTCTGATCTGGGCCGCGATCAGGTCCTTGCCCTTGGCTACCACTAGTGGCGCTGTATAGGCGCCGTCGTAGACCAGTGCGACGGCGTAGTGGGTCGGGTTGGTCACGACCACGTCGGCTTTGGGTACGGCGGCCATCATGCGCGCGCGCGCGGCCTGCATCTGGCGGCGTCGTTGAGCCGTTTTGACCTCTGCCGAGATGCCGTACTGGCGTGTCTCCTCCTTGACCTCCTCCTTGGTCATCCTCAGCTGCTTCTCGTGGCGATAGCGTCGCCAGCCGTAGTCGAGCAAGCCGATCACGAGGTAGGCCGTCGCGGCACGCTGGGCCACTGCCAAGGCGCTAGCGCCCATGAGGGCGCCAACCGCAGTCGGCTGCATGCCGACCTTTGAGGCGAGCGTGGTCAGGCCCGGTAGCACGGCCAGCCCGGCGACCAGTCCAACGACGGCGACCTTGGCGATCGCCTTGAGGGCTTCGAAGATCGCGTTTGGGCCGAAGAGGTTGCGGGCTCCCGCGGCTGGGCTGATGCGGCGAAAGTCGAGTTTCAGCGCGTGCGCGGTGGGCTTGAAGCCGACCTGTGCGACGCCGCCAAGCAGGCCGGCGAGGAAGCACGCGCCCGCTACCGGGGCGACTGCGAGCGCGATCGTCGAGAGCGCGGTGTGCATCAGTTCGCTCAGGCCCGCGGCACCGGTGGCACGGGCAGGGTTGGCGACCTCGCGCAGCATTTCGCGAAAGGTCGTGGCCCCCGCTTCGACGATCTTGGGGCCCATCAGACTGATCGCGAGCAGGCCGGCGATCAGCACGAGCGAGCCGCTGAGGTCGGGGCTGCGCGCCACCTGTCCCTTCTCGCGCGCGCGCTGGCGATGCTTGGGTGTGGCCTTCTCGGTGCGTTCGTCGCGAGCCATGCTTTAGGCCACGTGCAGCGCGCCGAGCGCCGCGCTCACGCTCACCGACATCTGGTTTGAGATCCAGTTGGCCGTAAATGGCAGTGCCGCCGCGACGACCAGCAAAGAGACGGCCACCTTTACCGGGAAGCCGACGGCGAAGACGTTCAACTGCGGCACGACGCGCGAGACGACGCCGAAAGCCACGTCGGTTATCAGCAACGCGACCAGCACGGGTCCGGCGATCTCAAGTGCCGAGGTGAAGAGGCCTGCGAAGGCCTGCTCGGCGCCGCCGATCAGCGAGGACATGCGCGGGCCGCTCGTCAGCGGGACGAGCTGGAAGGTTCGCCCGAGCCCGCGCAACGTCCACGCTTCGCCGCCGATGACCAGGAAGACCATCGTCCCCACCAACGAGTAGAAGCGCGAGATGACCGCGCCGTTCTGGCCGGTCATCGGGTTGATCAATTCTCCATATGAGAAGCCTGAGACAACGTCGATCATCGCGCCGGCGGTTTCTACCGCCGCCAGCAGGATCGCAAGCGTGAAGGCAAAGCCGAAGCCGACCAGCAGCCCCTCGATCACGAGCTCTACGACAACCAGCGGCTGGCTAGGTATGTGCTGGCCGTGCAGTGCAATCGGTGTCAGCCCGACCGATATGCCCACCGCGATGATGCCGCGTACCCGGGGTGGGACCAGCGAGGAGGAGAACAGCGGCGCGATCATGAACAGGGGCGTGACGCGCGCAAGTACGAGCATGAAGCCGACCAGCTCGCCGGCGGCCAGTTTTCTGAGTAGTTCGTTCACTAGCCCACCATTGACGGGATCGAGGTGAACAGGGCCGTCGTGTAGGCGACCAGCTGGCCCAGCATCCATGGCCCGAGCACGATCATCACGGCGGCCACACCGATGATCTTCGGGATCAACGTGAGGCTTTGCTCCTGGATCTGTGTGACCGCTTGGAAGATGCTGACCGCAAGCCCGGCGACGAGCGCGACGATCAGCAGGGGGCCGGCGATCTTCAGCGCGAGGCTCATGGCTTGGGAGGCGAGGTTGACGACGGTGTCCTGGTTCATGGCATCGTTGGGGTGGGGAGCATCGTTGGGGTGGGGAGCATCGTTGGGCTGGGGAGCATCGTTGGGCTGGGGATGTTCTGGTTTGGCCTGTTCAGATAATGGGGTGCTTTTTTGGGAGGTGTCTTTTTGGGCATTGGCGGATCCTTAGGTGTGAAAGCTTTGGACGAGTGCTCTGATGACCAGATCCCAGCCGTCCACGAGCACGAACAGGAGGATCTTGAAAGGCAGGGAGATGAAGGTCGGCGGCAGCATGATCATCCCCATGCTCATGAGCGTCGCCGAGACGATCAGGTCGATGATCAGGAACGGCAGGAAGATCAAGAAGCCGATTTGAAAGGCGATGTTGAGCTCGGAGACGATGAAGGCCGGGATCAGCACCTCGGTCGGCACTTCGGCTCGCGTGTGCGGCGTCTTTGCTTTGGCGAGGGTTACGAACAGCGCGATGTCCTGTGGGCGTGTCTGGCGGAACATGAATTCGCGCATCGGTTCCTCGGCGCGCTCTAGTGCGGTGATCGTCGTGATCTGGTGGGCCATCAGCGGCTGAACCGCGTCCTTCTTGATCGCTGCGACGGTTGGCGCCATCACGAAGATCGTCAGGAACAGTGCGATCCCGACGAGCACCTGGTTGGGCGGCTCGGTGGTCGTGCCGATCGCGGAGCGGATGAAGCCGAGCACGATGATGATGCGGCTGAACCCTGTGACGGTAAAGAGGATCGCCGGCACCAACGTCAGGCCGGCGACGAGCAGCAGGATTTGGACGGAGTTGCCCGAGGTGAGGTTCAACGACGCACCGTCAGTTCGCGCAGACGCTCGATCAGGCTGGAGGACACGGTGGGCATGTGCATCGGGTCGCTCTGGCGCTCGCCGGAGTCGAGCGTCCTCGTTGGGCGGGGTCTGCTTGGTGGATTACCAGGTGGCAGTGCCGCCCTCGGCGCGCTCACCGGTCGCACCATGTGGTCGTCTTCGCGCGCCGGCGGCGCGAGTAGGCCGAGGTTTATGCGGCGTTTGCGGGGTTGCAGGGGCTCATCGGGCGAGAGCAAGCCCGCTTCGAGCGCCTGCTGCTCGGTGTAGCGATGGATTGGCATCAAGCCGTGCTCGGCGCTCCCGAGCAACAGGTAGTCCTTGCCGGCCCTGACCAGGTGCACAGAGCGCCCGGAGCTGAGTGAAAGCGCGGCAACGCTCGTCAGGCCGGTCGCGGCCACCTGTGGATCGCGTTTTGCCTTGACCTGGCGCAAGACCCACGCCAGTCCCCAGATCACGCCAAGCACGATCGCCAGGCCGACGATCGTGCGCACGATGCTGGCCCCCCCCGAGCTCGTATGCGTGCCGGTGCTGGGGGAGCCGAGGTTCAGCGGCGTCTGTTCGCCGCTGCCCTTCTTGGTGTTTGCCGCAGTGAACGCCGACGCGGAACTGGCCCACACAAGCAGGCTGCAACACAGCAAGGCGGCCACTTGCGTGGCCGCACGGGGAAGGGTCAACTTGGTCATCGAGGGACGACTCCGAGGAAGAGTCGCCCCCGGTTATCGGCCCGAGGAGGCAGGTCTTGAGCTAGACCAGCTCAGAGACCTGCACGCCCCAGCCGCCGTCTGGCGTGACCACGAGCGTGCCGTTGGCAAAGCACAGTCCGTTTACGAACAGCTCGACCGGCGTGTCCGCCGCCTGATCGAGCTCCACGAGGGCGCCTGGCGCCAGTTCGACGGCGTCCTTCAGCGAAAGGTGTGTTCGTCCGAGCTCGGCCCACACGCGCACGAAGATGCTGCGCAAGATCGCTCGGCCCTCGGGGCTCTCACTCCTACCGTCCACATGCGCTCGCGCACGCTCGAGCTCGGCCCGGCCCAGCTTGGCATAGGTGTCGGCGCGGGTTGGCGTTTGGCTTGTCGAGTGCAGCTTGATGGCCCGGCGCGTGCCGGAGCGTCCTGGTTGTCCGCGTCCGATCAGCACGCCCTCGGCGAACAGCCACACGCCGTCCTCGGCGCGACCTTGAAGCTCGGCAAGCGCGCCCGGCACGAGCCCCAGCATCTGCTCGATCGGCATTTGTGCCGAGCCGACCTCGGCGCGTAGCAGTACCTGGGCGCGGCCCAGGCCACGCCGCAGCGCATCAGGATCGCGCACGTCTCCCGCGAGCGGCGGCCCGCCGCCGCCGCGGATGCTCTCGGCGACCGGCTCGACCGCCGACCAGGGGATCAGCAGGGACATGGTGCCAGTCCTGCCATCGATCCTGCTCGAAAGCGTGACCGCGAAAGTGGGCTCGCCGACCGGCGCGAAGACGCCCGCGTCGGCCTCCAAATCGACCTCACCGCGCGTCAACTGGGGGCCGCCTAGCTCGTTCCAAGCGCTTGACAGCTCAGCGACGATACCGTCGAGGAACCCTCGTGCGAGCACCCAGTCGATATCGGTCAGATGGCGCTCCGACGGCGCTTGCGACGCCTGGCCGCCGAGCAGACATTCAAGCGCTTGCAGCAGCAGTGGCTGCTCGACACTGAGCAGCATCTGGCGCTCGATCGCCTTGGCGTCGATCGCGACCGCGACGGCGTCGGCGGCCAACCTTGCCTTGGCGGCGGCCCAGGTGTGCTGGTCGACTTCGGCGACGCTGAACTCGACTTCCACGGCCAGCTCGTTTGTCAAGCGGCCCGAGAGCGCTTCGCAGAACTGCTCGATCGCGCCAGAGATGCGGCGTCTGATCTCGGTCGTGAACTTGGTCGGCTGGGAGAAGTCGAGCGTGCGGATGCGCTCGTCCGCGGGGCCGTCCTGCTCATCTGTGGCGGCTGACGCAGGCTTCTTCGCGCGCTTCTTGGCGCTTTGTGGCTCGTCCTTTGAAGCGCCGGCGCGGCTCTTCGGGCTCAACTGTGCTCCTCTGCGTTCTAGGTCAGTTGTTGGTGGCCGCGGGGTTGACTAGGTCAGCTGTTGGCGGCCAGGGTCTCGTTCGCCGTGGGCTCGCCGGTTCCCGTCGATGCTGAAATCTGGTTGCTCTCGAGAATCTCGGTGACGCGCAGACCGTAGCGCTCGTCCATGACGATCACCTCGCCCCGCGCGATCGCCGTGCCGTTGACCAGTAGGTCGGCAGCCTCGCCGGCTTGGCGCTCGAGCGCAACGACGGAGCCGACACGCAAATCGAGCGTCTCGCCGACGGTCATGTGCGTGCGCCCGATCTCCACGCTCAACTCCATCGGTATGTCGCTGAGGCGGCTCAGGTCGGGGTCGGGGGCCGAGACTCCATCTGAGGTTGGATTCTGGTCGAACTGCTCGTACTCGATTGCCTCAGCCACTTTGCCTCCTATTGAACTGTGAAATCCGGAAAAAGCACTTCTTCTACCTTGACGTCCGTCTTTTGCTGAATCGTGTGCAGGATCAGGCGCTTGATCGCCTCTCGGCCACGGCTGCTTATGAGCGTTTCGCCGCTTTGGCCGGTCACAGAGTTGGTGATGATTTCACGCACGATCGCTTCCTCGGGCAGAGTACCGGGACCACTTTCGGAACCGGAGGAGGTTCCGTCCGCGCTGGCGCCATCGCTCTGACCGGGAGCCAGCTGCAGGGCCACGCTGATCTTGGCGTAGCGGCCGTCGCTGAGGTTCAGCAGGAACGATTGCGGCATCACGTAGATCGTGCCCTTGACCTTCTCCTTGACCACAGGCTTTGCCTTAGTCATCGTGTAGCCACCGAATAGCAGGATCGGCACGATCGCTACGAGCAGGATCTTCTTGTTTTTGAGCATGGTCGTTGTTCCTATGGTTCGTTGCCGGAGTGGCTTTCGCCTTCTCCCCCGTAGATGCGGCGCATCACGATCTCCACACGCCGGTTGCGCGCACGGCCGGCTTCGGTGGCGTTGGCGGCGACCGGCTGCTGGTCTGCGTTGCCGCTCGCTGTCAGTCGGTGCGGGGCGACCCCGTGTTCGGCCAGGAATTCGACGACGGCGCTCGCGCGTGCGGTAGAGAGTTGCCAGTTGCTCGAGAATTGCGAGCTGTGGATCGGGATATTGTCGGTGTTGCCTTCGACGCTGATCGGGTGGGTTTCGTCGATGTTCAGAAGCTGTCCGATCTCTCCGAGGAGCGCATAGGATCGAGCGTCGAGCGTCGCTTGCCCCGAGGGAAATAGGAGGTCGTCGGTCAGCACCTTGATGACCAGGCCGCGCTGTTCGATCGAGGTCTGCACGCTCCGGCTGAAGCCGTGCGACTTCGCGAAAGCGTCGAGCTCGTGCTTGATCTGCGCGAACTCGCTGCTCTCGCGTTGGGAGGGTGTTTGCTGGTGGGCAACCGCGGAGGCGCTCTGTGGACCGTGAGCGGTGCTGTTCTGCAAGCTGCTCGAGCCTTCGCTCACGACCGGCTCGACAGCCTGCAATTCGAATGTGGCCGGGACGTGGCTGGCGTTGGCGGTCGAGCCCTGTTGGGCAATCGCCTTGCCGCCGGGCAGGATGTTGCCCGAGAAGGCCGCCTTCAGCGACTGCTGCAGCGTCTGATACTTGGAGATGTTGACCGAGGAGATCGAGAACAGGACCATGAACAGGGCCATCAGCAGCGTGATCATGTCGGCATAGGTCAGAAGCCAGCGCTCCTCGCTCTCCTCGCCATGGGCTCCGCCGCGGTGGCGCCCGCGCCTGCGAGCCATGCTCAGGCCGCCTTGGATTCAATGCCCAGCGGCGCGACGGACTGTTCGTCCTCCTCGGAGCGCTCCCCCGGCGGCACGTAGGACATCAGCTTCTCAGAGACCAGACGCGGGTTGTCGCCGGCCTGGATCGAGAGGATCCCCTCGACGGTCATCATGCGCAGCTCGACCTCTTCGGCGGAGATCGCCTTCAGGCGGTTGGCGATCGGCAGGAAGATGACGTTGGCCGAGCCGACGCCCATCAGCGTTGCGATGAAAGCCGCGGAGATCGACGGCCCCAGCGTCGAGGGCGCCGCCAGGTTCTGGAGCACGTGCACCAGGCCTAGAACGGTGCCGATGATCCCCATCGTGGGCGCGAAGCCGCCGGCCTTCTCGAACGGTGAGGCGCCGACAGCGTGGCGCGCGGCCATGCCGTCGACCTCGGCCTCGAGGATCGTGTGCACCATCTCCGGGTCGGTGCCGTCGACGACCAACTGCAGCGCGTTACGGGTGAAGGGGTCCTCGACCTCGGGAAGTTGTGCGTCCAGTGCCAGTAGGCCCTCGCGGCGAGCTTGATCGGCCAGACCCACGAGCTGGTCGAGTCGCCCGCGCACGTCGGGGGGGTCGGCCGAGATGACGAGTTTGTAGAGGCTCGGCACGCGCTTCATGACGTCTATGCCGGTACTGGCCAGCGTCACGCCGAAGGTGCCGCCGATGATGATGATCAGCGCTGGAATGTTGATGAAGGAGGTGGGACTGGTCCCGTCCATCATCGAGCTGAGCAGGAGCGCGCCGAAGGCCGCGCCAATCCCGATGGCCGTTGAAGCTTTCATTTGCTCAACTCATCGGCGCTGCGGAAAAATCCTTGACAGTTGGCCGATGGGCCTGCTTGGGGCCGCCGCGAGCGCTCGAAAAGCCTCGAAGGGACTGGTCCTGTTCGTCGACTCCTGTCTGTGCCGCTCTGCGTCGACGGCAGCGGTTAGGCCGGGTTGTCCTCTTCTTCTACTGCGCTGAGTCGGCCGGGCTCGCGCGTGCCGGTAGAACTGCCCGGCTGGCGCGGTGGGCGACGGTTGCGCAGAGCCTCGCTGAGCACGCTGGCGCGATACGCGTGCAGGGCGGCCGCGACCTCCTCAGGCGTCTCGGCCACCACAACCTTCGCTCCCGTCGCGAGCGTGATGACGGTGTCCGGAGTGGATTCGACGGTCACGACCATGTCGGGATTGAGTTGGAAGGGCTCGTCGCTGTGTCCGAGCCTGTTGAGTGTGATCATCTCCAACTCCCTTGCACGAAAACCTAGAATTTTTGGATGTGTGGCTAAAGCTTTAGCGATGGGATGGAACAGCGCAGGCGCGCCATCCCATCCCATGCTCCTCGGAGTTGTCCTCTCTATATCGACCTCCTTGGTCGCGCCCTAAAGTCCGGCTACTGCACCATCGTGACCAGCGTCCCCAGCATTTCGTTTGCCGTGGTGATCACGCGCGAGTTGGCTTGGAAGCCACGCTCGGCTGTGATCATGTTGGTCATCTCGGTGGCAAGATCGACGTTTGACATCTCCAGCTCTCCGCCTATGGTTGAGCCGAAGCCCGGGGTGTTTGGCGTGCCGACGATCGGCGTGCCCGAGTTGGCGGTCTGTCCCCACAGCGAGCCGCCGATACGTTCCAGTCCATCTTCGTTGGGGAACGTCGCGAGCGTCAGGTAACCCGCGGTTACGCGCTGTTGGTAGGTCTTGGATTCGGGATTCTCATCGGTGTAGGCGACGGATCCGTCGGGGCCGATAGCAACGTTGCTTGAGCCTGGGGGGATCCTGATGTAGCTTTCTTCCTTACCCGCGGTGTAGGTGGTGCCGGCTTCGGTTTCGGCTGCCACCGCGTTGCGCCCGATCACGTATTCACCGGCCTGTGTGGTGAGGAATCCTTGCGAGTTAGTCGTCAGGTCACCGGCGCGCGTGTAGTTGACTTTGGCCGGCAAACCGGTTGTATACGGTTCCTTGGCCGGCGGTGTGCCGGCGCCCACGCGCAGGAAGCCGTTGCCCTCGATCGCGACATCCAACGGGTTGTTGGTGGTCTGGAAGGAGCCCTCGGTCATTTCGTTGCGGGTGGCGGCGACTTGCACGCCGAGCCCGATTTGGACGGGGTTCGAGCCACCGTTGGTGGCTGTGGGCCCCGATGCTCCTCGCATCTCTTGTGTCAGCGATTCGGAGAACGTGACACTGGAGGCCTTAAAGCCCGCAGTGTTGACATTCGCCAGGTCGTTCGCCGTATCGTTCAGCAACGCCTGGTTTGCGTCCAGGCCGCTGATCGCGGCATACATTCCAGTCATCATCGTGACTGCCCTTCCTTTCGCGGCCCCCTCTGTGAGGTCCAGCCGTTGTCGTGTGGCCGTCGCGCCTTATGCGATGACGGCACTGTCGATGTTGGTGAATACGTTGTCTTTCATTTGTCCTGATCCGACGGCAGTTATGACCGTGCGGTTGCTGACCGACACCACGAAAGCGGTGCCGTCGACAAGTACGAGGGAATCGCGCGAGCCCTTGCTTGCGGCGCGTCCAACTCCCTCTGAAAGTCGCCCGAGCGTGGCGGAGTCGAGCTCGATCCCGCGGCGCTGCACGCGAGCGAGCGCGTGGCGGGAGAACTGGAGGGGCTGGGAGCCCCCGGCCTGCTGAAGCGCCGCGGCAAAGGACTGCCCGGGAGCTGAGTTTGCGGTGTCGTTTGCGACACTCTTGCGAGTGGGCGCCCCGGCGGGGATCGGCGCGCCAGGGGCACCGGGGCCAGTCGCTGGATTTGGGCTTGCCGCGGGATTCGGGCCGGTAGTGGGATTCGGGCCAGTAGTGGGCCTTGGGCCTGACGCGGGCTTCGGCTGGGTCGCTGGGTCCGAAGGACCGCCCAGCCCCCCCGGCGGGATCAGCGCTGGGTTTGAAATCGGGTTCATTTGACTTCGCTGACGCTCGCGATCTTCACCCCTGGTACGCCTTCGATCGTGAGCGTCGGGCCGGCTGTAGTGGACTGCACGCTTTCGACCTTGCCTGTCGCTGCTGCGCCGGTGGTCGGATCGGTGTAGCTGACGCTGTGGCCGATCAGCTGAACCGCGCTCGAAAGCTCGCTGGCGCTTGCGAGGTTGGTCGTCTGCTCGAGTTGGGTGAACTGTGCCAGCTCGGTCACATATTCGTTGCCATTTGCAGGTTCCAGCGGATTTTGTGCCTGCAGCTGGGCGATCATCAGCTTAAGGAAGTCGTTTTGCCCGAGAATGCTGTTCGGGTTTTGGGGGCTCGCTGCCGCGGTGGAGTCGGCAGCAGGCGCGGCGGTGGAAGCGGCGGGGGAAGCGGCGGGGGAAGGGGAGGCGCCGGGAGGCGCGGCGCTTGCTTGTGCAACTGGAGACGTCACGAGTTTCTGTCCTTCCGTTCGCTCATTGGACAACCTGTGGTTCGGGTGCTCGGCCGCGTGTAGCTCAACCTGCGGCTGCGGGCCCGTTGGGCGGCTCTCATGCGAGTACGTCCACAATTTCGCCAAGTGGGCTACCGACCGGACGTGCATCGTCCGGGTGGTCCCCGAGCGTTTTGCTCTCCTCAACAGCGTCTGTTGCGCTGAGCGCGCTGGGCCCCTCGACATTGCCGGCAAAGTTTTGGTCGCGTTCGCCGCTGCGCGGTTGGCCGGAGGAGCCGATATCGAGCTGCAACAGCGACAGGCCGAGCGAGTCGAGCGACTGACGCAGCTCAGAGCGGCCCTGGTTAAGCGCTTGTGCGCCAGCTGGAGTCTCGGCGGTCACGCGCGCACGCAGGCCTTCGTTGGTCTGGCTCAAACGAATGCTGATGTGGCCGAGCTCTTCAGGCTGAAGCTCGATTCTTGCCTTGACGATGCCTTGACGGGCGGCAAGCTCGATCGTCGCGCCGATCGAGTCGATCGTCTCCTGCATCTGCAGGCCAGCAAACGGAAGTCCGTTTCCGCCGCTATCGGGACCTGTGCCGCCGACGCTCATTCCAGGGTTGGGACTTGTGCCAGCATCGAGGGTTGCCAGGTTTGCGAGGCTTGAGCTCTCGGCCGCCGGCGTCGTGACTGCCGCGAGGGTTGGGCGCAAGCCGGCTTGGCCGAGCGGGGACACATTCGTTGCGCCCGCTCGGCTCCGCACCGTCGCTGTGCCGGCTGGCTCCGCTAGCGGCGGTCCCAAGGCCAGCAGCGCGCCGCGGGAACCGATCGTCGAAGCGCCAGCCGTTGCGGGCGCCGCTGTTGCGCCGGGCGCCCCGGCTGTGGGCGCGCTTGCGGCCACGGGGCCTGACAGCGAGGTGGAGGCCCCCGGGGGCGGGATGTTGGTGTCCCGAGGTGATGAACTCATGCGCGCACCACCTTGGCCGGCTGCATATGCACCGGCGACTGAAGGGGAGACTGAAGGAAAGTCAGGAGCAGCGGCGGAGGATGAGGCGCCAGGAGCAGCGGAGTACGGGGTATCAGGGACCGCGTTGGGTGCGCTGCCCGGAGCAGCCGCGGGGGCGGTGAGGGGGAGGTTGGAGGATGGGTTGCCAGGAGCAGTGGAGCGTGGGGCATCAGGGACCGCTGTGGGTGCGCTGCCAAGGGCAGCAGCGGAGCGTGGTGTGTCAAAGCCAGGAGTCACGGAGGGTGGGGTGCGAGGGTCGGCGGAGGATGAGGTGCCAATGTCAGCGACGGACGGGACACTCGAGACGCCGGGGCCTGTGACGCTCGGAGCGGCGGAGGCTGTCGCTGCGGGTGGGGACGTTGTAGCCGGCGTGGATACCGGCGCTGCGGTTGTCGTCGAGGAAGTCGCGCCGGATGCGACGCCAGGATCCGCGGTGGACCTCGCGACCGGCGTGGATGTCGGCGCAAGCGAGCCGTCGGCTCCGCTGGGTAGCGGCATGACCAGAGGCGCAACGGTAGACGAGAGGCTTGTCCCGGCAGAAGCGGTAACAGCCCCTGTCGGGCCTCCGGGGCCGACAGGTGAAGCTGCGTGCGGCGAAGCCGGAAGCGCACCGGCGGCGGTGGTTGGGCCAGACACAACTGCTGTGCTCGATGGGAGCCCGGGCAGTGGCATGGACGTCGTGTCGGGCGCGAACGTCGATAGGTGTGCGTCATCGGTAGATGTCGATGTCGGAGTGGCGCCGACCGGCACGCCGACCGTCGTGGAGGCGGCCGTTCCGCCCGCTCGGGTCCTTGCCTCTGGTCCGCCTTCCTGAGCGCGGGTTGTGGCGGCCGCTAGGTCTGGCGCAGAGAGCCCGGACGCGGACGCGCGGGAAGTCGCGATCCCGCCGTCAGCGCCGTTGACGCCACGTTGGCCGGCGGCGCTCGCGTCGCTTTCGCCGGCGCGTGTCGCGCGGGTATGGCGCGAACTCTCGCCCCGACCTCTTGGGCTGCTCTTTGGATGGCCTTCCGCAGTGGCGGTCCGGGCCCAATGTGTAGCGAGCGCGCTTTGAAACGGCGCACCTGGCGGGGCCTCCGAAGGGGCCCCGGGCGGGGCTCCTTCGGAGGCTCCTGGTGGAGCGCCTGAACGCGGGCTCGAGCGGCTGACACCGCTCGGTGGCGGCGAGGTGGAGGGCAGCGAGGTCCTGGGTGCGGCCAGGGGGACTGGGGCGTTCACGCCAGACCCCCGGCAGAGATCGAGGTGGGGTGCGTTTGACGATAGGTTTCGGCATAGCCGAGCACCTTGGAGACATAGCCCTGGGTTTCGGCGTAGGGCGGTATGCCGCCGTACTGTTGGACGGCGCCGGGCCCGGCGTTGTATGCGGCCAGGGCATCTTCGGTGTTGCCGCCGAACTGGCTCATCAGCTGGCTGAGGTAGCGCGCTCCGCCTTCGATCGATTCGGTCGGGTTGAGTGGGTTTGCAACGCCCATCGACGAAGCGGTCCCGGGCATCAGCTGTGTCAAACCGCTTGCGCCGGCGCTGCTTTGGGCGCCAGGGTCAAAGCCCGACTCCTGCTGGATCAGGCCGTGCAAGACGGCTGGGTCGATGCCGTAGCGCTCGGCTGCCTGTTCGATCACGCTGCCGTATTCGCCGCCGCCAGCTCCGGCACCTGCCGCGCTTTCGCTCTGCGCCGCGGTTGAGGAGGGGGAGTTCTCCATTGTCGCGGCTTGGAGCGCGGCGGCGAAGCCCCCGGCTGGTACGGATGAGTCCGTCGCGGCTGGGCTGACTGTTGCGGTGGTCCCGTAGGACGTGCTTATCGGCGTGCTCCCCGAGCCGACTTGGCGAGTCTGTTCGATCAGTGTCTGCAGCTGTTGCACGCGTTGGCTGATCGCCAGCTCGTCTGCGGGCATGCCGGCGCTGGGAGCAATCGCGCCCGCGCTCATGCGCCGCTCCGGCCGAAGCGGGCGGCTGCGATTTCGTCGAGCTCGCTCTGTTCGCGGCTCGCACGCGCTCGCTCGTGCTCACCATGTTGGCGCTCTCTGAGGCGCTTGAGCGTCTCATGCTCGGTCGTGGCGACGGTGAGCGTGGCATCGCGTTCGGCAACCGTCGCCTTGCGTTGCTCGAGCTCCTGTGCCTGTGCGCCCCGATGCGCCTCGACGCGCTCCGCAAATGCCTGGCGCGCCATGAGCTCACTGGCCGCGAGCGCTTGTGGCTCGCCCACTAGCGCTCGGTGTTCGGTATGCGCTCGCGCAAGCTCCGCCTCGGCAGCGCGAAGGCCTGCCTCGGCGCCGGTGCGCAGCGAGATCGCACGCGCCAACTCTTGCTGGGCCTGCTGCTCTTTGCGCTCGCGTAGCGCACGCACGCGCTCCAGGCGAAAGCGAAAAACGGATCCGTTCACGGCCCGGTTATCGGTCGATGAGCGCCTTTCTTGAGGACGGTCCAGCCGGGAAAAGGCCAGATTGTCAATGGGCGCCGCCAGGGGTACGCTTATGGGCAAGCGAGTTCGACGTGACTGGTGGCGGATCCGGGGGGATGGGCGTGGTTGAAGCGGAAGGGCGGGACGTCGGGGGGTCAGACCGCCACGCAACGGTGTTGGCGACATCTCGATCGCTTCCCTCGGCGCGCTGGAGCCTGTTTGCGCTGTTGCTCGCGCTCATCTTGCTGCTGGCGGCCCATGGGACATCTGCGGCGTTTGCCGCCGACGGCCTGCCCCCGGGCGTGCCGGTGCCTGCATGGGCGAAGGGCAAGAGGGTGCATTTCGACCCGACCGAGCCGCAGAACTCCCGGCTCGCGGACGATGAGTTGGGAGCCCGAGCCCAAGCCCGAGCTGGAGCAGGAGCAGGAGCAGGAGTTGGCGCCGGAGCAGGAGCGGTCGCGGGAGGTGCGGCCGCGGCGTTGAGCGCCGGAGTGCGTCCGCTCACCTCCTCGCCCTCGCGGCTCACATACCACGGTGGCACGATCCAGAACGAACCGCACCTGATGCTCGTCTTCCTCGGCGAAGAATGGGAACACGGATCTGACCTCACACTGCGCCATAAGCTCGAAACGACCGCAGAAGACCTGACCGGATCGGCCTATGAGGAGATATTGACGCAATACAGCGGCCTGGATGGTCCGATATCCCAGCCGCTCGCAGGCTCGCCTGTGATCGAAAAGTACTACGTCAAACAGCCGATCACGACTAGGATCGACAGTTACGCTGCCATGCAGGCTGGCGAAAAGGCGATCAACCAGACCGAAGGCTGGGAGAGAACCGACACCACCTACATGGTCGTGCCCGCGCCAGGCACGGTCGAAGCGGAAGCCAGGACGTGCGGATTTCACGAGGAGTATGGCAGTGGCAAAGCCGGCCCTTCGATCGCGGTTGTCATGGACCCCGAAGAACGGATCGGGTGTAACACGACGAAGACCCTCACCCACGAGTACGCCGAGAGTGTCACTGACGCGGACGGCGCGTCCGGGTGGAATACGGGCGAAGGAGTGGGCGGCGATGAGATCGGCGACATCTGCAATGGACTGAGCTCCGGGCGACTGGGCGGGGTGGAGGTGGCATACCTCTGGGATGACTCCAAGGACGCGTGTGAGGTTGAAGACAGCGACCCTGGGCCAGCGCTCCCGATCGGCCCGTACGCCGAAACCTCCTACGAAGAACAAGGCGCCACGAACCTGACCCCCGAATCGGAGAAGATCGAAACATCAATCCACCCGTGCGATCTCCAGGCTCACTATTACTTCGAATACGGCAGGAGCGAAGCCTACGGCGCCAAGACTGTCGAAGCATCTGTTCCGGCCGCGTGGGGAGCTGTCAAAGTGAGCGCCACGATTACCGGATTGCAACACAGCATCCCCTATCACTGGCGGGTGGTGGTCAAGACTAGCAACGGCAGTGCCAACGGCGTGGACCGCGAATTTACCACTCCCTACTATGCGGAAATCAAGGAAGAAGGAACGAGCAATGTTGGGCTCACCGAAGCCACGCTTGACGGCGAAGTGCGACCGGTTGGGGTCGAAACCAAGTACTACTTCGAATACGGCACCACGACGGCGTACGGGTCGAGAACGCCTGAAGCAAGCGCTGGGTCGGGCGATGAATTTGTGAAAATAAGCGCTCCACTCGCCGGTCTCGCGCCGGGAACCAGCTACCACTACCGGCTCGTCGTGACCAACGGCCGCGGAACAACGATAGGGAAAGACAAGGAATTCGAAACGCTGGGTGGCAAGCCGATAGTGTTCAGCGAACCGATATATACCCGCGGTTACACAAGTGCCACCCTCAAAAGTGGCGTCTACGGAAAAGGCGAGACCACGAAATACTACTTCGAATATGGCACCACGGAAGCCTATGGGCAGCGCACCGCCGAACAAGAAGTCGCGGGAGTGAGGGGCGAAGAAGAGAAAGAAGCCATCAGTGGCCTCACGCCCGGCACGCGCTATTACTATCGGATCGTTGCAAGCAACAGCTACGGAACGAGCTATGGGGCCGAAGAATGGTTCTCGACGCCCTATGAACCTCTGGCGGAAACAGGCGCACCCGAAGCGGTTGGCTACGACGATGCCACACTGAACGGGACGATCGACCCAAATGGCACGAAGACGAGCTACTACTTCGAATATGGAGCCAGCCAGAGCTACGGCGCACGCACAGCCGAAGTCGCCGCCGGCTCGCGTACCGGCAACGTGCAAGCTGTGCAGACCCTCGATTACCTGGCGGAAAACACCACTTACCATTTCCGCGTAGTGGCTAAGACCGAATACGGCACCACCTACGGGGCTGATCGCACATTCTCGACCGGCGTAGCGCCATCTGTACAGACCAACTCCCCCGCAGATGTCGGTACCGAAGAAGCGACGTTCAGCGGGACGGTCAACCCGCACGGCACGAACGTGGCCTACTACTTCGAATATGGCCTCACGTCTGGCTACGGCACGAACACTGCTCAGGTGAGCGCCGGGTCAGGCAACGGTGACGTGGAAGCTGACCAGAGCGTCACCGGACTGGCTCCGAGCACCACCTACCACTACCGGCTGGTGGGAGTGGATGGCTCAGCCAAGCAATACAGCAGCGAAATGACGTTTACGACCATGGCGCGTGCGCTGCTTGTCGAACCGATCGGTCCTGCGCCGCCTGTTGCACCGCTCGCCCCACCTGTCAAAATTGCCGGTCCGACGCCGCCCCCGACTCCGGTCAGCCCTGTGCACGAAGGCCTGGCGCTCCAGGTATCGCAGCATGGGAGCTCGCTGTTGGTAATGCTCGGCCTTGATGCCCCTGCTGTCCGGGTGGAAGTAGACGCCGCCGTGCCCGGCGGACAGCTGGGTGTTTCCAAACGTAAGGGCAGTCTTTTGTCGTTGGTTGTGCTCGCCAGAGCGAAGCGCAGCAAAGTCGAGGCAGGTCAGCTGAAGTTCGTCCTGGCGCTCGACGCAAAGGGCGCACGGGTGCTCAAACACAGGAAACATCTGACGTTGACGATCACAGTAACGGTCACTCCATCCAGTGGCGAGCAGCAGAGGATCACTCGCACGCTTGCAATCGTGGCCCGCTGAGCAAGCAGTCGAGATCGACCCAGCTCGAATGGCTCTCTGCACGAAGGACCGTCCCCCGCGCGCGCACACCCATGACGGGCCCCCATGGCGGGGCAAGCAAGCGGGGGGCATCGCCGATTTTTTTTTAGATGCTCAGCCCGAGCGCCGGTATGGCCGGCACCTCGGCCGCAACGTTCCCAGCCTGAGTTGCCCCGGGATCGATGTGCTCGGCAGTGATCTCCTCGCCGTCGGCAATATCCACGGGGCCTGAGGCGTCCTCGCCGGTCAGCGATGCCGCCAGTTCGAGCAGTTGTGTATCGGCCTGCTCGGGCGTGCTGCGCTCGTTCACGCTCTGGCGCAGGAAGCCCTCGATCTGGGTGCGATGCGCCAGCGCCGTGTCAAGCGCAGAATCGCTGCCTGGTTGGTAGGCGCCGATCGCTACCAGGTCTTCCTTCTCGTGCAGCACGGCCAAGGCAGAGCGCAGGCGCTGACCTGCCGCGGCAATCTCAGGCGGGACGATCTCACCGACCAATCGCGAGACGCTTTGCAGCACGTCGATCGCCGGGTAATGGCCGGCGTGTGCCAGGGATCGCGTAAGCACGACGTGCCCGTCGAGGATCGCGCGCGTCGCGTCTGCGATTGGCTCGTTCATGTCGTCGCCGTCGACGAGCACCGTGTACAGCCCCGTGATCGAACCACTAGTGCTGGTACCGGCGCGCTCGAGCAGGCGGGGAAGCAAAGCGAAGACGCTGGGCGTGTAGCCGCGGGTGGCGGGCGGCTCCCCGATCGCCAGACCAACCTCGCGCTGGGCCATCGCAAAGCGCGTGACCGAGTCCATCATCAAGAGCACGTCATGTCCCTGGTCGCGAAAGTGCTCGGCGATCGTCGTGGCAGTGAAGGCGGCCTTGATGCGCACCAGCGCCGGTTGGTCGGAGGTGGCTACGACGACGACCGAGCGCTCGAGCGCGTCGCCGAGATCGCGCTCGATGAACTCGCGCACCTCGCGTCCGCGCTCGCCGACGAGTGCGATCACGTTTACCTGTGCGCTCGTGGAGCGGGCGATCATCCCCATCAGCGAGGACTTGCCGACTCCGGAACCGGCGAAGATGCCGAGTCGCTGGCCACGCCCGCAGGGGACGAGCGTGTCGAGCGCGCGCACGCCCAGCCCTACGCGCTCTGTGATGCGGGGCCTCGAGAGCGCGCTTGGGGGCGGGGCGATCGTCGAGCGCTCGACTCCTTCCGGCGCGGGAAGCTCGTCCAGCGGTATGCCGAGTCCGTCGACGACGCGACCGAGTAGACCGGAACCGACTGCGACGCGGAACGGGGCTCCGGTTGCCAGCACCCGCGTGCCTGGGCCGATGCCGTGCAGCTCGCCCAGCGGCATCAGCAGCGTGCGCCCGTCGCGGAACCCGACAACCTCAGCCGGAATTCGGTTATCGACGAGGCACACCTCTCCGATCTCCGCACGCAGGCCGGTCACCTCGATGATCAAACCGATCAGGTTGCACACGTTGCCGTGGCGGCGCGCAAGATCGGCATCGCGAACGGCTTGTGTGGCGCTTGCCAGCAGCCCGCCTGTTGTGGTGCCCTGTGGGCGCGATGCGTCACCTGCGCCCGATGGGGTGCCCTGAAACGCGGATGCCTCCTTCGTCCCTGGTGGAGAGCTCTGAAACGGGGACGCCCCCCGCGCGCGCGGGGGTGCATCCAAATCGGAGGATTCGCTCACGCGGCGCGCTCGGCCGCCAGCGAGGCTTCGACGACCTCGCGGGCGCGCTCCAGCTGTGTCTCTACGCCGGCGTCCACCTCGCCCTCGGTCGTGCGCACGATCGCCCCGCCGGGTGCGACACGCTCGTCGGGTTGTATTTCGCACTGCTCCACGCCACTCCCCGGCCCGGCCAGCCCGGCGATGGCCGAGTTCACCGCCTCGAACTCGGCTGGATTGACGAGCACAGCGATCTTGCGCCGGTCCGTCACGCGTCGCAACCCGCCTTGCACGCTCTCGAGTATGCGTTCGCTGGGCAGCTGCCGGACGCCGCCGAGGATCTTCTCAGCCAGCTGCATCCCGAGCTGGATCGCGTCGTGTTCGATCGCCTGCACCAGCTCGACGCGCAGGGATTCGATGCCCTCCATTGCCTCGCCCAGCGCCTGCGCCGCGAGGGCGATCTCAGTCGCACCGTCTTTGTAGCCGGCGTTGCGCCCGTCGGCATAGCCTTCGGAACGGGTTTGCTCGCGGATCTCTTCGGCTTCGAGTTGCGCCTGGGCAAGCGCGCGTGCGGGTGCGTCGCGCGGCGAGGGCTCGGAAGGCTCGAGTTGCTCGAAGGCGTAGCTGACAGCTGTCTCAGACAACCGCTTCGCCTTCCTCCTCCTCGCCGCCGGCAATCACGATCGTGCCGGCCTCGTCCAGCTTGCGCACGACCGCAACCACGCGGCTCTGTGCCTCGTCCACGTCGCGCTGGCGCTGGGGTTGCTGGATCTCCATCTCCTCCTTGAGCATCGCCGCGCCGCGCTCTGACATGTTCGTCAGGACGATCTCGAGCACGTTCTCGGGCACTCCGCGCAGGGCGAGCACGAGGTCCTTCTGGTCGACCTCGCGCAACACTTGTTGAATCGCGCGCTCGTCGAGCTTGACAATGTCCTCGAACACGAACAGCATCCCGCGCACCTCCTCAGCAAGCGCCTTGTCGGTTCCGGCAAGGCGCTCGAGCACATTGCGCTCCGTGGTGCGGTCGGCATGGTTGAGGATCCCGGCAAGCGCCTTGGCCCCACCGCTGGCCGAATACTTGCGCTCCACGGTAGCCCCAAGCTTGTGACGAATCATCTGCTCGACCTGTTGGATGACACGAGTACCGGCGTTACCCATGCGCGCGATGCGCAATGCGATATCCGGCTGCTCTGACTCGGGCAGCCGCGCGAGCACGGCGGCGGCGAGATTTGTATGCAGGCTGGCGAGCACGAGCGCGACCGTCTGGGGCGACTCGCCGCGCAACAGGGTCGCAATCCGCTCGGGTGGTACCCGTCGCAGAAACTCGAACGGTCGCGTTTCGCTGGCGCTCTCCAGACGCCCTAGCAGATCGGTTGCGCGCTCGGGATCGAGCGCGCGCTCAATGACTCCGCGCGCAAAGTCCAGCCCACCGCTGACAGCCCCCTGGCCCTCGCCGGCCTCTGCGGCCAGTTCGCCGAAGACGGACTCGGTCGTCTCGGCGCCGACAGAGGAGAGACGCGCCATCTCCATCGAGAGGCTCTCGATCGCCTCCTCGTCCATGCGCTGCATGACGTTCGCCGCGCGCTCGGGTCCGAGCGCAGCCATCAGCACGGCCGCTCGGCGAGCACCGGGCAAGCGCTCGCTTGGGACGGCGGGTAGAGGCGCGGACGAGCTGGCCGCCGAACGCTCGGTCAGGGCGCCCGGCGCCGTTGGCGCCGTCTTTGAGGGTGAATCGGCCACCGCTGTCTAGTCCTCTTGCATCCAGTTACGCAGCTGCTGGGCGACGCGGTCGGGGTCGCTGTCGGCGAGCTGCTCGACCTGGCGGCGCAGGTGGTCGCCGCTGGTGTTCCCGTTCCCACCGCCATTTCCGTTCCCGTTCCCATTGGGGGGCGCGACGCCGGCCATCGCCGGTACCGGCCTTGGCGCAGTTTCGCGTTGCAACTCGGAGAGGCGCATCGGCGTCTCGAGCTCGCGCAGCCAGACGGGCTCGTCGATCGTGTCCGATTCGCGGCGACGCAGCGAGCGCGTCATGAAGAACAGGAAGAGGAGCGAAGCGATGCCAAGCAGCGCGTACTTGGCGTAGCCGAGCATGCTGCTGGTAGAGCTCGCGGCGCTCGCGGTCGGGCTGGCAAAGGCAACTTGTCCGATTGAGATCGTGTCGCCGCGCTTGGTCTGGACGCCGGCGGCGTTGGTGATCGCTTCGCGGATCGCGGGCAGCGCGGCCGCCGGAACGGAGTGATCGAGCAGCACCGATACATGTTGGCTTTCGACCGTGCCGGGTGCGACCGTGGTGTGGGACACGGTCTTGTTGACACCAAGCGTGCTGCTCGTCGTTTCGTGCTTGTAATTGGACTTGCCACCTGTGCTCGTTCCGGCCGGTAGGTTCGCGGTGCCGGTAGCGCCGCCGCCGCCTGAGCCGTTGCCCGTGAGCGTCTCGATGTTCTTGCTCTGCTGCAGCGGCACGCCGGCCTTGCCGTAGGTGAGCTGTTCCTGGGTGGTCGAGTTGACGTTCATGTTGGCGTACACCAACACCTGCGCCTTGCCTGGGCCAAGGGTTTGGGCAAGCATCGCGTCAAGGCTCGCGGCCGTGCTCTGGTCATAGCGCTGCTCGGCTTCCTGCACGCCGTTGCCACCGCCGCCCGAACTGCCGGCAGCCTGCGGCCACAGGAGCTGTCCCGAGGCATCGGTGATCGTGACCTTGTTCAACTGCAGGCCCGGTACGCTCGAGGCGACCAGCTGGGCTATCCCCTGCACTGAGCTCTGCGGCATCGAAGTGGTCCCGGAGAGGAGTACGGCAGCCGAGGAGATCCCCTGATTTTCGCCAAAGATCTGGCTTTGGGAGCTGGGCAGCACCAGCTCCACCTGGGCGCCGGACACGCCCTGCACCGAGTCGATCGTCTCCGCCAGCTGCCCTTGCAGTGCGCGCTGGTAGGTGACCTCCTGCTGGAAGTTGCTTTCGCCAAGGTTCTGTTTTTCAAACAGTTTGAAGTCAGGCTGTGCGTTGCCGAGCAAGCCCGCGCCGGCGAGGGCTACGCGCGCTTCGGCGGTCTGGTTGGCCTGTACGGCAAGCGCGGTGCCGTTGTTCTGCAGCTCGTATTTGACGCCGTGTTCGCTGAGCGTGCTCGTCATCTTGCCGGTCTGGGAGGGATCGATGCCGCTGACGAGCGTCGTGTAGCTCGGCGCGGAAACCATGTGCAGAAACAGGTAGATGAACAGGATCGCGCCGACCGCCGCCCCGCCGAGGATCAGCCATCCGCGAGTTGTGAGTCGTGAGGCGAGCTGGGAGAGAGGCACGGGCTAGTGTCCGAAACCCTGCGGTTCGCAAGTCGTGAGCTGCGAGAAACGTCGTGCGGGCGCCACCGATCAGACCTGTGTCTGGAGAAGGTTCTGGGCGGCTTCGGTGACCTTGGTGCGCAGCTGTGAGGCCAGGTCCATCGCCATCTGTGCATCCTCGACGGTGACGACCGCGCTCTCGGGATCCTTGGCGGTGCCGGTGGCAAGCGACTGGGCCGCGCTGTTGGCGCTCGTCTGACTGCCTTCAAGCGATGAGATCGCTTCTGAGAGTTCGCTGCCGAAGCTGCTCGACCCGCTGCCGGCGCCGCCGGCCCCTTCGACTCCACCGGCCCCACCGACTCCTTCGACCCCGCCGGCCCCTCCGATGCCGCCGCTGCCGGTAAGCGCGTTGCTTGCGCCCGGGCCGCCGCTACCCAGACCGCCGGCGAGCGTTTCCCCGTTTCCGGCCAGAGCGCCGGCGGTCTGTGGCGAGGCGCTGTTGGACAGGCCTTCGGAGAGTTTGCCCGCCAGCCCGCTGACGGCGGGGACGATCATTTGAGCACCCCGAGCGTCGCGCTGAACATCGACTTGGCTGTCTGCATCGCCGTCACGTCGGACTGGTAGGACTGCGACTCGGAGATCAGGTCGCTCATTTCGGTGACAGTGCTGATGTTCGGCATCTTCACGTAGCCCTGCGCGTCGGCTTCGGGGTTGCCGGGGTCATAGACCTGCTGGTCGGGAGTCGCGTCGCTGACGATTCCGGTTACTTCGACCCCACCGGCGGGCGGTGCGCTTTCTGCCTGCTTGATCGCCCCGGACAGCGCGCCGCTGAAGCCGCCTTGACCCGCCTGCCCCAGCTCCACCTCCTGGCGTTGATAGGGCGCTCCACCCGCCGCCTTGGTGGTGTCGGCGTTGGCCAGGTTCTCTGCCGTCACATCCATGCGCAGGCGCTCGGCGGTAAGCCCGCTGCCGGCGATGCCGATGGCTTCGAACAGCCCCATCAGCCGCCGAGCCCGATCGCGGCTCTGACGATGCTGTTGCGCGTGCTCATGACCTCTGTGAGGGCTTGGTAGTCGAGCCCGTTTTCGGCGAGCTTTGCGGATTCCTGATCGACGCTGATGCTGGCGCCGTTGGGGCCGTCCTCTTCGGGCTGGATTTCGGGTTGAAACTGGACTTGGTCAAGCGCCTCGCCGCCGTTCATCGCGCTTTGCAGCTCAGACTCGAAGTTGACTTCCTGGCGTTTGTAGCCGGGGGTGTCGGCGTTCGCGATGTTGCTCGTCAGGGCGGTCTGGCGCTCCCACGAGCCGCGCATCGCGGTCTCGAGCAGCTGCTGGGTCGAGTCGATCGGAGCCATATACCGTCCCTGGTGATCGGCAGGCCTGCCCCGGTCTTTAGTGTCTGCCCCCGTAGCCGGACGTGACAAACGCGAGGGGTGCTTTTCGGTCAGGCGCTGCGATCCAGGTGGGGAAGACGCGCAACCTGTCCCGCGTAGCCGTCGGCCGCGCGCCTGGCGCGCGCGCTGGTACCGATCTCAGCCAACAGCGACTCGCGCAAGCGAATCAGCTCGATGCGTGTGCGCTCGTGGATCAGCCGAGCTTGGCGCAGCAGTGGCGCCGCCTCGGTCGGCGGGCTGGCCGGGAGCTCTCGCGTGAGCTGCTCCCAGCGTTCGCCCAGCTCGGCCAGGCGGTCTATCTCGCCGCGGCCGACCAGCTCCAGTTCGAGCTCGGCGTGCTCATGGAGCGCTTCATAGGATGCCAGCAAGTGCTGGTCCGACAGTTGGGTCACCCGCGGGCGATCTCCTCGGCTACCTGCGCCCAAGCCTCGCGCAGCTCGCCGAGCATGTCGCTGACCTCTTCGAGCTTGCCCGCATCCTGGTTGTGGCGAGCGCGGTTGAGGTGGGCCAGACAGAATTGGTAGATCGCGTGCAAACGCTCGGCGACTTCGCCTTGTTCGAAGTCGAGGATGCCGTCGAGGTGCGCGACGATCAGCTCCGCTCGGCGCAGCATATTGTGCGCGCGCTCGACCTGCCCCTCGCGCATTGCGACATTCGCCTGGCGCAGAAAACGCCGCGCGCCGTCGTAGAGCATCACGACAAGCTCCGCGGGCGTGGCGGCAAGCACCGCCCCTTGGCGGTAGGCGTTTGGCGTCGCTGTCAGGTTGCTCATGGGTGGTTGGCCACCAAGGAAGCTTCCTGGCTTGTAAGCCAGTTGGCCTGCGAGGTATTGCGCGAGATCGCGCTTTCAAGCGCCGCATAAGTGGCCTGCAGCGCCTTTTCGCGCACTGCAAGCATTTCGTTCATCGTCGAGATCTGGCTGGTCAACTGGGTGATTTGTGCGCTGTCGCCGTTTGCCCTCGCTTCGAGCGAGCCGCCCGGCCCGGATACCTGTTCGAGTTTGCTCTGCAAGCCCTGCGACCACTTCTCGAGCATCTGTTGCACGCCCGCCGGATTGGTCTTGACCGCTTCGGCGAGCTTGGTCGAGTTGAGCGTCAGCAGCCCTTCGATCGAGCCCTGAGACGCGCCGCCGCCCGATGCTGCACCGGTGCTGATCCCGAGAGCGCTGGGATTGGACATTTCTGCGGCTAGCCCGGCGATCGGTTCGTACATGCTCTGGCGCATGTCGCCCAGCAACCCCTCGAGTTCGACGTCGCCAAACAGAGTCCCGGTGGCAAATTCGCTGGCGTTCGTGGGCTTGGCAACCGGCTTGGTGGAAAGCTGCTTCTGAATCGTTTCCACAGTCGAGTTGTAGAGCTTGACGAAAGACTGAACCTGCGCTTCGACAGCGCTTACGCTCGCGCCGGGAGCCTGCACGTCGATCGTCACCGGCCCGGTGGTGGTCAGGCCGTTGAGCGTCAGGGTGACGCCGGCGATCGCGTTTGTGACCGTGTTGGAGGTCGAAGTCCCGGCAACCCCGTCAACGGAATATTCCGCGTTCTTGCCTTCCTTGGCGCTACCGGCCTTTTCGACGAGCGTCGCGCCCGGGTCGCTGACTTTGATGAATTCCGCGCCGGTGTTCCCGGTTGCCCGGTTGGACAGCACCAAAGTGTTGCCTTCGAGCACGGCGGCGTATACCGTCGAGCTGCTCGTGGAGTTGATCGTGTTGGCAAATTCCTTGGCGGTCTCGCCCGCTTTGACGGTGAAGCTGTTGCCGTCGATTGTCAACGTTTCTTCCGCGGCGGGACTGGCGAAAGTAAAGGTGCGCTGGGCGGAGTTGGCCAGCTGCGTTACTTCAAGCTCATAGCCACCGATGCCGGCGCCCGCGCTAGTGGCCGCGCTGACGCGCAACGGTTCGCTCGAGACCACGGCCTGCGAGGTTTCGAACAACGACGGCATACTGAATTCCGAGGCGAGCAGCGCCAGCTGCTGGAGGCTGCTCTTGACGCTTGTCAGCTCTTTCTGTTGACCTTGAAGCTTTTCCTGGGCGTCGGTCAGGTGTGTGACGGGCTGGCGTTCGACGGCCATCAAGGCCGAGATGATCGAGCTCGTATTGAGCCCTGAGGCCAGGCCTGAGATGGAGATCGGCGAGCCGACCGGCGAGCTAACGGCGAGCGATGACATGGGAGGTCTAGGCCGAGCGCTTTCCGCTGAGGCCGTGCACCGGTGACCCCGCGGCAATCTCCAGCGCCTCTGAAATCAACATGTTCTTCACGGTTTTGCCCTCGCGGTCTGAAAGCTCGACGGTGACCCGCCCCCCCGCCCCGTCGGAGAAGCGAAGTTCATGTCCGCTTTCGCGCATTTCGCGGCTTATCCTCCCCGCGGCAGCGACCTGGTCGAGCACCTCCGGCGGCGGCGTTCCGCTGCCGTCTTGGCTTGCAAGCAGGCGTTCGCCCGCGCTGTGCCCGGGTTGAAACGTGTCTGACCCGTCGGCGTCTCTGGACGTCGAGGTCGGATTGAAGCCCGCAAGCGAAGACGGGCCATTGAATGGCAGGATCGGCGAGGTCATATGGCGTTTTCTCCCTGAAAACGTGTGCGACGACCCGTTCCCTGGGCCGCCTCGCGATTGATATCTCTTCAAGTGATCGGCGTCTCTCGCGAAAACTTTATTCGGGCACGCCCATCTGGCGCGCGGGCTCGCCCTTTCCTCAAGCGGGTCTACCCTCCTGTCCCGGCGAGTATGTGTCGCTTGCTGGCCGGCCGGAAGAGGAGGCCGGCGTTCGCAGGGGCTCCAGCGTCTATGCGGCTGGCGCATGCGCTCGAGCGAGCAGCGTCCTCGCCACCTCGTTGTCGGGGTCGCGTGCAAGTGCCTCCGCCGCGAAGTCGCTCATCTCCTCGGCCATCCCTCGCGCGGCCGCCACGCGGGCCAGGCCAAGCAGCGCCGGCACGTCCGGCTCTTGCTCGCAGACGGCCATCCATTCCTCGGCCGCGGATGCCAGGAACCCGCGCCGTAGATAGATATCGGCGAGCAGCTCGCGGCGCTCGCGTGGCTGTAGCGGCGTGTGCTCGAGCGCGCCGAGCAGCACTTCAAAGGCCTTGAAGTCGTGTACGCGCAACAGCGCTTCGAGCATCAGCCGAAGCGGAGCCACTGCTTGTCCGGAGAGTGGTGGCTCGGACCGCGTGTGGATTGCCGATAGAGGGTGTCCGGAAAGGGGGGGTGTTACCGGATCGCGCGTTTCGGTGAGAACAACGCCGTGGCGTGCGGTTGTGTCGATCTCGGCCTCCGCGAGCTGGCGCCAGATCGAGAACAGCTCGAGCTCATCGGCCGGCATACCTGCCACACGCGCTCTGTCAAGCGCACGACCCGTGTTCTCGGTGTCGCCGCCGGCGATACGTGCGAACAGCTCTGTCCGGCGGGCGATCACCGCCAGCGTGTCGTCGTTTGCGAGCTCGCACGCCACATCGGCCGCCTCGCCGTAGCGTCGCTGTGCAAGCAGCGCCTCGCCGAGCGCCACGCGCGCCCGACTGGAATGTGGCTGGCGTTCCAGCACCGCCCTGAACTGAAGCTCACCGGCGACGGTGGCGCCGGACTCATAGAGAGCGGTGCCGAGCATGAAGCGAGCCGCGGGTGGCGGGTCTGGCAGGTGCTGCTCCACGCGCGCCACAACCTCGCCCGCTTCGACGCCGCTTGCCAGCAGCACGCTCGCGTAAGGCAGCACCGAGCCGATGAAGCGGGGGTACTCGCGCAGGCAGTACTCGAGCAGCCGGGTCGCCTCTGGGTAGTCGCCGGCCTGGCGTCTGAGCTCTGCGAGCTGAAGCCTCGGCAGGTAGCTGCCGCTGCCCTGTGTGGCGGTGTAACGGCGCGGCGCGTCGCCCATCTCGATGCAGCGTTCGAGCAGCTCGCTTGCGCGCTCCTTTTGCTCCAGCGCGATCGCGGCGATCGCCTGCTCCAGCACGAGGTCGGTGAAGCCCTGGAAGCGCAGTAGCCCCTCCTCGGCGCGTGCGATCGCGTCGCTTGGACGCCCACACGCCCGCAGCGCCTTGACCATGCGGCTGATCAGGGCCGGCGCGAACTGGTAGCTGTCGCGATCGGGGAGGCTCTGCAGCAACTTCCAGGCGCGCTCGAACTCGGCGAGCGCAGCCTGCGGTTCGTTGGCTGCTGCGTACTCGGAGCCGAGGTTGTAGTGCAGGAATGGCGTGGGCGGGCTTTCCTTCTGCTGCAAGCGCAGCAGCTCGATGTTGCGGCGCGACTTCTCGCGGCTGTCGCGCACCGCGCCGAGATAGCCGTAGTGCTCGATGCGCACGCCGCTCGCCTCCATGCGCTCGGGTAGGTAGCCCGGCAGACAGTGGGCGATCTGCTCGTGCAGGCGTCCCTCGAAGCGATACTCGGGCCGGTTGCGAAATACGCGCAGCGCGTTGTGGGTGACGGCGGTGCCGTCCTCGAGGTCGCCGGTGTGGTTGGTCTCCGAGAGGTAGAACGCCTCCCGCCAGGTGCGTCCGGTGAGCGAGCGCAGCAGCGGCGCGTCCTCCTCCACCAGCACCTCGTCGGCGTCCAGGCACAGCAGCCAGTCGCCCTCGGCCGCGTCGAAGGACACGTTGCGCGCCTCGGCGAAGGAGCCGGTCCACTCGTGGAAGAGCACGCGCGCGCCAAATGAGTGCGCGATCTCGACCGTCGCGTCGGTTGAGCCGGTGTCCACGATCACCATCTCGTCGACCGCCTCGGCCACGGAGGCCAAGCAGCGCGGCAGCATCTCCTGCTCGTCGCGGACGATCATGCAGAGACTGAGGCGCATGCCGGTGGCGGGACGGGCGCGCTTGGCGACTTTGAGCGCTCGCTTGGCCAGGTCGGCGAGGGCGGCGTGCTGTGGCGCCGCGGCCCCGGCGCTGCGTAGCTGGCGCCGCCTCCCCGCGAGTGCGGCCAGGTTGCCGTCCACCTGCTCGGAGCGCGGGTCCAGACGCTTGGCGGCCTTGAACAGCGCGCGCGCGGCGTCGAGGCTCCACAGCTCATAGAGGGCTACGCCGGCGTAGTTGAGCAGCTTGGGCTCGCTTGGCTGTCGCTCTAGCTGTTCGACTGCCCCGGTGGCGATTGCCGAAAACAGGCCTCCCACGCGCGCGCGGGGGGCATCGCCGCTTGCGGTGAAGCCCTGCTCGATCAGGCCGACGCCGGCCTGGTAGCGGCGGTGGGGGTCGGCGATCGTCTCGAGCTCGCCAAACAGCCGGCGGTAGCCGTCGAGTTCGCCGGCGGCGAGCAGTTGCTGGGCGCGCGCGGAGAGATCGGCGGCCAGAGTGGCGCTCTCGTCAGGGCTCGGATTGCGTGGGGCGGCCATCTACACGCATGGTCATCGACCGGGTGCGCCGATATCTGAGTGCTTCGCTCGAGCATTTGCGCGCCGGGACCGACGCGCCCGGCAACTCGTATACCTCATTTAACAGGTTGCAAATGTGCTGATTATGCGTAGCTATGCGCAGAGTTGGCTAACTGGTCCCGGTTGAGCCAATCAAACGATTACGACCGGTACGGCCGGTACGGTCCGCGCCCGGAAACTTCGCAAATAGCGCACATCGGACCGCGGGCAAGATTGGCGCACGCGGGGGCACCCTGTTCGCAGTTCCCTCGAAATCGGAGTCGCAAAATGGAAACGATCGCAAAAGGGACCTCGAGGATTTCCGCGGCGGAGGCCCTCAGGACGTGGCGCGAATACCGCCAAAGCGGCGATCTGCGCCTGCGCGATCAGCTGATCTTCATCTTCACGCCGATGGTGCGCTACATCGTCTACCGCAAGGTGCGCGAGGTACCGGCCCAGTGCGACGTCGAGGACTTCCTCTCCTGCGGGCTCGAGGCGCTGATCCGCTCGATCGAGCGCTATGACCCCGAGAAGGGCGCCACGCTCGAGCAGTACGCATGGACGCGCATCCACGGTGCCGTGCTCGACGAGCTGCGCCGCCACGACTGGGCGCCGCGCTCGCTCAGGCGCGACGAGCGCGCGATCAACCATGCTCGCGAGCTGTTCCTCTCAAACCACGACCGCGCACCGAGCCGCGAGGAGCTTGCCGCGATGCTCGACATGGATCCGCGAGAGCTCGTGGGTCGCCTCGACGAGGTGGCGCTGGCGGAGGTCGGCTCGCTCAACCGCACGGTGCGCTCCGATGAGAACGCCACGATCGAGCGGATCGACACGCTGGAGAGCCCCGACACGGATTGCGACCCGATCGTATGCGCGGAGCGTCGCGAAGCCAAGGAGCGCTTTCGTGCCGAGTTCGCGCTGTTGCCGCCGGTCGAGCGCGAAGTGGCCGTGCTGCTCTACCTGGAGCACTGGACGCTGCGCGATATCGGCGCCCGGCTGGGCGTGTCGGAGAGCAGGGTCTCCCAGATCCACACCCAGTTGCGCCGGCGCCTGTACGACAAGCTCTCCGACGAGCTGTCGCTGTTCAGCGCCGTCGGCTGAACCTAAAGAATCGCCGCTCGCGGTCGAACACCCAGGGGGACATGGATCTTGGCCTGTATATCGCCGCTTCGGGGATGGTCGCCGAGCAGGTCCGTCAGGACCAGCTCTCAAACGATCTGGCCAACGCCTCGACCCCCGGCTACAAGCCCGACGAGTCCTCCCAGCACAGTTTTGGCGACGTGCTGCTCGCCAACAGCGAGGGCGGCCCGGCGGTCGGATCGGTCGATGGCGGCGTGGCGCTCGGCAAGACCTACACCGACATGACACAAGGATCGCTACAGGAAACAGGCGAACCGCTCGACTTCGCGATCGCAGGCAGCGGCTTCTTTGCTGTCAAGACAGCTCAGGGCGTGCGCTACACCCGCGACGGGCAGTTCACTAGCTCCGCGGAAGGGGTGCTGACCGATGCGAGCGGCGACCCTGTGCTCGATCAGAGCGGAGCGCCGGTCAGGGTCGGCGCTGGCGGCAAAGTCGCGCCGGGTGCGCTCGGTGTCTTCGAAGTGCCGGGAGCCGTCAAGCAGGGAGAAAACCTCTATACCGGCAGCCCCTCGGGCAAGCCAACCGGCACCGTGCGCCAGGGCTCATTGGAGGGTTCCGGCGTAGACGCAGCGAAGATCATGGTCGAAATGATCACTTCGCTGCGCAGTTTCCAGTCTGGCCAGCAGGCGATCCAGTCGATCGGGCAGACCCTGCAGGAGTCTGCATCGCAAGTCGGCTCGTTGAATGGCGGCGGCTGATGCTTGAAGCGAACGGTGGCGACTGATGCTCGAAGGCCTCTACTCTGCGGCGGCGGGCATGGCCGCGCAGCAAGAACAGCTCGACGCGGTCTCAAACGACCTCGCCAACATCTCCACAAGCGGCTACCAATCCGAGCGTGTCGCCTTCAGCGACCTGCTCTACAACGCTGTGGACGAGGCCGGCACCGAATCGAGCATCGGCGCAGGGGCAAGCGCGCAAACGATCGGGCGCAGCCATGCTCAGGGCTCGATCCAGGAAACTGGGAATCCGCTCGACCTGGCGATCGAAGGCGAAGGCTACTTCCAGGTCAAGGGCAGCGGCGGCCGACCGGTGCTCACACGCGACGGCAGCTTTGGCGTAGACGCCGCCGGCACGATCGTCGATGCGGAAGGCAACCCGCTGGAACCGCCGATCAAGCTGCCGCCAGGGGTCTCACCCGGCGACGTGAAAATTGGTGTCGACGGCAGCGTGAGCGCCGGCAAGAAGACGCTCGGCCAGATCAAGCTCGTCAATGTCCCCTCACCGGACCACCTGCTCGCAGGCGGTGGCGGCACGCTGACGCCGACGACGGCCAGCGGCACGATCACGCCGCTGGGAGCGAGCGCGGTGAAAATTCGTCAAGGCGCGTTGGAGGGCTCCAATGTGGATATGTCGAAGGAGATGGCGCTGATGGTGAGCACCCAACGCGACTACCAGATGAGCAGCTCGGCGATCCAGACCGAGAGTCAGATGATGTCGATCGCCAACCAGCTGCGCCCGGCGTGAGCATCCCGCTGCCCTCGGGCTCGCCCGCGTCGTTGGGTTTGCCACTCTCCGCCGGCTCGCCAACGTCCTCAAGCGGCGCGCCGGCCGTCAACCAGACGCTCGAGCCCGCCTGGGTGCGCAAAGGCTCCCCCGCCACGCAAAAGGCCTACGAGACGGCGCTTGCCTTCGAACAGATGCTGGTCGAAGAGCTCTCGCAGTCGCTGACCGCCAGCAGTGGCCTCGGCGGCGAAAGCGGTGCGGAAGGCGAATCCTCAGAAGGCTCTGTAGTCGGCGGGGAAAGCAGCGGTGGCGCAGGTGGTCCGCTTTCCTCGATGTTGCCGCAAGCACTGACCAGCGGCGTGATGAGCGCGGGCGGCCTCGGGCTGGCCGCTCAGATGACCCGCCATCTGGCGGGAGCAGGCACGCAGAGCGACGGGAAAGTTGCGCCAACGACAGGTGGTACAAGCGCTAGTACAGGCGCGAGCACGCCAATCCCCAAAAATGGAAACCCGTCTGTCACCACGCCTGCAGACGGTCCCGCCGCCACCGGGGGCACTGCGGCATGAGCTTGGCCGCGCTGGCTCAGCCCGACCGGTTCGCCCAGGATCGGGCGCTCGGCGTAGAAGTGCTCGCACACCTGGACGCGCAGATCGCCTCGGCCCGCAGCTTGCTCGAGGTCGTACTCGCGCAAGGCAAGGCGATCCGGGCACGGGACGTGGACACGGTCGTGCGCTTGGCCGGGATTCTGCGCGGGGAGATGAGTCGCCGCCAGTTGCTCGAGGAGGAGCGCTCGCGTCTGCTCGCTCGCAGCGGCGAGCGGCTCGGGATCGCCGCCGAGGCTGTCACGCTCGAGCGCTTGTGCACGTTGATGGAGGACGCCGTCGCCGAGCGCGCGGCAACTCTGAGCGCCGAGTTGCGCGGGCTGTTGCGCGAGCTACAGCGCGAGCACTCCTGCAACCGCGCCCTGATGCAAATCGAACTGGGTTTTCTCGACCATCTGATGGGCGTGCTCGCGCTCGACGGAGTTACCGGCTACGACACGCACGGCTCCTCGACGCCGATCACGCGAGCTCGCCCTAACGGCAACCTGCACGTCCTCGACCTGCACGCCTGAGCCGATGTCGATCCCGACCCTGCAAGGACTGCAAACCGCACTTAGCGGACTCGTCGCCGAGCAGGCGGCGCTTGACGTTACCGGCAACAACATCACCAACTCCGACACCGAAGGCTATTCGCGCCAGCGGGCGGTCCTCGAGACCAAGGAACCGATCGTCATCCCGGCGATCTCGCCGCTGACCGGCCGCGGCGCACAGCTCGGCACCGGCGTCAGCGCCGAGACGATCACGCGCGTGCGCAACATCTACCTGGACGCCCAGTACCGCACGCAGACAAGCTCGCTGAGCGAAGCAAGTACCCAGTCTGAAGAGCTCACCCAGGCCCAGGCGGCGTTCAACGAACCCTCGAGCTCAGGCCTTGCCAGTCGAATCTCGGCTTTCTGGAGCGCCTGGAGCGATCTCGCCAACGCCCCGACAAGCCTCGCGGCCAAGCAGGGAGTGGTCGCCGCCGGCGTATCGCTGGCGAACACCTTTCACGAACTGAGCGCACAACTCTCGACGATCTCAACCCAGGCCGGCGCGCAGTACACGGCCCTTACCGGACCATCGGGCGAAGTGCAAAACGACGCCAACCAGATCGCTCAGCTCAACGGCCAAATCAAGCTTGCCGAAGAAGCCGGCCAGAAGCCAAACGAAATGCTCGACCGGCGCGACCTCCTGCTCGACAAGCTCTCGAGTCTCGCCAAGGTCACCGTCAGCCAGCAGGCCGACGGCACCGACACCGTCAGCTTCGGCGATGCGGCCAAGCCGCTGGTCGAAGGCACGAAGGTCAACTGGCCCCAGGCGCTCACGCCGGCCGCCGGTGGGAAGCTCGGCGCGCTGCTGGGCCTGACCTCCCCAACCGGAGCGCTGAGCAACTACCAGACGGCGTTGGACAACGTGGCCGCTGCGCTTGCGGGCACCGTCAACGCGCTGCACACGAGCACGCCGTTCTTCTCCGGCGCAACTGCCGCCACGCTCGAGGTGGCGGTCACGGCTGCCCAGGTGCAAACCTCCTCGACCGAAGCCAAGGGCGGCAACGACGTCGCCCAGGCAATCGCGGCGTTGCGCGGTGGCGCCGCTGAACAGGGCTATGCCGCGCTTGTCGAGCAGGTCGGCGCAGGTGTGCAGGCGGCCAAGGACGAGCAGGCCAACCTACAGACGACGGTGACCGCGATCGGCAACCAGCGCCAGAGCGTCTCGGGCGTGTCGCTCGATGAAGAAATGACCAACCTGATCAGCTTCCAGCGCGGCTACCAGGCCTCGGCGCGCACGCTCAACGCGATGGACAGCATGCTCGAAACGCTGATCGAGCACACCGGAACGGGGTTCTAGCGATGGCCGTGGACGCCAGCATCTCTCGCGCGGAGGCTCGACCATGACCGAACGCATCACGCCGGCGATGGTCCGCTCCACGACGCTCAACGACATCAATTCCTCGCTGGCGAACCTGGAGCGTACCTCGAACGAATTGTCTTCAGGCAAGACGATCCTCGAGCCCTCAGACAATCCCTACGGCGCAAGCCAGGTAGTCGAACTGCAGAGCCAGCTCGACGGGCTGAGCTCCTATGCGGCCAACGCTCAGGAAGGGATCTCCTGGGAGAACACGGCCAGCGGTGCGATGGCAAACGTTTCAAACGTTTTGCAGACCGTGCGCGAGCTCTTGGTACGGAGCTCGACCGGCACCAACAACCAGAGCGACCGCGAAAGCATCGCCACCGAGGTGCAGCAGCTGACCGAAGCCGTCAAGCAAGACGCAAACACGCAGTACGCCGGACAGTACGTGTTCTCTGGAACCGCGACCACGACCGCCCCATATACACAGGGAGCCGAAGACGCCTACCAGGGCAACAACGGCATCATCACGCGCGCGGTGGGGCCCGGCGTGTCGATCAACGTCAGCACGGACATCTCCTCGCTGCTCGGTAACGGGCAGGGCTCGGCTGACGGCAAGCTGCTCGACACGCTGCGCACGATCTCAGAACACCTACGCGGCGGCAGCGCCGAAGACGTCAGCGCTCTCGGCTCGACCGATCTGAAAAGTCTGGAAACGAGCATCGACACCCTCAGTCAGCTGCAAGCCACGGCGGGAAGCGTGACCGACCAGTTGCAGACGGCCACGAGCCGCATCGAATCGCTGCAGAGCTCGATCACCGCGAGCCTGTCCAACACCGAGGACGCGAACATCGCCCAGACGTCGATCGCCTATTCCACCGAGCAGGCCGCTTATGAGGCCGCACTTCGCGCGGGCGCCAGCATCGTCCAAGAATCCCTACTGCAGTTCTTGCAGTAGGCGCTGAGGGGAGAGCAAAATTTGTCTGTGACATTTCAGAGCATCCGTTTCGGAGAGGTGCAGGTCGCCGAGGAGGATGTGATCGAGTTCCCCTTCGGTCTGATCGGACTGGGGGGCGCCCGCTACACGCTGCTCGACCGCAACCCCGGCACCGGCTTCTTGTGGCTGCACTCGGTCGACGAGCCGGCGCTCGCATTGCCGGTGGTGCGCCCCGAACCGTTCTTCTCAGACTTCTCGCTGCACATGGCCCCGGAGGACGTCGAGCGAACCGGGATCGGGGCGGGGACAGAGGAGGTAGAGCTATACGTGACCGTGCGCGCCACACCAAATCCACTCGATATCACCGCCAACCTGCGCGCGCCGCTCGTCGTCCACGAGGGCCGCGGCTATCAGGTCATCAACGCCAACCCGGAGGCCCTGTTGCAGGCCCCACTGTTCGTGCTCTCAGACGAGACGACACGAATAGCTTCATAATCTTTGGAAGAAGGTCTTTCAAGATGATCTGCACGCTCGGATACGTCCCTGGACGCGGCGCTGGATCGCCACGTGACGTCTTGCACGTGCAACCAGCACGCGCTGCGACGCCCCGCGGCGCCCAGCTTGGTCCATGAACGCCCCGAACGCACAGATAATCTTGAAAGACCTTCAGCGATGCTAATACTGGCGCGACGTCCGGGAGAGCGCGTCGTGATCGGCGACGAGATTCTCGTGACCGTAATGGAGGTCAGCGCCAGCACGGTGCGCCTAGGGATCGAGGCGCCGAAGGGCGTGTCGATCTTCCGCGAGGAGATATGGCTAGCCGTCAAGGAGGAGAACCGGGCGGCGGCAGAGGCGCAGGCCGACGCGCTTCCGTCGGCGCCGATCGAGGAGATGGATGTGGCGTCGCCCGCCGGGGAGGTATCGCCATCGCCGGAGGAGTCGCCCGAGCAGGAGGGGTCGTCGCCAAGGAGTTCGCCGCCGGCCGAGCCGGGGACCTAGCGGTCCATCCCGTGAATTAGCGGTCCATCCCGTGAATTCGCTGTGGGTTTGCCGGTTGTATGCGCGCGCAGACGCCAGGAAACATACTTTGCCGCAATATTAGAACTCTGGTTTTTTACATCGCCTCAGCAAGTGGGGCATGCCCGCGCGGAGCACTGCTGTCGCCGTCACAAAGCAGGGTGTATGGGCTAATAGATGTGGACGATGGAGCGGGACACGCGCAACGAGGCTGCCTTGCTGGTCGCCGCCGGCAAGGATGGGGAGGCGTTCGCCGCCTTCTATCGGCTTTTCGAGCGTCGGGTCCTTGGCTTCTTCATGCGGGCGACAGCTCGCCCAGAGCTGGCCGCGGATCTCACGGCCGAGACATTCGCTCGTGCGCTCGAGTCGCTCGCGGCCTACGATCCTGCCAAGGGGCGTGCCGACCAGTGGCTGTTCGGGATCGCTCGCAACGTCCTTGGCTCGAGCTATCGCCAGGGTCGAGTCGAGTCGGCCGCGCGCGAGCGGCTCGGCCTACCGCGGCTGGTCCTCGACGACCATGCGGTTGAGACGATCGCACGGCTGAGCGAGCGCGAGGATCAGGTGGCGCTCGCGCTGGCATGTCTTCCCGAAGAGCAGCGACACGCGATTCAAGCGCGCGTGCTCGAGGGTCGCGACTACTCCGAGATCGCCGGGGAGCTGCGCTGCTCGGAGGCTGTGGTGCGGCAACGGGTCAGCCGTGGGCTGGGCACACTACGAGCAAGATTGGCTGGTGAGCGATGAGCGTCCTTGGACAATTGGAGCATGACCTTCTCGAGGCAGCAAATCGCAGGAACGCGAGCAACGCAGCCGCGAGCAACGCAGCCGGTACCGAAAGCGGCGTCGATGCGTCGGTATGGCGGCTCGCTGAGCGCTTGCGGCTACGCAGGCTGCGCTTGCCGTTGATCGCCTTTGGCTGCCTGCTCGCGAGTGCGACGATCGCCTTGGCGGCGAGCGGGGTGATTCTCAGCGGTGCGCCGGTGCGCCCCGAAGGCCGGTTGAACCCGAACGTCGGCGAGGGCGTCCCAGCAGCCGGCGCATCAAAGCTGCTGGGCCTGCGAGTGCCCGACCCCGAAGGCGGGTTGCCTTGGGGTATGCGGGTCGTTCGCACCACGCGCGGGGAGGTCTGCTTGCAGATCGGCCGCGTGGAGAACGGGCAGCTCGGCGAGCTTGGCATCGACGGGGTATTTCACGACGACGGACGCTTTCACCCGCTGCCGGCGGACGTGCTGCCGGAAACGAGCAGAGTAGGGGTGAAGGTGAATGACGAAGACGCGACAGAGGCCGTCAGCTGTCACTTTGCCGGCCAGGTCATCGCCGGGGAATACATCGGCGTCGACCGTAGCGCAGGCGCCGCGGATGGAGGGGAAGGGAAGCGTCCTCTCGGCGAGCTGCGCAACATCTACTACGGGATGCTCGGAGCGCCCGCTGTCAGCGTCAGTTACAAGGCCGGCAAGATTGGTCGCACCCTCGCGGTGCTGCAACCGCTCGGCGCCTACCTGATCGTGCGAAGGGCTGCGCCCAAAGAGCTCGAGGGATCGGGCCGAGAAAGTCTCGGCAGCGAAGGCGACCTGCACCCCTCAGCGCCGCTCACTGCGATCACCTATCGGCTGAATGGAAAGCTCTGCCGGCGTGGGCCGGTCATTCCGCCCGGCGCCGGCGGGGGGCATCTTGCCGACGCCTGTCCCGGGCCGCACTGGCCGGCTGTCCGCGACGTGGCGCCGCGCAACCTGCACCGCCCGCTGCACGTGCGGCTCCAGCTGGCTGGTCGTCGGGTGAGCGGAGTCCTGTTGAGTTTCACGGCGCCGTTTGCTGTCACCAGCGCCAAAGAAGATTATCTCGTGCGTATTCCGGCGATTGCTTGCAAGCGAGAACTCGTGCCAGGTCAGAGTGGTGTGGCCCGTGGCTATAGCGGCTGGTCGCTCGGGCGCAACGTGACGCGCGGCTCGACGGTGACACACAGGTTCACCGCCCCCGAACTGTTCCGCGGCCAGTGTGTAGGCAAGGCGATCGGCGCTGACCTTGCGAAGATTCACCTGCTCCGCCGACACTTGCAAAGCGTCAGCAGGCGCTCGGTGCTCATCGAAGTTCTCTACAGCAAGTACCAGGGGGCAATCCCGGTGGTGGTCGGGAGCGCGACCGTGCGACTGCCTGCAGGCGAGCGCCCCGAGTAGTCAGACCTCCTCGTACTCGTCGTGGCGGCGCCACCAGACGCCGCTCTCGTTGCGGCCCAGTGGTGCGCGGTCGAGCCACGAGTACATACCCCAGAGGCCGTCGACGCCTCGTCCATATGCCGAGTAGGTGTGGAACACGACGCCATCCTCGAGTGCGAATGCGCTCATGCCTGGACCCTCCTGCCGGTAGGTCACCGGGTCGGTCCCAACGCCTCGTGCGATCTCGATCAGCGCCGGGCTCTTCTCGGAGGGCCGGAAGTCCGAGGTGCGGAAGTTGTAGTCGACGGCTCCAGACTCCCATTCCTGCTGGGTGTGCGAGACATGGAAGTCGTGGTTGAAGTCGCTCCCAAACGAGGAGGCCCACGGGAAACTCCAGTCCATCCGCCGCTTGTAGGCCTGCAGCTTCTCCAGCGGCGCTCGCGACACTGCTGTGAAGGCGACATCGTGATTGGCGAGATGCACCACCGACCCGGCGAAGCCGTCGGCGATCGCCGAGCAAGATGGGCAGCCCGCCGTGAAATCTGGCCCGAACATGAAGTGGTAGACGATCAGTTGCGAGCGCCCCCCGAAGAGATCGGCGAGGGACGCGGTGCCCTGATCGGTCTCGAAGCGGTACTCCTTCTCGATCGGGACCCAGGGCAGTTCCCGTCGCATGCGGGCCAGCTCGTCGCCGCGACGCGTGAGTTCCTTCTCGGCGTCGAGCAGCTCGAGCCGCGCCGTCAGCCACTCCTGGGGTGTTGCGGTCTTGCGATCGGTCATCGTTGCTCCTTCTCGATCGTTGCAATTCGGGTTTGGCTTCTCTGCCTGGACGGCCTCCGCGAACCGCTTGTCCGAGCGGTGCTCCGATGAGGTTGGTTCGCCGACCGTCCGGTAGCTCTCATCTACCTGATTTTCCCCTATTCAAAGCCCTTGGGATGAAGCACTATGGTCAAGTCACGAGCCGATGCCCATTCGGTCCCGTGCCCCCAAGGGGGGCTGGCCGGCCCGTCCACAGGGCGCTGAGCGCGCGCGCATGTGGGCGGGCCTGTCGTTCATCTGGGATCATGCCCCCAATGGAGATACTCCCAGCGCGCATCTTGGGTCCCGCTCTGATCTTGCCGTCTGTATTCGGTGATGAGCGCGGCTTCTTCGCCGAGACCTATCGGCAGCAGTGGCACTCGGCAGCCGGCATTCCTGAGGACGAGCTGTTCATCCAGGACAACCATTCGCGCTCCAGCCGGGGGGTCGTGCGCGGTATGCACTTCCACGTCGGCGAGGGTGTGGCCAAGCTCGTGCGCTGTGCGCGCGGCAGGATACTCGACGTGATCGTCGATCTGCGCCGTGGCTCGCCCACCTATGGCCAGTGGGAGGGCTTCGAGCTAGACGACGAGAGCATGGGCGTCCTCTACGTACCGGTCGGCTTCGGCCACGGCTTCTGCGTGCTCAGCGAGGTGGCCGACGTCAACTACAAGCAAAGCGCCTATTACGACCCGGCGATAGAGCGCGGCATCGCCTGGAACGACCCCGACGTCGCGATCGACTGGCCGCTGTCCGCCGACGAGTTGATCGTCTCCGCGCGCGACAGCGAGGCCCCGCTCTTGAGCGAGGTCGCGCAAGAGCTGCCGTTCGAGTATGCCGGCTGAGCTACAGCTCGGTCACGAGCAGGCGATAGCCGAGATCCAGCTGCTCGACTGACAAAAGCTCGCGATTGCGTTGGCGCCAGCGGCCGGTCTCGAGATCCTCCGCCAGCTGCTCCAGACCGTCAAGCAGCGATCCAGCGCCCGGCAGTTGAAACGTAGGTATGCCGGCTCGCACCCGCTTGTCCAGGTATGCCCGTGGACGGCGCCAATGGGCTGCCAGCAAACCGTTCTCGCAATCGTGGGGGATGTTCACCGTCTTGACCTGTACCTCGTCGCCGATGCCGACACGCTGCTGCTCGATCGGCGGGAAGCGACGGCTGTGCAGGCGCCCGAGCTTCGGCAGGTAGTCGCGCAGTAGCCAGAAGCGATCGGCATGGGCAGGGTCATAGGTGAAGATGACTACGCGCTTGCGGGCGACCCGCAATAGCTCATGCACGCCTACGCGCCAGTCAGCCCACTGATGGAGCGTCAGACACGCCATCGCGGCGTCCACGCTGTTGGAGGGGATCGGCAGGCCCTCGGCGTGGCCCCTGATCGGGGTCGTCAGGCCTTTGGCGGTGCTCGTGACCCTGTGCTCGGTCGGCTCGATCGCGAGGACCCAGCGATCCACCGGCTCGTACTCCGCTGCACCGGCGCCGACGTTGGCGACTGAGCGAGCATCCCCGAGCGCTTCGTGGACCTGTTTGGCGATCCTGGGGTCAGCCGGGCGCAGGACCGGATGCTCATGCTCATCCTCGAGGTGCGGGTGGGCGCCTCCGTTATGTTCGTAAATGTTGCTCATAAGAAGTAAACAAATGTTTTCGCATCGAACCGGGATCTCCTGCAAACCCCACTATTTGGAAACGTGTGATTCGGCGTGATTGGAGCACGTCGTTGGGGGCGCGCGCGATGGCCATGAATGCAATGCTTATGCCCGATGTCCGGCCGTATCAGTCTCCTGCGCCGTCGTGCCGGCGAATTCGTGCTCACACCTGAGCAGTATGCGCTTGTGGCATATGTCGCGCTGGCGGCGCTCACCGTGATCGTCATGAGCGGAGCCGCTGTGCGACTCACCGACTCCGGGCTCGGTTGCCCGACGTGGCCACGCTGCTACGGCAAGGTCTATCCGCCGCTGCAAACCCATGCGGTGATCGAGTTCTCAAACCGGATGATCACCATCCCGGTCTCGATCGCGGCGATCGCTGCCTTCGTGCTGGCCTTCCGCCGCCTGCCCTACCGCCGCGATCTGATGCGTTTGAGCTTGCTTTTGCCGCTCGGGGTCCTCGCCCAGGCCGTGCTTGGCGGCTTGACGGTGCGCGGGGCGCTCGACTATGGCTGGGTCATGGCCCACTTCGCGCTCTCGATGCTGGTGCTCGTGGCGGCCGTCGCGCTTGCCTGGCGTGCGACCTATGAGCCTGGCGTGCGCCCTCTTTCCACTGACAGGACGCTGACCCTGTGGGCGCGTGCCGCCGTGGTGCTGGGCGCGCTGACGATCTTTGCCGGCACGGCCGCCACGGCCGCGGGCCCTCACGCCGGCGGCTCGCCCGGCCAGAAGATCAACCGCCTGGACTTCGACGGCACGGGCACGATGGACTTCGTGATCCACCGCCACGGCGAGATCGCCCTCGTGTTTGGCCTGGTGGCGCTCCTGGTCTGGTGGCTGGCCCGCCGACCCGGCCCTGACGGCCCCGCGGATCCGCTCGTACGCCGCTTCTCGACTGTCACGTGCGTGCTGATCGCCCTGCAAGGGGCGGTCGGGCTCGACCAGTACGAGACACACCTGCCCACAGAGCTGGTTTGGGTGCACGTCAGCCTCGCGGCGCTCACATGGCTTTCGGTGCTATGGACCGCTTGCGCGGTCGGGCGTCTGCAGCCGCGTGCCGTGGGTGTGGGCGAGCCGCATCCCGCCTCGCGCGCACGTGTCTCTGCGTAGCGCGCCTTGCGCATCCCTGGCCTCAGCTCGCCTCCTGCCGCCATGAGCCGGGAAGTGGCGTCGCGAGCCCCGTAGATGGGGCATATTCCCCGGAAATTAGGGCCTGGAACGGGCCAGGGAGGCCGCTCTGGGCGTGCGGACGTCCTTGCCACCCGTTAGCCTGGGCCGCAGTAACGAAACTCGAGAAGGGACTGCCATGACAAAGAACGAGCTGGCTGATGGGGTCGCGCAGCGGACGGGCTTGGCGGGAACGCAAGCACGAGAGGCGCTGGAGACGGCGATCGAGTTGATCTCCGACGAGCTGGCTGGCGGCGGCGAGGTTGCTCTCGCCGGTTTCGGCAAGTTCAGCGTCAGCAATCGCGCGGCCCGGCAGGGACGCAATCCCTCGACGGGGGAGACGATCAACATCGCAGCAAGCAAGGCCGCGAAATTCTCAGCGGCGAGCGCGCTGAAGAAGCGTCTGAACTAGCACCCACCAGCCCGAGCAACGGAGCAGATGGACGTCGAGCAGCGGCGAGCCCGTCGTGAGGCACGTCGGCGTGAAGTTGCGCGCAGACGTACACGGGGGCTCGCCGCCGTAGCAGCGATCGTCGTCCTGACGATCGCTGCCGTCGTCGTCCTCGGCTCGAGCGGCGAATCCTCGAAAGGCCGCTCGCGGGGGGCCTCGCCCAGTTCTGCTGGCGCTGGTGGCTCGGGCGGCAGTGACGCGGTCAGTCAGTCCGGCCGGCAGGGCTCAAATGCCGTGAATGAGGCTGGCGGTGGCGCAGGCGCTTCCGGGCCGATCCTCGCCTCGACTGGCCATCCTTCGAGTGCCGGCACCGCCGGCACAGGCACCGGCCCGCTTGGTCACGAGTCCGTGCCGATCCTGATGTACCACGTCATAAACCCGCCGCCCGCCGGCGCGAAATTTCCTGGGCTCTACGTCTCTCCTGAAGAATTCTCTGCGCAGGCGCGCGCGCTTGCCGGCGCCGGCTTTCATGCCGTGACGATGGATCAGATGCGTGCCAACTGGACGCGCGGCACTCCCCTTCCTGCCGGCAAGCCGATCGTGCTGAGCTTCGACAACGGCTACCAGTCCCAGTACACCCAGGCGTTGCCGGTGTTGCGGCGGCTCGGCTGGGTGGGTGTCGAGAACATGCAGCTGACGGGCCTCCCCCCTTCGCAGGGAGGTTTGAGCGATGCGCAGATCCGTGGCCTGGTGGCCGCCGGCTGGGAGCTCGACACGCAGGGGATCAGCCACGCCGACCTGATCACGCTCAGCCCGACTGCCCTGCACGAACAGGTCGCCGTCGCGCGGGCTGAGGTGCAGCGTCGCTACCAGGTGCCGGTCAACTGGTTTTGCTACCCCTCGGGGCACTACAACTCAACGGTTATAAACGCCGTCAAGGCTGCGGGATATGTGGGCTCCACCACGGTCGTCCCCGGCTGGGCCTCGCCCAGCGGCGACTCTTATCGTCTGCCGCGCTTGCGTGTGCTGGGTGGCACGAGCCCTGCTGAGCTGCTGGCGCAGTTGGCAGCGATCCGCTCGAACCCGGCCCCGCCCGCGTCCTATGGAGGCGGCGAATGACTTTGCTCGACCTAGGACCCTTTGGCGCAGGCCGCCACTCCCGCCGGTCGGGCTGCAGGACGAGCTTCGTGGCGAGCTCGGGACACGTCCGATGGGCGGATCGATAGGATGCCGCCGATGACTTCCGTGCCCGGCTGGGGCTCATGGAGCCTCGATCCTCTCGCGATCCTTGCGCTGCTTGCTGCAGCCGTCCTTTACATGCGTATGTACAGGCGTGCAGCATCGCGCTCGCAGACGGTCGGCGCCAGCCACTGGATCCCTTACACGGCCGGTCTGGTTGCGATCGCGGTCGCTTTGCTCTCGCCCTTGGATGCGATCGGCGACGGTTGGCTGCTATCCGCGCACATGGCCCAGCACGTTTTGCTCTCGGACATCGCTCCTGCGCTGTTGGTGCTCGGTCTGCGCTCCCCGGTCCTGTCCCTCGGTCTCGCCCGGCCGGCGCTGCGTGCCGTCGCTCCCGGCGGACGCTGGGGCAAAACGCTGGCGGTGGCGACCTCGCCATGGGTGGCTATCCCGCTGTGGGCGCTCGCCACCTGGGTATGGGCGATCCCGGCGGTCTTCGACTTCGCCGCTCAGCACAGCGTGGTGCACGCATTCGAGCACGCGACCCTGTTCTACACAGGTCTTGCCCTTTGGTGGCTGATCATCGATCCGATGCCGCGCGTGCGGCCTCGCCCAGACGGTCAGCGCCTGGCGCTACTCGGCTTCAGCCGCATCGCCTCCGCGGCGGTCTGCCTGCCTCTGACCTGGATCACCACCACGCAGTACCCGCTCTACGCCTCAGCTCCTCGCGCTTTTGGCCTCAGCGCGATCGCCGATCAGCAGGTCGCCGGCGCCGGCATGTGCTTCGTCGAGTTCCTCGTCTTCGGCATCGCCTTCGCTGCGGTCTTCATCAGCATGCTGAGCCGCGACGATTCGCGTGTCGCGGTGGCCGAGCAGGCTGCTGCTGCTGGTCACTAGACTCGTCGACTGGCGTGAGTGCTGCCGTTGGGGACGCTCACTCGGGTGATTATCGGCTCCTCACCGGGCTCGTGCGACGAAGAGCGTCCGGTCGATCCAGTCTGCGGGATCGGGTCGAGCCTGAAGCTCGCGCTCGATCGCGCTGACGATCGCGCCGAACTCGCCATGGTCTACGCCCACCACAATGGCGCACCCTGTGTGATGTCGTCCCGCCTCGGCCCAGCGGCGGGCAATGAGCGGGAAGTCCTTGACGTCGAACGTGACGAATATTCGCTTTTCCTCCCCCGAGAGCGAGAGCAGTTGTTCGTCGCTCGATCCGTCGAGTTCGCGCTCTTCGTCTGCGGATCGGACGTCGTGGCCTCGATCGCGAAGTTGGATGGCAACTCGCCGTCTCGAGATGTGAGCGTCGAGAAAAAGCTTCACGGAAGCGTGCGCTCAGCTCAGATGTCTATCCGGCTGACCTCGATGAAGGGGAATTCCTCTTCGAGTTGCTCGATCGGACGCCGGTTTTCGGTTATTGCCGCGTCGATCTCCTCCGGGAACCGCTTGTAGTAGTCAAGGGCCAACCGAATGTGGCGCTCGCCGGCAGAGCCACCGTCCACCATGCCCTCGATGGAGCCGATGTCACGGTAAGCATCGACAATCTGCCAGACATCGAGGGCCGTACCGATAACCCAAGCTCGCCGTTCCCAGTCTGCGCCCCGGAAGGAGACTCCAGGGAAAAGCCTCATCCGCATCGCCTCCTCGGCGAGCCCTTCGACTATGGCCCCCTTGCTGCGGCCTGTGCGCTGTGCCTCCGATTGAACCAAGGCCTCCATCCGCTCTGATAGGCGCATGCTGAAGGGAGCAGACTTGGTCGACATCAACTCCTAGTGTATCACGCGCATTACAGCGTAATCTCAACCACACCCGGTGTTATTGCCGCAGCTGCTGCACGTGTAGCAAGAGCCCGTGCGCTGCATCATGCCTCCGCACTGGCTGCACGCCGGGCCGAGGTCGAGGCCTTGCATGCGGGCTGGGACGACTGGCGGAGAGTCTGTCAACGCCGCCGCCGCCGGGACGCTGTCGGCGCCGCCGGCGCTTGCCTCTGGGCCGGCTGGGCCCGCCGTGTCTGAGGAGGCCACCGACTGGGCGACCTCTTCGGCCATCTTGCGGGCTCGCACTGCCGGCGTGAGGATGCCCAGTTCCTCCTGGGCGTCGGTGTCCAGGAAGCGGGAGGCGACCCAGCGCAGGATGTAGTCGGGCATCGACTTGGCGAACGGGATCTCCGGGTTGCCGGTGATCCCCTCCGGCTCGAAGCGCATGTAGCTGAACTTCTCCACCAGCGTCTCCAGCGGCACCCCGTATTGGAGCGCGATCGAGATCGCCGTCGCGAACGAGTTCATCATGCCTTTGATCGTCGAGCCCTCCTTGCCGATGTCGGTCAGGAAGATCTCCCCTACCGTGCCGTCCTCGTACATTCCGGCTGTGATGTAGCCCTCGTGGCCGCCGATCGAGAACTTGTGGGTGATCGATTGGCGCTCGCGCGGCATGCGCTTGCGCCTGGGGCCCGCCTCGGACAGCGCCTTGGCGACGGCCTGCTCGACGATCGCGTCGACGTCGGCCGGGGCCGGTGCGTCCTTCTGGGCATCTGTGCGCAGGGCCTGTGCTGTCTTCGAGCCGTCGCGGTAGATCGCCAAAGCCTTGATGCCGAGGCGCCAAGCCTGGGTGTAGGCATCGGCGATGTCCTCGACGGTCGCTGTCTGGGGCAGGTTGACGGTCTTTGAGATCGCTCCGGAGATGAACGGCTGCACCGCCCCCATCATCTTCAAGTGGCCCATGTGGCTGATCGCTCGCTCGCCTACGGCCACGTCGAACACCGGCAGGTGCTCTGTTGCAAGTCCCGGCGCGCCGATGATCGTGCCGTGCTCGGCCAGGTGCGCCTCGATCTGCTCGACCTGCTGCTCTGAGTAGCCGAGCGTCTGCAAGGCCAAGGGGACGGTGCGGTTGACGATCGTCATTTGGCCGCCGCCGACCAGCTCCTTGAACTTGACCAAGGAGAAGTCTGGCTCCACTCCGGTCGTGTCGCAGTCCATCAGGAAGGAGATCGTGCCTGTCGGCGCCAAGACCGTTGCTTGGGCGTTGCGGTAGCCGAAGCGCTCGCCCAGCTCGACCGCCTCGTCCCAGGAGCGGCGCGCGGCCTCCAGCAGCTCCATGTCCTGGCAGATCGAGTCGGGAATCGCGTAGGAGGAGTCGCGGTGCATCTGCATCACGTTGTTGTGCTCTTGGCGGTTCTCCTCGTAGTGCTCGTAGGGGCCGAGCACAGCCGCCACGCGCGCGGACTCGCGGTAGGCGCGTCCGGTCATCAAAGCCGTGATCGCTGCCGCCGTGCCCCTGCCGGCGTCAGAGTCATAGGGCATGCCGTTGCTCATCAGGTAGGCGCCGAGGTTGGCGTAGCCGAGCCCCAGCTGGCGGAAAGCACGGGCGTTGACGCCGATCTGCTCAGTGGGGTAGCTGGAGGGGCCGACGACAATCTCTTGGGCCAGCAGCACGATGTCGACCGTGTGCTCGAAGGAGCGCACATCGAGGCTGCCGTCGGGGCGGCGGAACTTCATCAGGTTCAAGGAGGCCAGGTTGCAGGCCGAGTCGTCGACGTGCATGTACTCAGAGCACGGATTCGACGCGTTGATACGGCCGCTTTTCGGGCTCGTGTGCCACTGGTTGATGGTCGTGTCGTACTGCACGCCCGGGTCCGCGCAGCGCCATGCGGCCTCTGAGATCTCGCGCATCAAGTCGCGTGCGCGAATCGGCTCGCCGACCGGCTTGCCCGTGGCGCGTGCGGTCAGGTGCCAATCCTCGTCTGCCTCGACCGCGCGCATGAACTCGTCAGTGACACGCACCGAGTTGTTGGCGTTCTGGTACTGGATCGACTTGAAGCCCTCGCCGTCGATCGACATGTCAAAGCCCGCGTCGCGCAATGCCTCGGCCTTGTTCTCCTCCTTGGCCTTGCACCAGATGAACTCGCGGATGTCCGGGTGGTCGACGTCCAAAACGACCATCTTGGCCGCGCGGCGGGTCTTGCCGCCGGACTTGATCGTGCCTGCCCAGGAGTCGGCGCCGCGCATGAAGGAGACAGGGCCTGAGGCGGTGCCGCCCTTGGCCAGTGGCTCCATCGAGCCGCGGATGTTCGACAAGTTGATGCCCGAGCCGGAGCCGCCGCGGAAGATGTTGCCCTCCTTGGTGTTCCACTCGAGGATCGACTCCATCGTGTCCTCGACGGAGAGGATGAAGCAGTTGTGAACGGCGATGTTGTTCGAAAGGTACTCGCCGGATTCCGTCTGGATGTCATAGACCTCCATCTCACCGAGAACCTCGATCGCGACTATCTCCTCCTCACGCAAGTCAGGGCAACGCTTGGGATTGCGTAGATTCAGCGAATCGAGCAACTTATCCGACTTCTCCTTAGAGATGAAGCCGATCAACTCCGAGAAGCGCGCGCGCTCCGAACCGATTGAGATTGACACCTCATGCATGTCATGGCGGTCCTCTCTGCTCTCGGCCTTGCGGGTCCGCCGCGAGTAAATGCCCAGCGCACCGAGCAGTAGCTGCACATCCTCGGTCCACTGCTCGCCGATTACCGCAAAGCCGACGCGCGCGTTCTCAAGCTCGTTGCGACGCTGCACCGTGACGTAACCGTCGGCCTGATAGATGCTGCGCAGGTAGGAGACGATCTCGTCATGAGAGGCGGTGAAGAGTCGAGTCGGAACACGAATATCGGTGCCGCGCGCCGATAGGCCCCACGACTCGACGAACTCTCGCAAGACCTCACCGTAAAGACGAATCCGCCGCACACGGAGATGTTGGGTGTCGGCCTCGCGTACCTTGCGGTGGACGTGCGGGAAGGCGACATCGAGATGACCCATGACCCACTCGTACTCCTCGTCGGTGGCCACCTGGAACTCCATTGTCAACGATCGATTTGTGCCTGTGTACTGACCGACGAAGCCATCGGCCTGTAGCCAGCCGGCGAGCGCGGCCTCGGCGATCGCGACGCTGTCTACCTCCTCTGCGAGATCCTCGAGTACGGACCCCTCATATGAGTCCATTCCGACCGCGACACGAATTGGATCGCTGACCTTCGCGCGATGCGGATGCAAGTGCATCCGCATGCCCACCTCGAGCTGGTCCATGCGTAGCCATGCTGGCTTGGAACGTCGCTCGGACACGGCCTTCACGACATGGTCGGGCGTAGCTTCGACGAAGCTACCGTTGCGCAAGCAAGCACGAAGGACGCGCTTGCGACCGTTGGCCTTGGTGGCGACGATACGTGTCACGCCGTGGGCGTCGTACACCTCGCTCCCGACTTGATCGTCCTTGACGAGCTCACCGATCGGCACCATGCCACGCGGTGTCGAGACGAGTTTGTGGTAGGGCTGGCACGCCGAGCACTGCGGGCTCTCCTCGAAGCCGACGTTGAACCACACCGGGCTGTTGAACGCCGCCAGCTGGTGCAGGAGGATGTGCGTCAGCTCGGCCTCGAAAGCCTCAGCGTCTTCCTCGCTTGCGAAGTAGGCGCGCTCGCGGCCCCAACCCGCGATCGTGCCCGCCACGCGGCCGATCATCTGCTTGACAGAGCGCTCGCGCTCGGGGTGACCGATCTGTCCGCGGAAGTACTTCTGAGCAACGATGTTCGTCGCGTTTTGGCTCCAGCTCTTGGGAAACTCTACGTTCTCCTGCTCGAAAGCGACGCGGTCGCCGTGGCCGATGCGGGCGTCGCGCCGCTCCCACTCAACCGTCTCGAACGGGTGCTTCTCCGGGGAGGTGAACAGGCGCTTGACCGACAGCGCCTCACCGGCGCTCGTGTCCTCTGCGATCGTGGGGTGCGGTGTGAAATCCATCGGCCTTGCCTCCTCTGCGCCGACACTCGCGACGCCCACTCGAATCTGTTCACTTGGGCCGAGAATCCTCGCGCGCACACCGGACAGAAAGACATTCGAGCGTTAAATGCCTGCTATCCCTCATTTTAGAAGACCCGGGGCGTCCGGCCGGTGCTTTCGGCAGGTCCTCAGTGTCCCAATCTTGCCCAGTCTGAGAACTCCGCCCAGGTCTCCGAGGCACGGTATGCGGCCTCGCGCAGCGAGTGCGTCAGCGAGATCGTCCAGCGCGGTTCCAGCGCAAGCCAGCGCGCCAGCGCCCACACGATGCAGCCGAGCACGAGCAGCGCACCGAGGATCGCCAGCGCCAGCGCGCCGGCGGACAGCCCTTTGGCGCTCGGCTTGGGCTTGTGCGCCACGGTTACGGTCGTCGTGCCTGGCGTCGTCGTGGTTGGTGCAGCCGAGGTCGCGGTGCTCGCCGTCTGCGTGGCGGCAGTGGTGGGCGTGGTCGTGGGGGGCGCCACGGTGCCAGGTTGAGCCGCGCCCGTAGGAGCGGTAGTGCTCGTAGTCGCTGAGCTCGGCGTTGTGCCGGGAGTCGTCGCGCTCGCCGGGACGGACGCGGTCGGGGTGGTGGTCGTGGCGGCGGTGTGAACCTTGGCCGACGCCGGGATCGAGATGCCAAGACCCTTGTCGGTCGTGGCGCCGGCTGCTTGGGCGCTCGCTGGGAGCAGCACGACGAGCGCGCACGCTGCCGCCAAGATTGACGTAGTGCGTGCTTGATGGCGGGTGCGGACCGGTTCGGCAGTCATCGCTTTGGCCATGCTAACGGCAGTTCTCTGATTCGGGCAGGGCCGGCTTGCCACCGGCGGAACGAACGTCGGCGCGCGCAAGCGCGCCTCTCCCCACCTCGACAAGCCTCTCTGCGTGTGCACTCGCGTCTTCACCTGGCGCGCGAAAGTATCTTCCCAGATCGACAAGCCTCGTCATGCGTTTGGCGCCGGTAGTAGATCCTCTATCTCCGAGAGTGCCTGCTCGAGCACGCGCGTCGCGGTTTGCTCGCCGTCGAGCGGGCGGACGCGCTGTGGCTCGGTTCTCGCGAGATGCTCGTAGGCCTCCGCGATCTTTTGGAAGAAGGGCTCGCTCTCACGCTCCATCCGATCAGCCTCGACGCCCCGAATGCGCTGGCGCCCGCGCCCCGTCGCGGGGCTGATGCGCAGCAGCAGCGTGCGGTCGGGTACAAGGCCTTCGGTGGCGAACAGGTTGATTGCGCGTACCTCCTCATAGCCCAGTCCGCGTGCGGCGCCCTGATAGGCGAGCGAGGAGTCCACGAAGCGGTCGACTAGCACCCATCTGCCTTGCTCGAGCGCAGGCCCGACTCGCTCGTACACGAGCTCAGCGCGGGCGGCGGCGTACAGCAGCAACTCGGCACGAGCTTCGATTCTCAGCGCCGGGTCCTTGACCAGCTCCCTGATTCGCTCCGACAGAACGACTCCGCCTGGCTCGCGCAACAGCTCGACCTCTGGACCCCGCTCTTCGATCGCCTGCGCCAGCGCCCCCGCAAGCGTCGACTTGCCCGCGCCGTCCAGACCCTCGATCGTGATCAACTTGCCCCTGCTCACGTTTGCACGGTACATGCGTTTGCGGCATGCCCCGTGCGTGGGGGCCTTGCCTCTGCTGCAAAGCGACCGCGGATACGAAATCTCCGCGTGGTATGCGCTACTAGTCGCGCCATATGTCTCACTTATGTCCCAAAATAGAACTCCCCCGCGCGCGCGGGGGCATTGTGCTTTTTGAATATGTCATCGCCATCCACCCCTGTCATCGCCATCCACCCGGCCTTCCGTTTCGGGCCGCCTCTAGGATGGTCTCGGTGTTGCCAATCTCAGCTGAGTCGGGCGCCGTCGATGGGGTGCTTGCCGGGATCGAGCCGCATCCGCACGCGCGCGCCGTGCTGCTGCCGGCGCTACTCCCAACCGGCAGCCCTTCGCACGCCTACCTGTTCCACGGCCCGTCGGGCACTGGCAAGCGCACGGTTGCGCGCGCGTTCGCGGCTGCCTTGCTCGCCGATGGCGCGCGAGAGCCCTCCACCGTCGCCGTGCGAGTCCAGCACGACGCTCACCCCGACCTCACCTGGGTGACTCCGAGCGGGGCCAGCGAAGTGCTCGTCAGCGATATCGACGAGCCGGTGGTGGCCGCGGCGGCGCACACGCCCTTTGAGTCCGCCAGGCGCGTGTTCGTGATCGAGGCGGCCGGCAGCATGAACGACCAGGCCGCCAACCGCTTGCTCAAGACCCTCGAGGAGCCACCGCCGTTTGCGCACCTGATCCTGCTGGCCGAGCACCGCGACGACGTGCTGCCCACAATCGCCTCGCGCTGCCAGCAGGTGCGCTTCGACCCGCTCTCTGACGAGCTGCTCGTCGCACGTCTACGGGACGGCGAGGGCGCGGCGGGCGTCGAGCCCGACCGTGCTGCCGCCTGCGCGCGCATGGCAGCCGGCGACGGTCGGCTTGCCGAGCTGTTGGCCGGCGAGCGTGGCATCGCGCTGCGCGAGTGCGCCGAGCAGTTCGTGCGCTCGGCGCTACAGGACAACGTCGAGCAGCGTCTGTGGATGGGCTTGCTCGAGGCCGCCAAGGCCGCGGGCGCCGTGGCCGGGACGGCGGTCAGCGAGCGCCTGCACGAGCAGGCCGGGTTCCTGCCCAGCAAGGAGCAGCGCAAGTACGAGCGCGAAGGCGCCGACGTCGTGCGCCGCGCCGAGCGCCGCGAGCGCACCGCCACGCTCGAGCTTGGGCTGCGCCTCGCCGAGCTGTGGTTGCGCGACATTTGGTGTCTGCTCCTCGGCGTCCCCGAGCTGGTTTTTGCCTGCGATCGCTCGGCCGAGCTGGCGGCCGATGCGGCCGGGCGCGACGCGGCGTCGCTACAGCGCGGCGTCGAGCTCGTACGCGACACACGCTTGCGTCTGGATCTGAACGTCTCCGAGGAGCTGGCGCTGGAAGCGCTTGCCTACCGGCTGGCGGCTATCGGCCCGAGGTTGGGCGTCATGCCGTAGGTCTCAAACGCCATGAAGCGCGAGAACAGCCGGTTCTCGGGGCCGTGGAAATCGGCCGAGCCGGTGCTCAGCAGGTCGAGCTCCTCACAGCGTCGGGCCAGCAGCTCGGTCTGGGCTTGTGTGTGCGTGACGTAGAAGGCCTCGACCCCGTCGATGCCGAGCGCGCGGAAGCGCTCGACCATCGCCAGCGCTTCCTTTGGATCCTCCACGTCCCAGAAGGGGTGCGCCCAGATCGCGACTCCTTTGGCGGCGTGGATCGCGTCCACCGCCTCTTGCACGGTCGGCGTGACGCGCAAGGCGAAGGCTGGCTGGCCCTCGATCAAATAGCCTTTGATGAACGAGCCGATGTCGTCGATCTGCTCCTCGCGCAGGCGCTCTGCGTTGGCGGGATGGCCCAGCGCCGCTTCTGCAAGGTGAGGTCGCCCGATTGGCTCGCCGGCCTTCACGCGCACGTCGATCGCCTGCTGGTCGAGCTCGATGCCCAGGCCGCGCAGATTCTCGGCCATGCGTAGCGTGCGCTGCTCGCGGTCAGCGAGAAAGCCGCCAAGCGTCTTGGTTAGCTGGGGATCGTGATGGTCGATCAGGTAGCCGAGGATGTGCAGTTCGCGCGCCACCCCGTGCTCACCGCCGTCGCTTGGTCCGCGCGATGGGTGGTCGATCGCGGAGATCTCGATCGCCGGCACGACGGTGACGCCATGCTCGGCGCCGGCGAGAAGCGCCTCGTCCACGCCCGCAACCGTGTCGTGGTCGCTGAGCGCAAGCAGCTGCACGCCGGCCAGCGCGGCCCTTGCCACTACCTCGGCCGGCTCGAGCACGCCGTCGGAGCGCGTGGAGTGCGACTGCAGGTCGAAGCTCGGTGTCGGTGCGTGAACTTGGTCGGGCACGCGCAAGAGCGTACGCGATCGGCCTACGCCGCGCGGGGGCAACCGTCAGGCCGCGCGTCCTCGAGGCGCAGTCCTCGGTCTCCGCTGGCCGCGTCGCGCATGTCGGGCTCCAGCGACGGCTCGACGAACGGCGCGATGCGTCTCGCAACTCCTCCTCGGAGCGTCGTGACGGCGGCGTGGTAGCGCCCTGCCGGCCCCGCCAGCTTTTCGTCCTGTTCCGGGCGCCCGGACAGAGAACTATGAGCCGCGTCGGTCTGCACAGCACGTGCTGTTGCCTCCCCCCACATTGCCTCTAGGTAGGCAAGCGCCGCCCCGACCTCTTGCTCCTGGAGCTCCTCTGGGGTTTCCAGATGGCGTAGTACCGGGAGCACCTCATGGTGAAGCCAGCGCTGCTCGGCGTCCGCGCGGAGCAGCAGGCGAATGTCTGATGGTAGGAAAGAATCGAATGATCTGGGCATGAGCGTTTCGGCCGTATCGAGGGCTATCGAACCTCTCGCTTTACCAGCCGCCCGCGTCCGAAGCCCCTCAATCGCCGGCAGTAGTCTGGCCTATCCATGCCTTCGACTTGGGGTCGGTCCGGCTTTAGGGAGATGGCCGCACATTCCACGTTTTTCTCCGCGACCGCGCTTGGGCGGGGCCTATGCTCAAACACTCGGCCAACTCTTGCCAACTTGCGTCACCCAGTTGGACAGGCGCCTGGGCGATCTCGTGCAAGCGAGTCCTGACGCGAGCAGCCAAGCTGGTCGGACGCTGTCCAGCGGCTCGCCATGCGCTCCCCTCTCCTAAAGATGGCCCCCGCCATGGGCCGATGCTTGAGTAGATGCCGACCGTTCACGGCCACATCATGCGCCTGCCCAAACGGCCCGACCCCGCGGCGCGCCTGCCAGGTCAACACGCCCGCGCGACCTTCTTGAGGCTGCGCCTGCGCACACTTGTGATACTCGGCGTCCTGGCCGTCCTCACGACCGTCTTCGGGAAGTCCTTCGGCCTTCACAGCCCGCTGTTCATCGGCTCCGAGCTAGCGCTGCTGATCACGATGTTCGTCGTCTCGCGCTACGTGCTGCCGCTGGTCGAGCGCCACGATCGTGGCGCCGCCGGCGAGGAGCACGTCGGCGGTCTGCTCGATCAGCTCTCCGAGGAGGGTTGGCGCGTGATCCACGACGCGAGCTTCGACTACGGCAACGTCGATCACATCGTTATTGGGGCTCAGGGCGTGTTCACCGTCGAGACCAAGAGCCGTCAGGGCGAGGTGCGCGTGCGCACGATCCACGGCGGGATCCTGCGCCAAGCGCAAGAGCAGCGCGAGACGCTCGAGCGCATAACCGGCGAGCAAGTCGAGCCGCTGGTGGTCTTCAGCCGCGCCTGGGTCGACAAACCGTTGGCCCGCCGGCGTGGCGTACGGGTCATCCCCGCGCGCATGCTGCTTGCCTATCTCAGGCGCCACGCGCAGACACTCACACCCGAGCAGGTCGAGCATGCCCATCTCGGCGTCGTCGCGGCTCTCGCGGAGAGCGAGTCCCAGCCCGATAGGCTTCTCGGGTGGCCACCGCCGTCGCGAAGCCGCTCCTAGAGCCTGCAGAGCCTCTCGCCGAACCTCCCGCCGAGGCGCTGCCGCGCGGGCCGCGCCTGCCGCCGCTGGCGTTGACGCTCGCGTGGTCGTTTGCCCCTACATGGGTGATGGACCAATGCGTACGCCGTCTCGGCGACGCGTTCACGATCACGTTCTGGCCGAGTGGCCGCAAACTCGTGATCGTCAGCGACCCGGCTTCGGTCAAGACGGTGTTCACGGCGCCGCCCGATCTCGCGCCCTCCGCAGCCGGCTCCTCGCCGATCGCCTCGATCATGGGGCCGAGCTCGGTGATCACACTGACCGGTCCCGAGCACATGCGCCAGCGCAAGCTGCTCTTGCCGCCCTTCCACGGCGAGCGCATGCGCGAGTACGCGGATGTGATCGTGCAGGCGACGCGCCGCTCGATGGCCGAGTGGCCGCTGGGGGAGCCGATGAAGCTGAGCGAGCGCACACGCGCGATCACCCTGGAGGTGATCCTGCGCGCGGTGTTCGGCGTGGAGGCTTCGCGCATGGACGCGCTGCGCGAGGCGATCGGTGGCCTGATCGGACCCTCTCAGACGGTCGCGCTCGTGTTCTATGCGCTGCGCCGCCCTACCAACGGGCCGCCCACGGGCAGGATCGGACGGGCGCTCGATCACCTCGACGCGGTGATCTACGAGGAGATCGCCCGTCGCCGTGCCCAGGAGGACCTTGGCGAGCGCAAGGACATCCTCTCGTTGCTGATGCTCGCGCGCGACGAGGATGGCCAGGCGATGACCGACCAGGAGCTGCGTGACGAGCTCGTCACGCTGTTGCTCGCCGGTCACGAGACCACGGCCACGTCTGTCGCGTGGGCTGTCGAGCGGCTCGTGCGCCATCCCGACAAGCTTGCTCGTCTCCTCGCGGAGATCGACGCGCTGTCCCCGGCGTCTCCGGACGGGGGTGCTTTGAATGGCGCGAATGGGCAAGCCGGCGAATCCCCGTTGCACCCTGAGGGGCACGAGCGGGAGGCGCCCGATAGCGGGGCGCAGACAGGTGGCGACGAGTACATGCAAGCCGTCATCTCTGAGACGTTGCGCGTGCGACCCGTCGTGCCGCTGGTTGTGCGCGTGCTACAGGCGCCGTTGCGCGTCGGCGCGCACGAGCTGCCCGCCGGCACTCGCGTGGTGCCCTCGATCTACCTGACCAACCGCAACCCCGGCGTGTACGACGACCCCGAGGAGTTTCGTCCCGAGCGCTTTTTGGAGCATGCGGGTGGGCGGGACATCAATCCTTACTCATGGATCCCGTTCGGTGGTGGCATCCGCCGCTGCATCGGTGCTTCGTTTGCGACCTTGGAGATGAAGCTGATGCTCCAGACGATGTTGGGCGAGCTGGCGCCGAGCGTGCCTGCTCGCGGCGGGCGACTGTGGCGTCGCGGTGAGTGGAGCCAGCGTCGCGCGATCACACTCGTGCCTGCCGGCGGTGCGCGTGTGGTTTGGCGTCGTCGCTGAGACGACTGTCGTTCTGGGTCCTTCCGCCCTGCGCTGAATTCTGCGTCTCGAGTGCGACCGGGCTGCTGCCTTGGGCTTCCGGGCGCGTACGGACAGTGACGTTGCATTTTTTCGCGATGCCCCCCGCGCGCGCGGGGGGCATCGTCCATTTTGAAGGTCAAACATCGCGCATCCGTAGGCCACCCGACCCGTGTTGCGGGCTTGCGCCGAGTACCGCCCGCAGCGAGAGGTAGCTTTGTGGGATGTTTCAATCGAGCCTCATAGACCCCTCTGCTTCACCCGGGCGGCCGGTCACTCCCGAGCACCTCCTCGAGCGCTTCGGCCTCGAGTCCTTCAGACCTGGCCAGCGCGAGGCTGTGCAGGCGGCGCTCGAGGGGCGCGACAGCCTGGTTGTGATGCCGACCGGCGGAGGTAAGTCGCTCTGCTACCAGCTGCCCGCGCTCGCCGGCGAGGCGCTCGTGGTGGTTGTGAGCCCGCTGATCGCGTTGATGACAGACCAGCTCGGGCGTTTGCAACAGGCCGGCGTCAACGCGGCGATGTTGGCCTCGGGGATGGCCGAGGGACACAATGCGCAGGCGCTGCGCTCGATCTCCTCAGGCGAGGCGCGGCTCGTGTTGGCGGCGCCCGAGCGCTTTGCCTCACGTGCCTTCCGCGAGACGCTCGCCACGCGCGAGGTGGGTCTGTTCGTCGTCGACGAGGCCCATTGCGTAGCCGAGTGGGGGCACGATTTCAGACCCGACTACCTGCGCCTGCACGACGCCGTCGAGTCGCTCAGACGTGCGGGTACCACGCATGACGGAGGGCGGGCAGGCGGTCGTCCAGCGGTGATGGCAACGACCGCGACCGCCACCCCGCGGGTTGCGGAGGAGATCGCCGCTCGTCTCGGTCTGCGCGATTGGCTGGCCGTGCGCTCCGGATTCGATCGTCCCAACCTGACATTCGACGTGGTGGCGCTCGAGGGCAAGGGGGCCGTGGCGCGCAAGCGAGCCACGCTGCTGTACGCACTCGAGCGCGACGACGCGCGACCGGCGATCGTCTACTGCGGAACACGTAAGGATACGGGCGAGGTCACAGCGCTGTTGCGCGAGCACGGGCTCGATGCCGTCTCCTACCACGCCGGCATGTCTCCCGACGCTCGTCGTTCGAGCCAGGAGACGTTCATGAGCGGGGGTGCGGAGGTCGTCGTCGCCACCAACGCGTTTGGCATGGGCGTCGACAAGGCCGACGTGCGCACGGTCGTGCACTGGGCGGTGCCCACGAGCCTCGAGGCCTACTACCAGGAGGCGGGCCGCGGCGGGCGCGACGGCCGGCCCGGACGCGCGTTGCTACTGGCCTCGCGAATGGATCTCGGGCGTCTGATCAGGTTCATCAACGAGCGTGAGACGACGGTTGAGGACGTCAAGCGCTACGTCGGTGGTCTGCACGCGCGTGCCGTGGACGGCATTGCCGCGATCGGCCACGGCGAGCTCGGGGGGGTCGGCGAACGCGAACGCGTGCTGCTCTCGATCGCCGAGCGCGCCGGTGCGGTGGAGTTGCAGCCAGGCGGTCCCGAAGGGCTACTGGTGCGGCTCACCGGCGAAGGCTCGCCGCGCAAGGCCTATGCGGCGATCAAGGCGGCCAAAGACCGCGGCTGGGAGGCTTATCGCTCGATCGAGCGCTTCATCTCGAGCGCCGAGATCTGTCGACGCCGCCAGATCCTCGACCATTTCGGCGATAGCGATGCGTGTGCGGCCGAGGTGCGCTGCTGCGATGTTTGCGAGCCCGACGCGGCGCTGGTGGAGGCTTCGCGTCAAAAGGCGTCGGGGGCTCGAAGAGCTCCTCGTGCGCGTGCGGGAGGAGCAGGTCGTGGTGGGGGAGATGCTCGCGAGCCGAGCACGGTCGGCGAACCCGGCGCTAGCGACACCGCCGCGGACATCGTCCTCGACCCTTTGCAAGAAGGCCAGTTCGAGAAGCTCAAGGCCTGGCGGCTCGGCCGCAGCGAAGGCAAGCCCGCCTTCACGGTCGCCGCCAACGCTGCCCTGGAAGGAGTGTTGCTGGCCAAGCCGGCGAGCCTCGAGCAGCTGATCGAGGTCAAGGGGATCGGGCCGGCGTTCTGCGAGCGTCACGGCGAGTCGCTGTTGCAGGCGCTGGCGGAGCTATGAGAGAGAGCTTCACGGCCACCTATTCAACGTGCCACGGGACCGATACGCCGCGAGAGCCGATACCTGCGGACGTCGCTAGCATCCAGTAGCCGCGCCGACGTAGCTCAGCTGGTAGAGCACTTCACTCGTAATGAAGGGGTCCGGGGTTCGAGTCCCCGCGTCGGCTTGGCCAGGCTAACCTCGGCCCTGGTACTGCCTTCCACTCGTTCCGCTGTCCAGCTCGGCTTATCCGGGTTCGGTCCCATCTGCTCGATGGACGCCGCGAGCGCAGCGACTTGCTCTGGGCGGCCGTATGGCGTTCGGCAAGGATCTTGCGCAACGGCCGTTCCCTACCGCTTCGGGCAAGGAACGGTCGGGTCGACCGTGACTTTTTCGCCGCTCAGGAATGTCAGTTCGACCCTGCCGGTGAAGCCGCCCTTCGGACACTTCTTTGGCACGGTGCCGTAGGAGATCAGCTTTTTGCCTTGCTTGTAGGCTGCGCCGAGCTTGCCCTTGATCGACAGGACCGAAGCGTAAGGTGCGCCTGGAACGGTCAGCACGAGCGGTACCGGCACGGTGAACTTCGGACCGAAGGGTGGAGGCGCGGTGGAGAAGCTGCCAGTCGCAAGCACTTCCAGGACGGCCGGTTCTCTACCTTCGGTATAGAAGGCGATCTTGTTTTCAGGAGCGAAGAATGCCTGGATGGTGGCTTTCTCCTGGACGCGTGTACCGCCGAAACTGACTACTCCGAGAACTTCTCCCGCGGGGCCGGCATACGATTTCTTCGGGCACAGCTGCACTTCGTGGCTTTCGAGCACGGATGTCGGGCAGGTCGCGAAACCCGACTGGTGCAGCTTCGTGCCGGAGGGAAGCTCGACCACGACCTGCGTGACAGGCGAGGGGAAGCCCCCATATTCGGTGCCGCTGATCGTGAGCGTCGCTTCGAGGGCAGCGCCGGCGCCGAGGATGTTGCCAGTGCCGGGATATGTGGGGCTGTTGGGCTTGCTCGGTTCGATCGGAATCGGCACGATCTTCGCTTTGACGGCCACCAGCGGCGCGGCGAGGGCGGTCGCGGGCACGGCAAGCGTGGCGATGCCCAGACAGACTGCGAGCGATAGCCGGCGAAGTCCGCGGCCTGGCTT
>DATCEK010000160.1:0-13277 GCA_036510155.1 Solirubrobacteraceae bacterium | reverse complement strand
TTCTCGTGTTGCTGTCCTTCTCGGTTTCGCTGGCGTTCTTCGACCACGCCCACATTTACGTCTCCACGCCTTTGGTCTATCCGCCGCTCATATATCTGCTCGTGCGCATGCTGGTGCTGGCGCGCGTTGGCCGGCGTGGGGGCGGGCGGACAGGCCGCGCGGAGGAGGATGCGACCCCGCCCGCGGGTCGCCCTGTGGCAGCTCACGCGGCGGGTCGCCCAGCCCCACCCGCGCCGCGCCTGCTGCTCTCACCCGCCTGGCTTGCGATTGGCGTCGTCTTCCTGCTCGGTTTTCGCATCGCCCTGAACGTAACCGACTCCAACGTGATCGACGTTGGCTACGCGGGCGTGATCGGCGCCGAGCGGATCGCCCACGACGAGTCCCTGTACGGCGGCTACCCATCCGACAACGAACACGGCGACACGTACGGGCCGGCCAACTACGAGGCCTACGTGCCCTTCCAGCAGATCTTTGGCTGGAGTGGCAAGTGGGATGACCTGCCGCCCGCGCACGCGGCAGCGATCTTCTTCGACCTGTTGGCGGTCGGCTTGCTGTTTCTGCTCGGGCGGCGCATCCGTGGCCCGGGCCTCGGCATCCTGCTCGCCTACGCCTGGGTCTCCTACCCCTTCACGCTCTATGCATTGGAGAGCAATTCAAACGATTCTTTGGTGGCGGCGTTGATTCTCGCTGCGCTACTTGCCTGCCCAAAGCGTTGGGGTCAAGCGGCGACGTCCAGCGCGCGCGGCATGTTTGCCGCGCTGGCGGGCCTCACCAAGTTCGCACCGCTGGCCTTGGCACCCCTGTTGTGGACGCACGGGCTCAGGGACCTTTCGCTGCGACGGCGTGCAGGCGGGCTGGCCTTGTTTGCGTTCGCATTCGTGCTGACAGTGGCGATCGTCTCGATCCCGGCTTTCACCCACGACTCGCTGCACTCGATCTACGAGCGCACGCTCGCCTACCAATCCGACCGCGAATCGCCCTTCTCGATCTGGGGCCTGTACGGCAGCTCGCCAACAGGTGGCCATTATCTGCATTGGCTGAACGGCGCACGCGAGGCCGTGGTCGGCGCGGGGATCGTGCTGGCGTTGGCGCTGGCAGTGCTGCCGCGCCGCGAAGACCTGGTCGGCCTGGCGGCCTGCGCCGCCGCGATCCTGATTGCCGTACAGCTCAGCATCGACCACTGGTTCTACCTGTACATACCGTGGTTCTTCGGCCTGGTGATGCTGGCTTTGCTGGGCCAGATCAACTGGGACGCGCCCTCGCGGCGCCGGCGCCGGCGAGTGGAGCGGGCGGACGCGGCATCAGAATCTGCTCGATCGAGTCCGCTCGCAGTGCCCGCGAGCAGCGTATGAGCACGCCCATCAGCCAGGGGTCCTCCTTGGAGGTCTCAAAGCGCACGGGCATCTGCGTGACGAGCGACTCGACCGCCTGCTCGCGCTTGACCCCGATCACGCCGCCGCGCGGGCCGGTCATGCCGACGTCGGTGATGTAGGCGGTCCCCTTGGGAAGCACGCGCGCGTCGGCTGTGGGCACGTGCGTGTGGGTGCCGACGACGGCGCTCACACGTCCATCCAGCAGCCAGCCGAGTGCCACCTTCTCGCTCGTGGCCTCGGCGTGCATGTCGACGAGGATGTGATCTACCGTCCCCTCGAGGCGGTCCATCGCGGTCTCGATCGCCGTGAAGGCCGAGGAGCCGGCCTTCAGGAAAAGATTGCCGCTGAGGTTCACGACGCCCAGCCTCACACCGTCTTTCTCGACTACGCACAGCCCGCGGCCAGGCTGGCTCTGCAAATAGTTGAAGGGCCGTACGATGCGCTGCTCGGTTTCCAGGTAGGTGTAGATCTCGCGCCGGTGATAAGCGTGGTTGCCGAGCGTGATCGCGTCCACGTCGTTGCGAAAGAGCTCGGCGGCGACCTTCGGTGTGATGCCAAGACCGCCGGCGACGTTCTCGCCGTTGACGACGACGAATGTGGGCGCATAGCGCTCGCGCAGGATCGGCAGGCACTCGAGCAGCGTGTGGCGACCGATGCTGCCGACGAGATCGCCGACGAACAGGATGCTGACGCCGGTGGGCTGCTCCTGCTCCGGCGGAGCGTTCGCCTCAGCGCGCTGAGGCGCCTCTGTCGGGGTGTCCGTGCCGGCCCCTTGTGTCCTCTCCGACGGGATGTCGGCGTCGGCGTCCCCGCTCTCCTGCGTCGCCTCCGACTCAGCCATACTCTGCCCATCGTTCGAGCTTGGATGACAGGGGAGTCGTGAGCGAGGCGCAGCCGCCCACGAAGGCTGAGCGCGAGCTCGTGGAGGATGACGGACAGACGCCGGCGTCAGAGCCCTCTGCCGCAGAGCCCCCGCGCGTGCTCGTGCCGCGTTGGGTGCAGCTCGTGATGCTGCCGATCTCGCTGCTCGCGCTGTGGGCGCTCGCCCGCGCGGCCGGCAAGGTGTTGCTGGTATTCGTCGTCGCCGGCTTGATTGCGCTCATCCTGAACCCACTGGTCGCTTTCTTGCAGCAGCGCACGCGCAGCCCGCGTGGGCTGGCGGTGCTGGCCGTATACCTAGCATTCTTCCTGACGCTAGCCGGTGTCGGCTTCTTGCTTGCGAACCCGATCACCCATCAGGTTCAGACTTTCACGAACAATCTTCCGCGCATCGCCGCCGAAGCCAACAAGCAGATCGAAAGCCTGCAGCGCACTCTGAACAAAGACGGCATCCACGCCAAATTGACCAGCCAAGGCAAGACGGCTCTGCAGACGTTGCAAGATCAGCTCTCAAAGAGCGCCGGCAAACTGGCGACATTCGGCACAGGCCTGCTCACCGAAGTCGCCAAAGCGCTCGTCGACCTGGTGCTCGTGTTCGTGCTGTCGGTATACATGCTCATCTACGGGCAGTCGATCGGCAGGATGGTGCGCAAGGCGATGCCGCCAGGGGACGGTTCGCAGGCCGATGACTTCCCCAACCTCGCTCAGCACGCCGTCTCGCGCTACGTCGGCGGCCAGCTGCTGTTCAGCTTGATCATGGGCACCTCGACAGGGCTCGCGCTCTATCTGTTCGGCGTGCTCGGCATCTTTCCCGATGGTCGCAACTACGCGCTCGCGTTCGGCGTGTTCTACGGCGTGATGGAGCTCGTCCCATACATCGGCCCGATCCTCGGGGCGATCCCGGCAGTGGTCTTGGCGCTGTTCACAGACCCGGTCAGCGCGCTCTGGGTGGGCCTGCTGTTCGTCGGCCTGCAGCAGCTGGAGGGCCACGTCGTGGCGCCGCAGATCTTCAGCCACACGCTGCGCATCAACCCGCTACTCGTGATCTTCGCACTGCTCTTGGGCTTGCAGCTATACGGGATCATCGGGGCGCTCGTGGCGCTGCCGATCCTCTCGGTGCTGCGCGAGACCGCGCTCTACCTGTACCGCCATCTTGCGTTCGAGCAGTGGGAGAGCACTCCCAAGCGGCTGTTGTGAGCGGCGCTCGGCGGCGGCTCGTGCGTGGGGTTGCGGTGTGCGAAAAGCACGATGCCCCCCGCGCGCGCGAGGGGCAGTGGCAGTGAACGGACATACGGCCGCCGAGGTGCTGCGCGTCGAGGGCCTCGGCAAGTACTACGGCGAGCGCGCAGCGCTGCGCGACGTCAGCTTTGCCGCCCACGCGGGCGAGCTGCTGGCCGTGATCGGCCCCAACGGGGCCGGCAAGACGACGCTGCTGTCGATCCTTGCCGGCGTGCAGGCGCCGAGCGGGGGCAAAGTCAGCCGCGCGGCGCGCGAGATCGGCTGGGTGCCGCAACAGCCCGCGGTCTACTCGAAGCTGTCGGTGCTCGAGAACCTGCGCCTGTTCGCTCGCTTGGAGAAAGTCGCCGACAGCGAGGCGGCGATCGCGCGCATGCTCGAGCAAACGGGGCTGGTGGATCGCGCCGAGGAGCGCATCGACCGACTCTCCGGCGGCAACCGGCAGCGTGTCAATGTCGCGCTCGGTCTGCTTGCCGAGCCCGCGGTGATCTTGCTGGACGAGCCCTCCACGGCGCTCGACCCGGCCCAGCGCGAACGCCTGTGGTTGCTTGTGAGCGAGTTGGCCGCGGGCGGCGCGGGCATCGTGTTCTCGACGCACATCGTCAGCGAGGCCGAGCGCTACGCAGGTCGCGTGCTCGTGCTCGACGAGGGTCGCCTGCTGTTCGATGGCACGCCCGAGGAGCTGGTCCGCGAAGGCGGGGAGCGAGACTCCGAAGGCGATTTCGAGAGGGCCTTTGTTGCCTTTTTGAGTAAGCGGGGCGCGCGTTGATGGGCAATGAGGCTGCGCGGGTTGGGCGTTTGATTTTGGTGGGTCTCCCCGCGTGCGCGCGCGGACCTTCTGATAGCGGATGCCCTCTTGGCCGACTGGGGACAGCGCGATGAGGTGGCTGCTGGGCAAGGACCTGCTGATCCTGCGTCGCTCGCGCCTGCTGGTCGCGCTGCTGATCTTCTATCCGGTGGCGATTGCGCTGTTGATCGGATTTGCCATCTCGGCCAGTCCCTCAAAGCCGCGGGTGGCGATCGTCGACGAAACGCCACCCGGGGAGACGATCACACTTGGCGGCGCTCGCGTCGGCTTGGACGAATACACAAAGCAGCTGTTCAGCCAAGTCGACGTCGTGCACGTAGCGACGCGCGCGGCTGCCGAGAGCAAGGTGGCCTCCGGCGATGTGCTTGCCGCGATCGTGATCCCTTCGGACATCGTCGCCAAGATCTCCTCCGGGGTCAGCCAAGCCCAGATCGAAGTGATCTACAACGGCAACGCCGTCGAGCAGTCGTTCGTGCGCTCCACGATCAACTCGACACTGGCCCAGGCCAATCTGGCGCTCTCCGAGGAGATCAAGAGCGTCGCCGTGCACGACCTGAACCTGCTGCTGGCCGGCGGGCATATCGGGCCGCTGGGCAGTCAGGAATTGATCGGGCTGCGCCAGTTGCCGGCGACGCTTCACGGAATCGCCAGTCGTCAGCCGCCCGGTAAGGACCGGCGAACACTGACGCGCATCGCAGGCTTCGCGAGCCTTGCCGCCAACAATCTCGGCATCGCCGCCGACGTGCTCACGACCGTCAGTCAGCCGATCACGGTGCACAGCAAGCTGCTGCAAGGCAAACGCACGCCGCTGGACACCTATGCCGTGGTGGTGGCGGTGAGCATCTCGCTGATGTTCCTGTGCGTTCTGCTCGCTGCTGGTGGGGTGGCTTTGGAGCGCGAAGAGCACACGATCGCGCGACTCCTTCGCGGTTTGGTCTCGCGCGAGGGGCTGCTGGTCGAGAAGGCCCTGCTGGCGGCGGCCTGCGCTTTTGTCGTGGCGTTGGCGATGCTGCTCGGAGTCAGCGCCTTCGTGTCACTCGACGTATCTCGCATCGGACTGTGGGTGGCGGCGCTGGCATTCGGCGCGCTCGGTTTCGGCGCCCTGGGCGTGGCGATCGGCGCCCTGGCGCGCGAGGTGCGCGCCGCCTCGCTGCTCGCGTTCCTGCTCTCGCTGCCGCTCGTGTTCCTCGCACTCGTGCCAAGCGGGTCGGTCGCCACGGGCCTCTACGACGTGATCGGGGCCGTCTCGTTCCTCTTCCCGTACAAGGCGGCGCTGCAAGCGCTCGATGCTGCGGTCAACGGGTCCTCGCCATCGCTCGGCATCTCGATCGTCCACCTGCTCGGCCTCACGTTGCTGTTCGGCGTGTTGGCCCGCCTGGGCCTGCGCAACGCCGAATGAGCGGACGAGCCACCGGCCTGCGACCGCGACCGGAGTGGGACCCGATGTACCCCGCCCACTATCGCTGACGCGCGGGATCGTCCGCAATCTCCTCCGGAGGGCCGGCGCGGTGGCCCGGGGGCGAGGGCTCGCCCCCACAACGATGGGCGGGTATCCTCGAAAGCGCGATGGCCTTTCCCACAACGCGCATGCGCAGGCTGCGCTCCACGCCGGCGCTGCGGGGTCTGGTGCGCGAGACGGAGTTGCGCGCCGACAGACTGGTGTTGCCGCTGTTCGTGTCCGAGACCGCCACAACGCGCGAGCCGGTTGAGGCGATGCCGGGCGTCGAGCGTCTGCCGCTTGGCGATGTCGTCGCGGAGGCACGGGCGGCGGCCGGCCTCGGGCTGGGCGCGGTCTTGCTGTTCGGCATCCCGGCCGAGAAGGATGCCGAAGGCTCAGGCGCGTGGGACGAGCAAGGGGCCGTGCAGCTGGCGGTGGCCGCGATCAAGCGCGAGCTGCCACAGCTGCTTGTGATGACCGACGTGTGCCTGTGCGAGTACACCACGCACGGCCACTGCGGGATTTTGGGCGAGGATGGTCGGGTCGAGAACGACGCGACGTTGGAGCGGATTTCGCGGATCGCACTGAGCCATGCTCGCGCCGGCGCTGACATCGTGGCTCCGTCGGACATGATGGACGGCCGCGTCGGCGCGATCCGCTCCGAGCTCGACTCCGGGGGCTTTGACCAGACGCCGATCCTCGCCTACTCGGCCAAGTTCGCCTCGGCCTTCTACGGCCCATTCCGCGAGGCTGCCGGCTCGACTCCGTCTGCCGGCGATCGTCGCGGCTACCAGATGGACCCCGGTAACGGCCGCGAAGCGGTCCGCGAGGCGCTGCTGGACGTCGAGGAGGGCGCCGACATGCTGATGGTCAAGCCGGCTTTGGCCTATGGCGATCTGATCCACGCCGTCAAGCGCGCGACGCGCTTGCCGCTCGCCGCGTATAACGTGAGTGGCGAGTATGCGATGGTCAAGGCGGCCGCGGCCGCCGGATATCTGGACGAGCGTGCCACAGTCTGTGAGATCTTGACCTCGCTGCACCGCGCAGGCGCCGATATCGTGATCTCCTACCACGCCAAGGACGCCGCCCGCTGGCTGTCCGAGCGCAGCTAGCCGACAATCCGATGCCACCACAAGAGACAGCCACAGCAGGCAACGGCGAGACGCCGGCGCCCCTCGATGGCATCACAGACGCTGCCACGCCGAAGTTGCGCAGTCGCAAGTACGGCGCGGCGATCCCTCTGGACGATCTGGACAAGCGCCTGCTCAACCTGATGCAGGGCAGCTTCCCGATCGAGCCGCGCCCCTACCTGCGTGTGGCCGAGCTTGCGGGAGTGCAAGAGGCCGAGGTGATGATGCGTGTACAGCACCTGCTCGATGAGCGCATCATCCGTCAGGTGACCCCGATCTTCGACACGCGCGCTCTCGGCTACTCCTCGATGCTGGTCGCGGCAAAGGTCGACCCGGAGAACCCGCAGCGCGCCGCCCAGGTCATCAATGCTCACCCCGGCGTATCCCACAACTACCTGCGCAACCACGAATTCAATCTGTGGTTCACGATCGCGACCGAGCCCGACTCGCCGCTGGGCCTGGACGGAACGCTGCAAGCGCTGGCGGCCGAAGCCGGCGCCGAGTCGGTGCGCCAGCTGCCGACGCTGAAGCTGTTCAAGATCAGGATGGATCTGGAGATGGAGGGTGATACCGAGGCGCTGGCCAAGGCGGCTGTGGCCACCGAGCCGATCGAGCTGGAGCGCCAGCCCTACGACGAGCGCGACGTCGCGGTCATCAAGGCGCTGCAAGGCGACATGCCGGTGATCTCGGAACCGTACGCGCCCGCGGCTGCGGCGCTGGGCCAGGAGCAAGGCCGGTTTCTGGAGCACCTGGCAGGCATGCAGGAGCGAGGGCTGCTGCGCCGCGTGGCGGCGATCCTCTACCACCGTCGCGCCGGCTTCTCCGCCAATGGCATGGGCGTCTGGAAGGTGCCAGACGAGCAGATCCACGATGTCGGCCGCCAGATGGCCGCGGTACGCGGCATATCCCACTGCTACCAGCGGCCCACCTATCGAGACTGGCCGTACTCGGTCTTCACGATGGCCCACGGCCGCTCCAAGGAGGAGTGCGACGCAGTCTTGGATGCGATCGCCGAGATGACCGGCATCGAGGAGCGAGCCACGCTCTACTCCTCGACCGAGTACAAGAAGATCCGCTTGCTCTACTTCACCGACGCGTTCAAGGCCTGGGAACGCGAGCACACCCGGGTCTAGCGACTTTGACGCCGGGTCGGGCGGCCCAGCATGCGAGGGAACGATCCTTCGAGGAGAGAGGAGCAAGGAGAGAGGCGAAGGCGCGAGAGAGGCGCGAGGAGAGTCGAAGGCGCGAGAGGCGAAAGGGGAGTCGAAGGCGCGGAGGCGGAGAGAGGTATATCTTTTTTCGATTAACTACAGTAGTGACTACTTCAGTAGCTACTACTGTTATGGGTAACACAACCCCGCCTTTATCTTCGATCACCATGGTCATCAACCCGCCTTCAGCCTCCAGCCGGTCGATCCGATGACCGCTTCGCTGACAGATACCCGCTCGGCCGAGCTGTACCGTCGCGCGCTGCAGCTGCTTCCGGGAGGAGTGAACTCCCCGGTGCGAGCGATGCGCGCGATCGGCCGCGACCCGATCTTCATCGAGCGGGCCGCTGGGGCCGAGCTCTTCGACGTTGACGGCAACCGCTACGTCGACTACGTGTGCTCGTGGGGTCCGATGATCCACGGTCACGCCCATCCCGTGGTCCTTGGCGCCGTGAGCGCCGCCGCCGAACGCGGCACGAGCTTCGGGGCGCCGACCGCCGCAGAGGTCGATCTCGCCGAGGAGATCGCGCGCCGAATGGAGTCGGTGGACATGTTGCGCATGACCTCCTCGGGCACCGAGGCGACAATGACGGCTCTGCGACTCGCGCGCGCGGCCACCGGGCGTGAGCGAATCGTCAAGTTCTCCGGCGCCTATCACGGTCACGTGGACGGCCTGCTGGCTCGAGCTGGCTCTGGTCTGGCCACCCAAGCGCTGCCGTCCAGTCCGGGAGTGCCGGCGGCAGTAGCAGCAGCCACCACGGTCGTGCCATGGAACGATCCCGAGGCGCTGATCGCCGCTACCAGCGGCGGCGATCCGATAGCGGCAATCATCGCCGAGGCGCTGCCGGCGAACATGGGCCTCGTGCCCGCGCGCGAGGGCTTCCTAGAGCTGTTGCGCGAGCGCGCCGACGCCTGCGGGTCGCTGCTGATACTCGACGAGGTGATCAGCGGTTTTCGCGTGGCGCGTGGCGGCGCGCAGGAGTTGAGCGGGGTGCAGGCCGACCTCACGATCATGGGCAAGATCATCGGCGGCGGCCTACCGGCCGGCGCCGTAGGCGGCCGCGCCGAGCTGATGAACATGCTCGCTCCGGCCGGCGAGGTCTACCAAGCGGGCACGCTGTCTGGCAACCCCCTGGCCGTGGCGGCCGGCCGCGCGACGCTGGAGCTGCTCGACGCCAATGCATACGTGCGTTTGGCGGCCTTCACAGAGCAGCTGGCCGCCGGCCTGCGCGACGCCGCGGCGGTCGCCGGGCGAGCCGGCGGGGACGCAAACACCGACGCCGAGCACCCGGTGCAGATCGTCAGCGCGCCAGGCTTGCTGACGGTGTTCTTCAGCGCCACCCCGGTCACAGACATGGCGACGGCGGAAGCCTGCGACCGCGAGGCCTATGCGCGCTGGTGTCGCGAGCTGCTCTCGCGCGGGGTATACGCGCCGGCGTCCCAGTTCGAGGCCTGGTTCCCTTCGCTGGCGCACACCCAAGAGCAGCTGGAGTTGACGGTCGCGGCGGCCACCGCCGCATTCGCGGAGATCGCATGAGCGCCTCCGTCGGACAGTAAGGTCGTCTCGATGAGCTCTGAGGCCAACCGCATCGAGGCGCTCGAGGCGACTGCTGCTCAGCAAGCAGAGCAGCCGCTCGGGCGCTTGCGCAGCCTGCTGATCGAAGAGGGGGGCCTGGTCGGCAGGCTGGTCCTGAGTGACGAGCTCCCTCACAGATCGGCCCCCGGCCCTGCTCAGATCGTCGCCTCCGGACCCCGGGCTGCGGGTGCGCGCGCTGAATATGAGCTGCTCGTGGAGACGATCTACGAGGGCTATCTGCTGCATTACCATGTGCCCCGCGTCGTGCGCGCCGGCGAAGCCGATCTCGGCTTGCTTGCCGGGGACCGGCTATATGCGCTGGGCCTGGCGCGATTGGTGGATCTCGGCGATATCGAGGGCGTCGCCGAGCTCGCCGATGTGATCACGCTGTGCGCGTTGGCCCATGCCGGCGGGCAGGCCGAGCTTGCCGCGGCGATCTGGGTCGCTGGGGCGAGGGCCCTCGGCTGGGGCTCGAGCCCAGAGTACGAGCAGGCCAAGGCTCTGGTGCGGGCGGGCTCGTCCGTCGATGCGCTCGGTGCGCTGCTCGCGCTGAGCCCTTAGGGGCCTATCCCGACAAGCCCTTGGTTCCCAGGAGGGCGCTCTACTCGATATTGTTCCGGCCGTGTCCGACAAGCACAGCCAGCACAAGTCCCGCTATACGACGGATCGGCAGATCCCCGGAGCGTTCGACGGTGAGACCGTCACGCGCCGGCGTTTCATGACGATCGGCTCTCAGGCAGCGGGGGGCGTGGCCGCCGCCTCCTTCTTGCTGCCGGCGCTGGGTTTCGCGATCGGCCCGATCTTCAAAGAAGCACCCCACACATGGGAGACGGTGGGCCCGACCGACATGTTCCCCGAGAACAATTACATCCCGACGGTGATCACGCTCACCCCAGGCATCGGCGAGGCGGGCAAGGCCACCGTGTACGTGCGCAAGCGCAACCCGCTGATCGACACCGACAGGGCTGACAGGGACACCCAATTCATCGCGATCACCTCGCGTTGCGCCCACCTTGGTTGCCCCGTGCGCTGGGTGGACGCGGCCGAGCGCTTCATCTGCCCATGCCACGGCGGCGTCTACAACCTGCTCGGCGTGCCGGTCGGCGGCCCTCCGGTGCGGCCACTCGACCGCTTCTACACGCGAGTGGTGGCCGGCCAGGTGCAGATCGGCTCGCGCTACAGCGTCAACAGCGAGCTCGAGCGCTTCTCGCCGCGCGATCCGGGCGAGCCGATCGACGGCGTCGGCCAGTACATGTACCCCTCCCGCCCCTCGGAGCGCAGGTAGCAGTCGATGCCCAAGCTGCCACCGCCACCGATGCCCTCGGCCTTGAAGGCTCCGCCTCCCCGGCCGGGCGATCCGGGAAGCAAGCTGGGTCCGGCCGACCACGCCAAGGAGGCCGGCGCCAGCGTCGTCGACTGGGTCGACGAGCGCACCTCGATCAGCGGCGCCGCACGCTGGATGATGTTCCGCAAGGTGCCCAAGGGCACCAATTGGTTCTACACGCTCGGCTCGGCGACGATGTTCGCCTTCCTCAACCAGGCTGTCACAGGAGTCTTCCTGGCGATGTTCTACCGTCCCGATCCGGCAGGGGGCGCCTACGAATCGATCCGCCACGTCACCAACGACGTCTTTCTCGGCCAGTTCGTCCGCGGCATGCACAAGTGGGGCTCGAGCGTGATGGTGATCCTCGTGTTCCTGCACATGGGCCGCACGTTCTTCTTCGGTGCATACAAGTATCCACGCGAGCTCAACTGGGTGATCGGCGTCGTGCTCCTGATCCTCACGATGACGATGTCCTTCACCGGCTACCTGCTGCCGTTCGACCAGCGCGCCTACTGGGCCACGATCGTGGGCGTCAACATCAACGGCACCGGGCCGTTGATCGGCCCATACCTGAGCGACTTCCTGCGCGGCGGCGGCGAATTCGGGGCGACCACCCTGTCGCGCTTCTACGCGATCCACATGCTGCTCGTGCCCGGACTGCTGGCGGCGTTGATCGGCGCGCACCTGTACCTGGTGGCCAAGCTCGGCACCACAGCGCCACCATGGATCAAAGCCGAGAAGAATCCCGAGCTGCGCGAGGCCGACGCATGAGCTTCGCCGAGCGAGGCAGGCCGCGGCGCGGTTCGCGAGGCGGTTCGCGATGAACAAGAGCGAGAAGGAGGAGTACCTCCGCGAGTACGCGATCCTCAAGAGCCAGGGAAAGCCTTTCTTCCCCTACGCGGTCATGAAGGACTCGTTGATGGCTTGCGTGGTGATGGCCGTCATCATCGGCATGTCGCTGATCTTCGGCGCCGAGCTCGGCTCGAAGGCCAACCCGACGACCACCACCTATGTGCCGCGCCCGGAGTGGTACTTCTTCTTCCTGTTCGAGGTCCTGCGCGTGATCAAGCCGCCGAGCCTCGTGCCGCTGGCGACGATCGGCGTGCCCACGATCGGCATGATCCTGCTGTTCCTGCTGCCGTTCTACGACCGCGGCCCTGAGCGCCGGCCTGAGCGCCGGCCGGTGGCCACGTTCACCGGCATCTTCGTGATCGGTGCGATGGCGCTGCTGACCTATCAAGGCGCCAACGCCGGCTCGCCGACGGTCATCGAAATGCCCACGCCCACCTCGATCAAGCAGGCCGGCGGGCAGACGCTGGCCCAGTACGAAGCCGGTAAGAAGGTGGTCGCCCAGTCGGGCTGCCTTGCCTGCCACAAAATCGGCGACAACGGCAACCCGGGTCCCGGCCCCGATCTGACGCACATCGGCTCGCGCCTGCCGGCGTTTGGGATCGCGCGTACGCTGGTCAATCCCACAGCCCCGATGCCTTCGTTCAAGAACCTGCCGCCGAAGAAGTTCGACGCGGCGATCTTCTTCCTCTCGCAGTTGAAATAAACGGTCCCATGACCGCTCGGCCTCGATTCTCTTCGAAATGAGCGGCGCGCCCGGATCGGTCTTTCCATGGTGCTGGTTCGTCACGTGACCTCTTGCGCGAACCACCAGTACGCGCTGCGAGGTCCTGCGACGAACCGGCTCGATCCATGAACGGGCCGAACCCGCCGCTCACAAAGGACGTTCTTGGTGCCGGGGCGACCGCGGGACGGTTGGAGGCTGGGCAGGTGCGGGCGATGTTCGACCGCGTCGCGGCCGTCTATGACCCGCTCAACACGCTGATGACAGCGGGCCTGCATCATCGCTGGCGCGCGCGCGCGGCCGATCTGGCGGGCGTGCACCCGGGTAGCCGCGTGCTCGATGTCGCGACCGGCACCGGCGACCTGGCGATCGAGCTCGCCCGACGTGTCAGCCCGGGCGGCGAGGTCCTCGGCAGCGACTTCTCCGACGAGATGCTTCGCCGCGCGCGAGTGAAGGGGGCTGGAATGGCAGGCCTCGGCTTCGAGTGGGGCGATGCGCTGCGGCTCTCCTACGAGAACGACTCCTTTGACGCCGCGACGACCGGTTTCGCCGCTCGCAACTTCTCAGACCTGCAGGGCGGCCTTGCTGAGATGGCGAGAGTCGTGCGTCCCGGCGGGCGCGTCGTCGTGCTCGACTTCACCACGCCGACCCGCCCGCCCCTGTCGCTGTTCTACCGGGTTTGGTTCGACCGCGTGGTGCCGCTGCTCGGCCGCCTGACAGCGCCGTTGGCAG
>DATCEK010000159.1:0-13486 GCA_036510155.1 Solirubrobacteraceae bacterium | reverse complement strand
ACCGACAGCTTTCCGACCGAGATCGCGCATCTCCTCGGCAAGCCGGGTGTGTTCCCGATAGATCACGACCTGCTCAAGGCCGGTCTCGTGCTGATCGTCTTGCACCTGATGTGGCGAACGTGGCGCGGATATGACTGGGTTGCGGCCTCGGCCTGGACGCTGCTTGCGATCGCGGTCACGAGCACCTGGCTGCTGGCGTGGTACACGCTGTGGTCGTTGCCGCTAGCCGCCGTCAGCCGCGACCGGCGCGTGCTCTACGCGACGCTTGCGGTTCAGGCGTTGTTCATCGCTCACCAGATAGCGCCGCTGCTGGCGCCGGTCTCATGAGCAAGCCCTCCACAGCGGCTGAGCGCGAGCCATGGGCCTGGCTGCCTGAGTGGGCTCGTCCGCTCGAGCACGAGCGCCGCGGTCTGGGTAGCCTGCGTCTGGCCGAGACCACGATCCTGATCCTGCTCGGCATCTTCCTGGCGGTGGCGACGGTCAACGACGTGGTGCAGCAGACGCACGTCAACCATCGCCTCAAGGCCGATCTGCTGACCTGGCGCACGGTGACGGGCCACGACTACGTGAATCTGGCCACCGAGCGGGACGTGAAGACATACAGCACGCGCGACACGGTCTGCGGGAACGTCTCGCCCGGCGCCCCGGGAGAACGTGCGCAGGTGTGTCTCCTGCTCGATGGAGCGGTCGTCTCTGGAACGCGCAGCGTCAGCGGTGGCTACTACCTGTCCCCCTACAAGGCAGACTTGCGCTCAAACCGGTACAGGTGCTTCGGTCTCGCGGCGCAAGCAGAATTGTGCGCTCTGAGCTCGCCGCCGGTCGGCTCGCCGCCGTCGCCGTCGTTGCCACTCGGCCGACCGTGAGCGTCCCTTCAGGCCGGAACGATGAGTGATCCTGTTGCCGATCCGTTTGCCCTCGGTCCTAATAGCGGGCGTGCAGCAGACAACGCTCGGCGTGATCGCCGCGTCGTTGCCATGGTCCAGTGGTGGCCGCTGCTTGCGATCCTGATGCTCGCCGCGGCGCTGCGTCTGAGCACGCTCGGGCTGCAGAGCTTCTGGTACGACGAGGCGTTCACGCCCGTGCACGTCCTGCGCGCGAGTCTCGCCGCCACCTTGCACAACGTGGTGCACACCGAGAACACGCCACCGCTCTGGTATGTGCTCGAGTGGGCTCTCTCGCGCGTGCTAGGCACCGGGGTGATCGCTCTGCGCCTGCTCTCCGCGCTGGCCGGCATCGCCACGGTCGCGCTTGCTTGGGCGATCGGCTGCGAGCTGGCAGGCCGTCGTGCGGCGATCGTCACGGCCACGCTCGTCGCGGTCAACCCGCTACTCGTTTGGTACTCGCAGGAGGCACGCGCATACGGTCTATTCGTCTTCACGGCCTCGCTCGCCCTGCTGTGCTTTCTGCGTGCTCTGCGCGAGCCGACGAACCGGCGACTCGCAGAGTTCGCGCTCGCGGGCGCGCTGGCCCTGCTCACCCACTACTTCGCCGTGTTCCTGCTGGTCCCGATGGCGATGTGGCTGCTTTGGCTGGCGCTCGAGGGTGGATGGAGCGATGAAAGCGCGATACCTCCCACGCACGCGGGAGACATCGCCAAATCCGAGGATCACGTTGGCGCCCAACTCACACCACCGCAACGAACATCAAATCCAAAAAATCTCCCACGCGTCTTTTGCGCGTTGGTGCTGCCGGGGCTCGTCGGGCTCGCCCTGATTCCGCTGATCGTCGCCCAAGGAGGGCATGGCACACAGTGGATCGGAGAATGGGCGCTTGCCGGTCGCCTGGAAGCGATCCCGCAGTATTACCTCACGGGCTATACCGGCGCCTCGCTCGGGCACGGCATCGAGGCGCTGGTGGCGCTCTTGGCCTTGGCGGGAGTCATTTACGGCCTCTGGAGCACGCTCACTCCTCGCGAGGAGCGAGGCGCGCTGATCGCCCTGACGATCACCGCGTTGGCCGTCCTCACGCCCGTGCTGCTGGCATTGTTGGGCGCGGACTATCTGGCCCCGCGCAATCTTGTTGCGGCGATGGTGCCGCTGAGTGCGCTGCTCGCGATCTTGATCGTCGCTCGGCGCACAGGCCGTCTCGGCATGGTGTTCGCGGGCCTACTGGCGCTTGCCTTCCTGACACTCAGCATCGACGTGAATCTCAGTCCGCGCCTGCAGCGTGGCGACTGGTCCGGAGTCGCAGATGTGCTGCGCTCAGCGCAGCCAAAGCACGTGATCACCACAGTCGAGTTGGGCTCGGCGCCACTGGAGTACTACTTGCCGCGCTCGAGCAACCTGCACGCGTCGCAGAGCGTCAGCGTGACTGAGATAGACGAGACCGGCTACGCTCCGCTGCGTCCCGACGCCGAACGAGCACCGGCCCGCGGATTCCATCTCGCAGAACGACGTGACATAAATGGTCTGATCGTGTACCGCTTCATATCCAGCGCACCCGTCACGATTTCTCAAAGAACGCTGCTGCGTGCGGTGATCGCAGAAGAAGGGCGCCCGGAGGCGCTTGTGCCCACAGCATCGTCAGGGAAGATTCCCTAGCGTCCCGGCTCATGTCATCGCAGATCGCGCAGACAGTCAGCGAGGCGCAGGTGACATTGGAGCTTGCGCGCGAGCGCCTGCTCTCACTGCAAGACGAGGCCGGATGGTGGCGCGGCGAGCTGCAGACAAATGTGACGATGGACGCGGAGGACATGTTCTTGCGCGAGTTCCTCGGCATCCGCCGTCCTGATGAGACGGAGCGCTCAGCCATCTGGATCCGCTCACAGCAGCGAACCGACGGGACATGGGCAAATTCTCATGGTGGGCCTGGCGAGCTCTCGACGACGATCGAGGCCTATTGGGCGCTGCGCTTGGCTGGCGACGATCCAGCGGCCGAGCACATGCGCGCCGCTGCCGGGTTCGTCCGCGCGCAGGGTGGCATCGAGCGTGCCCGTGTCTTCACGCATGTATGGCTTGCGCTGTTCGGCCTATGGCCGTGGGATCAGGTGCCCGCGCTGCCGCCGGAGATCGTGCTGCTACCATCCTGGGTGCCGCTGAACATCTACGATTTTGCCTGCTGGGCACGCCAGACGATCGTGGCGCTGTCCCTGGTGATGGCCCATCGCCCCGTCCATGAGTTGCCGTTCGCGCTCGAGGAGCTGCGCGGCTCCGAACCGTGGCGGCCGGCTGAGCCGAGCAGTGCGCGCGGGCGTTGGCTGACGCGCCTGGATCGTCTGCTGCGCGCTTACGAGCGCCGTCCACCAAGATTGCTGCGCCGGATCGCGATGGCACGCGCGGAGCGTTGGATCGTGCGCCGTCAGGAGGCTGACGGCTCCTGGGGAGGCATTCAGCCGCCCTGGGTGTACTCGCTGATGGCTCTGCGCCTGAACGGCTATGAGCTGGAGCATCCGCTGATGCGACGCGGGATCGAGGGTATCGACGGGTTCATGGTGGAGCAGCGAGACGGCGCCCCGGAAGGGCCGACGCCCGTCGGCGATTCGATCGCGCCGGAAGGTAGCCGCCGCTTGGAGGCTTGCCAGTCGCCGGTGTGGGATACGGCGTTGAGCGTGGTCGCGCTCAGCGACGCCGGTCTCTCGGGCGAGCATCCGGCGCTGGTTCGGGCCGGCGAATGGCTGCTCGGTGAGGAGGTGCGTGTGCCCGGTGACTGGAAAGTGCCCCGTCCCGGCCTCGGACCCGGGGGTTGGGCGTTCGAGTTTGCCAACGACAACTACCCCGACGTGGACGACACGGCTGAGGCGGTGCTCGCGTTGCTGCGTCTGCGCGATGCCCCGCGCGCGCGCGGGGGGCATCCCCCTTTTCGGAGTGTCGAGGAGGTATGCGTCTCTGCGGTGAGTTCCGAATCGCCTGAGCAGACCGACAGACGCATAAGGGCTGCGGTCGAGCGCGCTGTCAGCTGGACCAAGGGCATGCAGAGCCGTGAAGGCGCATGGGGGGCCTTTGACGCCGACAACACGCGCTCGCTGGTGCGCGAGATTCCGTTCCTTGACTTCGGCGAGGTGATCGACGAGCCGAGCGCCGATGTGACCGCGCACGCTGTCGAGATGCTCGCCGCGCTTGGCCGTGCCGGAGACCCAGAGACCCTGGCGGCCGTGCGCTGGCTGATCGAGCGCCAGGAGCCCGCAGGCTCATGGTTCGGGCGCTGGGGGGTCAACCACCTCTACGGCACCGGCGCGGTGCTGCCCGCGCTCATCGCGGCCGGCGTGGCGCCCTCGGAGCCGTGTGTCAGGCGCGCGGTGGCCTGGCTCGAGCGCCACCAGAACCGTGACGGTGGATGGGGTGAGGACACGCGTTCCTACGATCGTGCCGAGTGGATCGGGCGTGGCGAGAGCACCGCTTCGCAGACAGCTTGGGCTTTGCTCGCATTGCACGCCGCCGACGAGCGCTCGGGCGCGGTCGCCAGGGGCGTGCGCTGGCTCACCGACACCCAGCGCGAGGATGGGGGCTGGGACGAGCCGCAGTACACCGGCACCGGCTTCCCCTGCGACTACTACATCAACTATCACCTCTACCGGCTCGTGTTCCCCGTGATGGCGCTCGGCCGCTGTCTGTCGGCCGGGCGCACGTGATGCGCACAGCGTTGCTCGAGTCAGCGCCGGCGCGAGCCCCGAGCCCGCGCTCGGTAATGGAGCGCTCAACGGGTGAGAACTTCCCCGTGGCGATGCGCGTGCTCTCGCGTGTGCATCGTCGCCGGCTGCTCGCCGTGTATGGCTTCGCACGGCTTGCCGACGAGTTGGGCGACGAGCTTGCCGGTGACCGTCTGGCGGCGCTTGACTGGTTGGAGCAGGAGCTGGACCGCGCATTTGCGGGCGGCGCCCACCACCCCTTGTTGGTGGCCCTGCAGCAGACGCTTGGCGAATGCGCATTGCCCCGCGAGGCGTTCGTGCGTTTGATCGACGCCAACAGGCTGGACCAATGTAGCCGGCGCTATGAGAGCTGGGAGCAATTGCAGGCTTACTGTTCGCTGTCTGCCAATCCTGTGGGAGAGTTGGTTTTGGGCGTTTTCGAGCTGGCGAGCCCCGAGCGGATTCAGCTCTCAGACCGTGTCTGCACTGCCCTGCAGCTGGTGGAGCACCTCCAGGATGTGCGCGAGGATGTGCGTCGTGGCCGCTACTACCTGCCGGCAGATGATTTGTCCAGATTCGGCTGCTCGCACCAGCAGCTCGCCGAGTTGTGCTCGCGCGGCGATCGTGATCTGGGTTTGAAGGGCGTGCCGGCTCTCTCGCCTACTCCCAGTCGGGATTTCTCACGCCAGAACGAGCGTCTGCGGGAGGCGATCGCCTACGAGGTGGGAAGGGCGCGGACCTTGATGGCCGCCGGTCTGCCGCTCATCGCGGGCGTGCATGGACGGCCAAAGCTTGCGCTGGCCGGCTTCGTTGCCGGTGGCGAGGCGGCGCTCGAGGCGATCGAGCGAGCCTGCTTCGACGTGCTCGGCCCTGTCAGCCGTCCCACCATGCCTCGGCGCGCATGGCTCGCGGCGAGCGTGCTCGCGCGCAGTCGCGGCAGCGTAGCCACTGAGGCGCCCAGTTTCAGTCGAGCGTCGAGATGAACCAGGCCGAAGCCTACGAGCACTGTGAGTCGCTGACGCGCAGGGCCGCGGCCAATTTCTATTACGGGATCAGGCTGCTTCCAAGTGAGAAGCGCCGCGCAACGTGCGCGGTCTACGCCTTCGCACGCAGGATCGACGATATCGGTGACGGACAGATCGACAGGACTCGCAAGTCAGAGCTGCTGGAGGTGGCCGAGCGGGCACTGCAAACAGCCTCGAGGTCGAGCATCGATCCGGTGATTGTTGCGCTAGCCGACGCCCACGAGCGCTTCTCGCTGCCGATCGACGCGCTCGAGGATCTGATCGCAGGCGTGCGCATGGACGTCGAGGGCGCGAACTATGAGAGCTTTGAGGATCTGCTCGTCTACTGCCGTCTGGTCGCCGGCTCGATCGGCAGGCTGTGTCTGGCGATTTTCGGCGCGCGCGAGGAGCAGCAAGCGCATCGTCTCGCCGATGATCTCGGCGTCGCTCTGCAGCTGACGAATATCCTGCGCGACCTGCGCGAGGATGCGACGCTCGGGCGCATTTATATCCCGGGCGAGGACCTGCGGCGCTACCAGGTGAGCGCCGACGGGCGCTTCGACGGTGGTGAGGGCCAACTCGATGCGCTGACACGTTTTCAGGCGCGGCGAGCGGGCGAATGGCTCGACCGCGGGCTGGAGCTCGTGCCGCTGCTTGATCGCCGCAGTGGCGCCTGCGTGCTGGCGATGGCCAACATCTATCGGGGCGTGCTCATACGCATCGAAGAAGATCCCGAGAGTTCGCGGAGGGTGCGGGTGTCGCTGCCGATCTGGGAGAAGGGCTGGGTGGCGAGCCGCAGCATTCTCACAGCTGCGCTCGGGCGCCCGCCGGTCCGAGATCGACGGTGGCAGCTTCCTTGAGTGTCTGTCTGCGTGTGTGCCGACTCCGCCATCGGGCGTGCCCAGGGGTAGCCCGCTCGAGCGACTGGCGTCTGCACTGCCAGAGTCTTCGCGCGAGGCCGGCTTGAGCGCGCGGCATGTGATCGTGCTCGGCGGTGGCGTGGCCGGGATCACGGCAGCGCTGGATTGCGGGGAGGCGGGCGCGCGGGTGACGCTGATCGAGGTGCGCCCGCGCCTCGGGGGCGCCGCATACTCCTTCGAGCGTGAAGGCCTGTTGCTGGACAACGGCCAGCACGTGTTTCTGCGTTGCTGTAGCGCCTATCGCGGCTTGCTCGCACGCCTCGGCAGCGAGCAGCGCATCGCGATTCAGCCGCGCCTGGAGATACCAGTGCTCAGTCCGGGTGCTCGTCCCGTGCTGCTGCGCCGCAACGGCTTGCCGGCGCCACTACATCTGGCCGGCGCGCTGCTGCGTTACTCCCACCTGAGGCCGGCGCAGCGTCTGAGCGCCGCCCGGGCGGCGCTTGCTCTCGGCCGGCTTGACCTGCGCAGAGCGTCCGGCACGCTGGGCGCCTGGCTTGCCGCACATGGTCAAGATGCCGCGAGCGTGTCAGCGCTATGGGATCTGATTGCGCTGCCGACGCTGAACCTTCCGGCCGCGGAGGGCTCACTGGCGCTTGGCGCCTTCGTGCTTCAGACCGGGCTGCTACACGACAACGATGCGGGCGACATCGGCTTTCACATGCGCCCCCTGAGTGAGACGCTCGGCGAACCGGCGGCTCGCGCGTTGAGGGAGGCGGGAGTCGAGGTTCGACTTGGCACGCGTGTGGAAGCGCTCGAGCGTGTTGCAGGGGGTAGAAGGCTCGAGCGAGAGGCAAATGCAGAGACAGATCCGGAGGCAGAGGCAGAGCGTGCCGTGGGCGATGTCGATGCCGAGCGCGGTGGGGGAGCCAGCGTTCTTCGGCGCAGTGGCAGGCTGCGAGTACGTGCCGGTGGCGAGGATCTGGATGCCGAGACGGTCGTGTGCGCGCTGCCCCACGAACGCGCGAGTGCGTTGCTCGAGCCGCTGCTGGGCGAAAGGGCAAGCCGCTGGAGCGGGTTGGGCGCCTCGCCGATCGTCAACGTGCACATCGTGTATGACCGGCGAGTGAGTGATCTACGGTTCGCGGCCGGGGTCGGGACGCCCGTGCAGTACGTGTTCGATCGCAGCGAGGCCGCTGGGCTCCAAGACGGCCAGTATCTGGCGATATCGCTGTCGGGCGCGGCAAGTGAGATGAAACTCTCCTCTGAGCAGCTGTGCAGGCGCTACGTGGATGCGATGGGGGAGTTGTTTCCCCGCGCACGCACAGCGGTTGTGCGCAGCGTGTATGTCAGCCGCGAGCACGCGGCGACCTTCGCGGCACGTCCCGGCACGGAATCCTTGCGTCCCGGCCCGCGCACGAGCGTGGCCGGGCTCGTCCTGGCCGGGGCTTGGACCGATACGGGCTGGCCGGCGACGCTCGAGGGGGCTGCGCTCAGCGGGCACGCAGCCGCAAGAGAGGCGCTCGCGTGAGCTCGAATAGTGTGAGCTGCGCATGATTGCCCGCGAGAACCGACGGGCGTTGGCGCCAGAGATGCTCGGATGAGCGACCTGCTCGTGGCTGCCCCGCTGCGCCTCGAGGCGCTTGCGATCAAGGCGGGCGGGAGGAGGTTGCGCATCCTCAAGACGGGGATGGGCCGAGCGCGCTCGCACGCGGCGGTCTCGACTCTGCTCGGCGATCCAGCCGCAGCGCTAGCGGTGATGGGCGTCTGTGGCGGGCTTGACGATCGTTGTGAGCCGGGCGACGTCATCGTCGCCGACGAGCTGCTCGACGGCGAGCGCGACGGGCACGGCGACGCCGGGGAGGGTGCCGAAGCACTTGGCGCTCGTCAACCAGGGCGCCTCGTCTGCCCCTCGGCCGGGCCGCTCGCGGAGGCGCTTCAGCGACATGGAATCGCGGTTCGCAAGGCGGCGGTGGTGTCGGTTGCTCATATAGCCCACGGGGAGAAGCGAGTCGAGTTGCGTGAACGCGGAGGCGTGGTCGTTGACATGGAGTCGATATGGCTCGCAGGGGGCGCGCGGGGACGACCGTTTGCGGTGATCCGGGTCGTCGCCGACACTCCCTCTCGCGAGGTGACGCGACCGCTGCTGACATTGGCCGGAGCGGCGCGCGCAGCGCTATCGTTGCGTCGAGTGGCGGCGGTGCTCGAAGAGCTGGTGCGCGAACAGAGAACGCATACCGTGCTTGGTGGTGCTGGGCCGTCTCTCAGGGCTCTGTCCTACGAGCCAGCGGCAAACGAGTGAGGTTCCTAGATGGCGGTTCCGATCAGACAGGGTGCGCGAATGGGTTGGTACCTGACGCGTCAGCGGTTGGCCCGTCGCGAGAGGTTCCCACTGATTGTGGAGCTGGAGCCCCTATTTCAATGCAACCTGGCCTGTGCCGGCTGCGGCAAGATCCAGCAGCCAGAGCATGTGCTGCGCCGGCGCATGTCCGTTGAGCAGGCGCTCGGCGCGATCGAGGAGTGTGGCGCGCCGATGGTCTCGATCGCCGGCGGCGAGCCCTTGATCCACCCCGAGATCCACACGATCGCGGCGGAGCTGGTCAAGCGCAAGCGCTTCGTGTATCTGTGCACCAACGCGCTGCTGCTGGAGCGCAAGCTCGCGAATTTCAAGCCGAGTCCATATTTCGCCTGGGCGATCCACATGGACGGACTGCAGGAGCGCCACGACGCCTCGGTCGAACGCGAGGGCGTGTTCGCGAAGGCGGTGGCCGCGATCCGCGCTGCCAAGGCAGCCGGCTTTCGCGTTACGACCAACACGACCTTCTTCACGCACGATTCGCCAAGGACGGTGCGCGACGTGCTCGACTTCCTCAACGACGAGCTCGAAGTGGACGAAATGATGATCTCACCCGCCTATGCGTATGAGAAGGCCCCCGACCAAGAGCACTTCCTCGGCGTGCGCCAGACGCGCGAGCTGTTCAGCGCGGCGTTTGCCGATGGGCGGCGCAAACGGTGGCGTCTGAATCACAGCCCACTGTTCCTCGACTTCCTCGAAGGCAAAGCCGAATTCGATTGCACTGCCTGGGGGATACCGAGCTATTCGCTGTTCGGCTGGCAGCGCCCGTGCTACTTGATGGCAGACGGTTACGCGGCCACATACCAAGAACTGATCGATACGACCGACTGGAGCAAATACGGTCGCGGCAAAGACCCGCGCTGTGAGAATTGCATGGCCCACTGTGGATACGAGCCCACGGCCGTGCTGAGGACAACTCACTCGCTGAGGCAGTCCGTACGAGCGCTGGTCAGCTGACCTGTCGGCCATCCGCCTGCGCTCGGCTGCGGCGGATGTCCTGCCAGGTCATGCCCTCCCTCAGCAACGCCGGCAGGCCGAGGCTGAGCGCCGTGAGCAGCTCGATCGCTTGCAGGATGATGCCGTAGGCCAGGCCTTGCCCGGCGCCGACCCCGTAGGCGGCGAGCACGACCAGGCAGGCGGCCTGGAATAGGCCAACATTGGAGGGAGTCGCGGGCAACACGGCGCTGACGTTGACGGCCAGCAAGATGGCCGCCGCGGTCACCGGCGTGGCTTGGGGATTCAGGCCGAGCGCGAGGATCACCATGTAGCAGGAACCCCATTGCAGTATCCAGGCGAGCAGTTGCGCGCCCACCGCCGGAACTCCGTAGCGCGGCTTTGCGAACGCGACCAGGCCCTGGCGCCCGAGGCGCAGCAGCCTGGCGAAGGCGATCGCCCACGAGCGAACGCGTGAGTTGCGCGAACGCTGAGCCACCCGCAACAGGGGAGGGAGGCCGAGCACGAACAGCGCCACGAAGACGGGCGCCGCGACAACGGCCTCCAAGGCCGACGCACGGCTGTGTAGCAGCGGCACGCTCGAGAACGTGACGGCGGCGAGGATCCCGAGTGCCACGAGGTTGATGAGCGTCTGGGAGAAGACCGTGCCGGCGACGACCGGGATCGTGCGCGTCGCCGGGCCTTGCAGGCGACGGCTCAGCACGAGCACGCGCGTCGGCTCGCCGAGTCGTCCGGGGAAGAGCGCAGAGGCCATCACGCCGATCATCGTGGCCCGCACGATCGGCGCCCAACCCAGCAGCTGGCCGGGCAGCGCGGCTCGCAGGATCGCCTGCCAGGAGATCGAGCGGGCAAGCAGCGAAAGCATCATCAGTACGAGCGCGAGCACAAGCCAGCCCGGGCTTGCCGAGATCAGCGCATGGCCGACCCGTCGCAGATTCAGCCGGCTGAGCGCATAGAGGAGCAGTGCGGCCAGTGCCAGCGCAGCCGCCGCGATACCAAGGCGTCGAGCATTTCGATGTCGAGTCGGCGCGGTGCTCATCGATGAGTTGTCTATCAGAGCGTTGGGTCAGCCCCCGACATTCCTCCTGGGGCGATTCGCTGGGCACCGCCCCGAGTGAGTCGAGTCGTTCAAGCGGCTGGGAGGTGATTTTCCGCAGGCCACGCCAAAGGGGCCAGTAGCTGTTGACCATGGAGCCATGCGAATCATTCTAATTGTGTTAGTCGAAGTCTTATTTGGTATGCGAGTGATCCGAAGCAGGCTCTTTATACGCAACAGAAACAATCGATTACTACATTCTGTATGGTTCGTTAACAAGCTGGGTAGTATCGAAATGTGGATCGTAAGGAGTGTTTCTCTGGAGTCGGATCATCCGCACTTTCATACGGCTGTTACGGGTCAGATGGGAGTGCCGGCGAACCGCCCTCTTGGGTTGCATTCACATGGAGTGAGTGAGATTGGGGATGATCAGAGTCATGACACAAGGTCAAGATATTGCGATCGCACTGTCGCCGTCGCAGATCGAGCAAGTAATCCGCTCTGCCGGCCATGCCAGCAACGGTACGGTCTCGAGTTTGCTCGTGGCCGCGTTGGACAATGCCCATACCGAGCCGGACGGCGACCATTACGCCCGCCGCTCTCTACACGAAGAGACCCAACTCGCGCTCTCGAGCGCTTTGGGCGATCCGCAGCTCTCGCAGTCGCTGTTGCGTGGCCTTGCGATTCTCTCCTGCTACGGGCCTGAGCGTCCCTGGCGGGCGATCATCGACCTCGCCAAAGAGCTGGGGATGTCTCCATCGACGACTCACCGCTATGTGAAGACGCTGCGCGCGGTCGGGCTTCTCGAGCAAAATCCGACGACCCGCGAGTACCGCCCGGTGGCGGTCTGACTACGCTCGAGCGTGCTCGGTCAGCGGCCTTCGTAGGTCGCGCGGCCGGGACCCTCCTCGAGGAACGAGCGCACCGCTCGCTCGAGGTCCTCGGTGGCGAACAGATCGCCCGCGAGCCCGGGCACGAGCTTGTCGGCGCCGTGGGCTCCGCCTTCGTCAAGGCACGCTCGCACGATCGCCTTGGTGGCGGCGTGCGCGCGCGTCGGGCCGTCGGCGAGCTTGCGCGCAAACGCACGTGCCGCCTCGTCGAAGCCCTCGTCTGGGAGCACGCGATTGACGACGCCCCAGCGCTCGAGCGTCGCGGCGTCGTAGAGCTCGCCGGTCATGACAAGCTCGCGTGCCCGTGCCGGTCCTGCCCGCTCCGCGAGGCGTTGTGTGCCACCCATTGCCGGCGTGAGGCCCACGACCGTCTCGACCAGGCCGAAACGCGCCGACTCCGCTGCCAGAAGGATGTCGCAGCCGAGCGAGAACTCGAATGCGGCCGTCAGGCACAGCGCATGTGCGGCGAAGACTGTCGGCAGCGGCAGCCGCTCGAGGCGCTGGACAAGGTCGAGCAGGCTGACCCACATAGTGGCGGCGTCTTCAGGGCTGAGGCCGTCAAAGACGTGTACGTCCACGCCGCCGCTGACCACCTTTCCCTGCGCTCTGACAAGCAGGCCGCGCGGGGGTGTGGTCGCGAGCCAGTCAACCACGTCCGAGAGCTCGGCCATCAACTGTTGGTCGAACAGGTTCAGGGGCGGGTTGTCGATGCTCACGATCGCCAGCGGACCGTCGTGGTCGAGGTCGACGAGGCTCATCGGGTCGGCTCCATATGCCGCGAGAGCCTACACGCCGCGCGCGGGGCGGGGGCCGGCGCCCACCGATGCGACTAACGTTGCGTACGTCATCCCAAACCCTCTTGTTCGAATGTTTCTGACTCCTCTGCATTGGCGGATCATCAAATGTCTCTAACTTCTCCCGGCGGTCGACAAAAGTCAAAATAACCCGCAAAGACGTTGGTTATTGGTGAGGTTGCGAGCATCAAGGCGCACCCTCGCCAAACGGTCCAGCAGTGAGATCCTAGTCCGATCGACTTGCTGGAGTATTGTCCACATGCTGGATCCGTCGGTCAGCTGGAAAGGCAGAGGTGGAGGTGACACGGAGTCTAACGAGGGCTCGGTCGTGCGGCCTCCGACAACGACATCGGGGTGCTTGGGCTTGCGAGCGGTACTAGAACTTAGAGCGTGTCTCAAGACCTGCGGTGCTTGCGCATGGGTTCATGGACCAAGCTGGTCGTCGTGGGACGTCGCAGCGCGTACTGGTAGTACGTGCAAGACGTCACGTGACGATCCAGCGCAGCGTCCAGGGACGCATCTCGCGGCGCCGCAGGTTTTGAGACACGTTCTTAGAGTGCCCGTCGCCTTCATCCTCATTTTGACCCCTACCGTTCGCGGCGGCTATGTTGACCGCGGGCGGTTTGGAGTGCTCTGATGCTGCAACTGGAGGAGGTCGTAAAGCACTACCGTGTGGGTGACGGAGAGATCGTCCGCGCGGTGGACGGAGTGAGCCTAACGCTGGCGGCGGGTGAGCTGGTGGCGCTCTATGGCCCCAGCGGCTCGGGAAAGACGACGTTGCTGATGTTGATCGCGGGACTGTTGGTCCCAGACAGTGGATATGTCAGAGTCAACGGGAGAGATGTCTCAAAGCTCTCGGCGCGCGAGCGGGCGCACTACCGGCGCTCTGAGCTTGGCTTCATCCGCCAGTCGCTGGATCTGATCCCGGGAGTCCGTGCCGACGATAATGCCGCATTGAAGTTGCTAGCGGATACCGGAAGAAAGGAGGCGCAGCGTCAGGTGGCGCCGTTGCTTGAGCGGCTCGGGCTCAA
>DATCEK010000158.1:0-3776 GCA_036510155.1 Solirubrobacteraceae bacterium | reverse complement strand
CTGGCGGATCTCGCCACTTGGCAGCGGCGGCGGATCGGGCGGTAGCTGCCCGGTCTCGGTTATCTCTCCCTCGGGGTCCCCGGTGCTCGAGCGTGCGCCCAGCCGCGCGACGGTCTCATAGCGCTTGGGCAGATCCATGATCTTGCTCTGTAGCTTTGTCGCCTTGCCGACAAGCACGACCAGGAGCCCGCGGGCGAAAGGGTCGAGCGTGCCCGCGTGACCCGTCTTTGCCCCTCCGAGCGAGCGTCGCACGCGTGCGACCACGTCATGCGAGGTGATGCCCACGGGCTTGTCGATCAGCAGGATGCCGTCTATCTCCGGTCTGGATGCCACGCGAAGATATTGACGTTGGGGCGTCTCGGTGGCGGCTGGCTGCGCGGCGAGGACGATTACGCGAGCGTGGGAACAGCCGGCCCGTTTGGCGTCGGATGCAGTTGCAGAGCCAGCTCGCGGCGCAACAGCTCGATCAGCTCGTGCACCTCCAGCGTGCTCGAGAAGCCGGCTGCGCGACGGTGGCCGCCGCCGCCCTGGGTGCGAGCGATCGCCGAGACGTCGACGTCGTCGCCGGTGGCGCGCAGCGACACCTTGCGCTTGCCGCGGCTCTCCGGCGCCAGCAGCTCGCGGATCAGCACGGCGACCTTGGTGGCGGCAATCGAGCGCAGGTGGTCGACTATCCCCTCGGAGAAGCTTTCCTCGGCACCGGCACGCGCAAAGTCCTCGGCGTCCAGTGCGACGAGCGTCAGCTCGCCCCCGTCGAAGCGTTGAATGCGCTCGAGGCCAACCCCCAGCAGCGTCAACTTGGCGGGCGGAAGGTTCTCGTACAAGCGGGTGTTGACCGCCGGTACGTTGACGCCTGCAGCGATCAGCTCGGCGGCCATACGGTGCGCGCGCGGACCGGTGTTCTCATACATGAACCTGCCGGTGTCGGTGACGAGCCCGATGTAGAGAGCCTCAGCGATGGCCGAGCTCGGCGCGACTTCCAGGCCGTGCATCAGGTCCCAAACGATCTCAGCCGTGCACGAGGCCGTGGGCTCGACGAGGTTGAGGCTGCCGAACTGGGTGTTGTCGTGGTGGTGGTCGATGTTGAGCAGGTGCGCCCCGTGCTGCAGGACCGCGGCCGGGTTACGGTCGATGTTGCCGCAGTCGAGCATCACAACCGTACGCTCGCCAATGTCGGCCGGAGCCGCCTGGATGGCATGCTCGAGCGCTGGGCAGCGATACTCACGCGGGAGCGGCAGATCGCTGGGTGAGATGAACATCTCCGAGCTCTTGCCTAGCGCCGTGAGCAGTCCGTGCATGCCTATCAGTGAGCCCAGAGCATCCCCATCGGGATGCTCGTGGGTGGCCACGACGAAGCTGGTGTCGGCGCGAATGCGATCGAGCACAAGCCGCCGCGTCTGCTCGATCGACTCCTCGGTGCTCATGCGCGCATATCTCCCAGCTCGATTGGCTCGATGTAGATCATGCCTGTCCACCATCGATCTCGGCCTCGATCAGGGCATCCACGCGCAACGCACGGTCGGTGGTGTCGTCGTAGGCGAACTCGAGCGTCGGCGTGCGCTTGAGCGTCAGCTCACGCGCTACGCGACCCTGCAGGTAGCCGTGAGCGCTGCGCAGCCCCGCCAGCGTGTCGTCTCTCTCCTCGCCCTCGCCGAGCACGCTCACGTATACGCGCGCATGGCTCAGATCAGAGCTTGTCTTGACATCTGTCACGGTCACAAATCCCACCCTTGGATCCTTCAAGTCCGAAGCTAGCGCATCGCCGATCACCTGCCTGATCGCCTCGTCCACACGACGCATCCTCTCTGAGCTCATCCTACTGGTCCAAGTCCCTCGAAAGATCCGACTCGCAATGCTGCTTGCATGAGCAACCCCTCATCGGGCCTAAACGAGTCGAGCTCAGGCGAGCTGGCGCTCTTGCAGGCGTGTCTCATATGTCTCGAGGATGTCACCCTCGCGCAGATCTTGGAAGTTGGCGATCACGATTCCGCACTCAAAGCCGGCGCTGACCTCGCGTGCGTCCTCGTTGAAGCGCCGCAGGCTGGCGATCGTCGTGTCATAGATGACCGTCCCCTCGCGCACCACCCGTACGCGCGCTCCGCGTGTGACCTTGCCCTCGCTTATGTGTGAGCCGGCGATGGTGCCGATCTTCGAGGCCTTGAACAGCTGGCGCACCTCTGCCTGGCCGAGTGAGGTCTCCACCTCTGTGGGCTCGAGCATTCCCTGCATCGCCGCGCGCAGCTCTTCGATCGCGCGGTAGATGACCGAGTAGGAGCGGATCTCCACGCCCTCGCGGTCTGCCAACTGGCGCGCGTCGCCGACGGGTCGCACGTTGAACGCGAGGATCAAGCCCGAGGAGGCCGAGGCCAACATAACGTCGGACTCGTTGATGCCGCCGACGCCGCGGTGGATGATGTTGACCGAGACCTCGTCCTGAGGGAGCTTTGCGATCTCGTCCTCGATTGCCTCGAGCGATCCGGCGACGTCGGCCTTGATGACGAGGCTGAGCTCCTTGACGGTGCCTTCCTGCGCAAGCTTGAAGACATCCTCGAGTGAGACCTTGCGCCCGGAGCGGCGTGCGAGCGCCTCGGTCTTCAGGCGGTTTGCACGCTCGCCGGCGAGCTGGCGGGCACGGCGCTCGTTCTCGACAGCTCGCACGAATTCGCCCGCCTCCGGCACGCCGTCGAAGCCGAGCACCTCGACCGGCTCGCCCGGTTCGGCCATCTTCACGCGGGCACCGGTGAAGTCGTGCATCGCTCGCACGCGCCCGAAGCTCGCGCCGGCGACGAGCGCGTCGCCGACCTGCAGCGTGCCGCGCTGGATCAGAATGCTCACGACAGGACCGCGCCCTGGATCGAGCTTTGACTCGATCACGGTGCCCGAGGCCATCGCATCGCGATTGGCCTTCAGCTCCTCGAGATCGGTGACGAGCTGGATCGTGTCGAGCAGCCCGTCGAGGTTCTCGCGCGTCTTGGCGCTGACGTCGACGAACTCGATCTCTCCACCCCACTCTGCCGGTTGCAGCCCGTGCTGGGTGAGTTCGGTGCGCACCCGCTCTGGTTGCGCCCCCTCCTTGTCGATCTTGTTGACGGCGACGACGATCGGCACTTCGGCGGCCTTCGCATGGTCGATCGCCTCCTCCGTCTGCGGCTTGACGCCATCGTCGGCGGCGACCACGATCACCGCCAGATCGGTCACCTGCGCGCCGCGGGCACGCATCGCGGTGAACGCCTCGTGGCCAGGCGTGTCGAGGAAGGTGATCACCTTCTCGCCGTGGTGGACCTGGTAGGCGCCGATGTGCTGGGTGATCCCGCCGGCCTCGCCGGCCGCTACCTCGGTCTGGCGGATCGCGTCCAGCAGCGAAGTCTTGCCGTGATCGACGTGGCCCATGATCGTGACGACGGGCGGGCGGTCGACGAGATCCTGCTCGTCGTCCTCAAAGACCGGCTCGACCTCGACATCGTCGGCTGCATGGACGATCTCGATCTTCTTCTCGAATTCGTCGGCGAGAACTTGGATCGCGTCGTCGGAAAGCGTCTGCGTCAGCGTCGCCATCTCGCCCAGCATCATCAGCTTCTTGATGACCTCTGGTACTGGCACCCCGAGATACTCGGCTACGTCCTTGACAGTTGAGCCGGAATTCACGCGGATCAGATCTGTGGCCTCCATCGCGGTCGTGTCGATCGGCGCGATCGTCTCGTCGTAGGTGCCCCTGCGCCGGCGCCCGCGGCGTGGGCGACGCACGGGCTGGTTGGCCGGGCCGCCCTGCTGGCGGC
>DATCEK010000157.1:0-3404 GCA_036510155.1 Solirubrobacteraceae bacterium | reverse complement strand
TCTAGAGCAGTACGCGCAGACGTTTCGCGACAATGCGATCGATGCCGACGTGCTTCGTGATCTCACCGATGATCACCTGCGCGAGCTCGGCCTACCGCTGGGGGCGCGGCTCAAGCTATTGAGGGCCGTTGCTACGTTCGGTACCGGTGAACGACCGGCTGCTTCTCCGGAGATCACGCCTACCGCCCCACGGACGCACGCCGAACGTCGCCAGCTCACGGTCATGTTTGTCGACCTCGTTGGCTCGACCGCGCTCTCGGCTCGCCTTGACCCCGAGGACATGCGCGAGATCGTCGGTGCCTATCACCGTAGCTGCGCCGAGCAGATCACCAAGGCCGGGGGGTTCGTCGCCAAGTATATGGGCGACGGGGTGCTGGCCTATTTCGGCTATCCCCGGGCCCACGAGCATGACGCCGAACGCGCTGTGCTTGCCGGGCTTGCGCTGGTCGAGGCGGTGCCGAAGGTCTCTACCATGGCCGGCTCGCCCCTGCAGGTGCGTATCGGCATTGCGACCGGGCTTGTCGTGGTCGGCGATCTGATCGGCATGGGTGCCGCCCAGGAGCAGGCGGTCGTCGGCGACACGCCGAACCTCGCGGCGCGCCTGCAAGGGATCGCCGAGCCGAATATGGTTGTGATCGCCGAAGGCACCCGGAGACTTCTTGGCAATCTGTTTGAGTTCGAGGACCTCGGGGCGAAAAACCTCAAGGGTATCGGCGGCCCGGTGCGAGCCTGGGCGCCGATGCGGGCTGGTTCGGCGGAAGGCCGCTTCGAGGCACTGCACACGGCGGGTCTGACCGCGCTGGTCGGACGGGAAGAAGAACTCGAATTGCTTCTTCGGCGCTGGTCGAGGGCAAAGAGGGGTGAAGGCCAAGTGGTGCTGCTCTCCGGCGAGGCAGGCATCGGGAAGTCGCGGCTCACGGCCGCGCTTCTGGAACGCCTGTTCGGCGAAGTGCATACGCGCTTGCGCTATTTCTGCTCGCCACAGCACACGGACAGTGCATTCTATCCGATCATTGGCCAGATGGAGCGCGCCGCCGGACTGGCGCACGACGACAAACCGCCAGCGAAGCTCGACAAGCTTGATGCGGTTCTCGCACAAACCTCGACCTCGACGGAGGATGCCGCTCTCCTGGCGGAGATGCTGTTGCTCCCTAATGATGGGCGCTATCCCGCGCTTGACACGGCCCCGGAGCAGCGCAGGCAAAGAACGCTGGAAGCGTTGACGTCGCAACTGGCGGGGTTGGCCCGCCAGCAACCGGTGCTGATGATCTTCGAGGATGCGCATTGGGTCGATCCGACGAGCCTTGAAGTGCTCGGTCGGATCGTGGACCGGATTAAAACTCTTCAGGCGCTGCTCATCGTAACTTCCCGTCCCGAGTTCAACGCGCCCTGGGTGGGACAGTCGCATGTGACGAGCCTGACGCTCAACCGGCTTGGGGAACGTGAAGCGGCGGCCATCATCGCGCGGCTCGCCGGGAACAAGGCGCTGCCGGCGGATGTGCTGGCGGAGATCGTCGAGCGCACCGACGGCATTCCCCTGTTCGTGGAGGAGATGACGAAGGCGGTGCTGGAGGCGGAGAGCGAGGGCGCGGCCCGGCGCACGGTTGCGGCAGTTCCGTCTTCGGCCCTGGCGGTGCCGGCAAGCTTGCATGCCTCGCTGATGGCCCGGCTCGACCGGCTCGGCCCCGCCAAGGAGGTGGCGCAGATCGGATCGGCAATCGGGCGGGAGTTCTCGCATGCCCTGCTGGCGTTGGTGGCGCGGAAGTCCGAGGCGGAGCTGGGATCGGCGCTCGACCGCCTCGTTCAGACAGGTTTGCTGTTCCGGCAGGGCGTGCCGCCGCAGGCGAGCTACCTGTTCAAGCATGCACTGGTGCAGGACGCGGCCTATGGCACGCTGCTGCGCGAGCCGAGACGCACGCTTCACGCCCGGATCGCCGAAACCCTTGAACGTCAGTTCGCGGAGATTGCCGAGAGGCAGCCGGAACTGCTGGCGCGTCATTGCTCGGAGGCCGGGCTGATCGAGAGGGCTGCGGGTCTGTGGGGCAAGGCGGGACAGCAGTCGCTGGAGCGCTCGGCGCTGATCGAAGCGGTGGAGCAGCTCACCCGCGCGCTTGGCCAGTTTGCGCTCTTGCCTGCCACTTCGGAATTGCGTCGCGAGGAGATCAAGCTGCAGGCGGCGCTCTTAAACGCGCTAATGCATACCAAAGGCTACGCTGCGCCCGAAACCATGGCGGCTGGCGAGCGGGCACGCTCGCTCATCGAAACAGCTGAAGCGCTCGAAGAACCTCCAGAAGACCCATTGCTGAAGTTCTCTGTCCTCTATGGGTTTTGGGTCGCCAACCAAACGAACCTTAATGGCGATATTATTTGCGAACTTGCGGCGCAGTTTTTGGCATCCGCGGAGAAGCAGGGGACGATCCCGCCACGAATGATAGGGCACCGCTTGATCGGCAGTTCCTTGTTGTTGTCGGGCCAGTTCGGGCAAGGCCGAGCGCATCTCGACCGCGCGATGGCGCTTTACGACCCTGCTCAGCATCGCGTGCTGACGACGCGATTTGGCCAAGACATCCGAGTTGCAATCCTGTGGTACCGATCATGGGCCCTATGGGCGCTTGGATATCCCGAGGCCGCGCTTGCGGATGCCGAGCGAGCGCTAACGGAGGCGAGAGAAATCGGTCATGCGGCCACCTTGATGTTTGCGCTGGCCTGGACCGGGCCTACCCAATACTACTGCGGAAACTACGCGGCGCTAAACGCGCAAGCCGAAGAACTTGTCGCGTTGGCAGACGAAAAGGGCTCAGTGTATTGGAAGGCTGCCGGAATGTGTATGCAAGGTTTGATTCTTCAGCAGACTGGCAGAGCCGACGAGGCAGTGCAGAAGCTCAATTCCGGGATCGCCGCGTGGCGATCGACGGGCGCGAGTTTGTTTGTGCCGACGCAGTTGTCCTGGTTAGCCACAGCCCATGCGGAGCTCAGCCAATTTGCAGACGCCTGGCGCTGTGTCGGTGAAGCGACTACTGTGATCGAAACGAGCAAGGAGCGTTGGTACGAGGCCGAGGTCAATCGCATCACCGGCGAAGTCGCGGTTAGGCCGCCCGGTTCTGAAGCGACGAAGGCTACAGCGTATTTCGAACGCGCGCTGGCGGTCGCCCGCGCGCAGCAGGCAAAGTCGTGGGAACTGCGCGCGGCGATGAGCTTGGCGCGGCTCTGGCGCGATCAGGGCAAGCAGGACGAGGCCCGTGATCTTTTGGCTCCGGTTTACGGCTGGTTCAGTGAAGGCTTCGACACCCGGGACCTCAAGTAAGCGAAGTCGCTGCTCGACGAGCTCATGTGATCAAGCTGACTGACTTCCGGCGTTGGCATTTCGCAGACATGGCGGCGCCGTCAGCGATTTCTGCTTTTTA
>DATCEK010000156.1:0-43770 GCA_036510155.1 Solirubrobacteraceae bacterium | reverse complement strand
AGCAGGCTATAATCGATCCTGTTATAAGTCTTTATAACTCGCGCGAACTCTGCGAAGCGTCTATGGACGAGCCTCGGGAGCTGTTACTGGCGTCAGCCCTTGCGACCTCAAGCGGCGGACGGGCCTCGAAGCCGCGACCTCGAGCTTGGGAAGCTTGAGGGAGATAGACCACATAGGCAGCAAATGGCGAGGAATCCCCGGGCAGTTATCGAGCCGCCGCAGTGTCCACCAGCGCGCACATCAACTCTATGGCCTCACGGTCGTTGAGCCCCTGCTCCCGCACCAGCGACTTCCACGTCGAGAACGCGATCGCGTGCCCGAGGACGGCCCGCGTGCGGCGCTTTGCGCCTGCTCGAAGGTTCCGGCCTGTCATCAGCGCGTCCAGCGCAGACGCGAAGTAGCCCCGGAACGCGGCGAAGCGCTCAGCAACCATCGGTACCGCAGCCTCGTCGCGAAACAGATTCTCGAGCATTCCCTCCGTTCGCGCGTAGAACGCGTAGAGCTCCGGGAGCGCCCCCGACAGGCGTTGATCGGGGTCATCGACGCTCAACCAGGCCGCAAGGTCGGGTAGCGGGTTTGACGCCGCCCAGTGCGCGGTGCACGCATCAAAGAGCGCCGCCTCGTCAGGAAAATGACGGTAGAGGGTGGAGCGACGCACCCCGGCGTGAGCTGCCACCGCACTCATCGACGTCTTCGATGGTCCGAGCGTTCCGTGCAACGCGACGGCGCTCTCCGTGATCCGCCGGTTGGTCTGCTGCTGGGACTCCGCGCGGCGGCCCATCCGATATGTGCGCGATTGATCGGTCACTGCTGTCTACTCAATATTGACAGACCTTCCGGCGCCTGTATAGTTCGCGCGACACTACTGTTCAATGAAATGGGGCCGCACATGCAGACCACCTCGAGCCGGGTAGTCGGAACCACAGACGGCAAGGCCGGTTTCCTCGGCAGCATCGGGGTGCGCTTCATGCTCGACGGCGCCACGAGCGCAGGCGGGTTCTCGCTGGTCGAACACCCCATGTCCGCGCGGGCACTAGCGGCACCGTTGCACCGACACACAAACGAGGACGAGTACAGCTACGTACTGGAGGGCCGCATGGGAGCGCTCCTCGGGGACGACGTCCTCGAGGCCGGCCCAGGCGATCTCGTACTAAAGCCCCGCGGAGAGTAGCATACATTCTGGAACGCCGGGGATGACCCATGCCGGATTCTCGAGATCATCGCGCCGGCCGGTTTCGAGGGGTTTTTTGCCGAGCTCGTGGACCTCGGTGGCGTTGCACAGGCGGACCCCGCGAGGCTCGCCGAGCTGTGCCAGCGCTACGCGCTGGAGATGGACCCCGCGAGCATCCCCAGCCTCATCGAGCGCTTCGGCGTGCGCTTCCCAGCGGAGCCTCTCGAGCACTGAGGCCTACGACGGCGCAGCCCATCAAACACGGGCTGCGTCGCGCCAGGCCCAATGCCGGTTGTCCGGTGATCGCTGCTTCCGTGGCAGAGCAACCGTCTGGACTGAATCCTCGCTGACGCTCGCTGCGACGACTTGCGAGCTTACAGGGCAGCGAGATCGGTGCTTCAGCTCTGCCGAGCAGAGCAGATGCGCGGAAAGCGTGTTTGCGTTGGAACCGGGCGATAGCGGCTTTGGTCTCGGTGGCGCACGGCGACGACTTGCTGCGCGCCACCGGTGTCGAGCGCGTTCCGCGGCTCGTTACCGATACTCGGGGTTCGGATGCTCCGGCTGCTCGAGGTTCCAGTCGTGTGTCGAGTTGCCATAAGCCGGGAACCCCCCACCGTCCTTTAGCATGCGCGCCAGGTGCAACATGTTCCAGGTCATGAAGACCGTATTGCGCGTCGTCCAGGCATTTTGTTGTCCCCCGGTCTGCGCGTCGAGGTAGGACGGCCCCGGGCCGGCCTCTCCAACCCAGTAGCTGTCTGCCTGCGGTGGGATGGCGAGGCCGATGTGCTGGAGCGCATAGAGAACTTGGGCGCTGACGTGCTTGGCGCCGTCCTCGTTGCCGGTACTCAGCACACCGCCGACCTTGCCGTAGTAAGCCCATTGCCCGCAGTCGTTCACCTCGCTGGAGTATGCGTATAGGCGCTCGATGATCGTGCGTGTCTGCGAGCTCTGATCGCCCAGCCAGATCGGTCCGGCGATCAGAAGGATGTCGGCGGGCTCGACCAGCGATCGATAGATCTCGGGAAACTCGTCCTCTTCATATCCATGCTCGCGCATGTCCGGCCACAGGCCCGGGGGGATCGTGCGATCGACGGTGCGCACCTCGTCGCAGCGCACACCGAGCAAGGAGAAGATGCGCTGCGGAATGGCGAGCAGACCGTCTGTGTGGCTCGGCTCGGGCGAGCGCTTCATGGTGCCATTGAAGACAACCACCCGCAGATCCTCATAAGACACCGGCGAACGCTCGGCCTGAGCGTCGATGAAGGCCACTATGGGATCAGGGAGAGCCATCGAGCGAATCGTCCTTTCGTGGACGTCGGACAGTCAGGCCACGACGCGCGGCTGGCGCGGGCGCATGCCCGCACGAGCCGGGCGTGAGCAAGCAGCCCGTTTGCTGCCCGCCTCAAGCCTCGAGACCCACGGCGCGCGCTCGTCTTCAGAGTGGGCGCCGTGGGGGGCTTGCTCGCCCGCTATTTCGTGTGTTTCATCGCGTGATGCATAGAGCAGTGCGACGTGTGGTGGGTCATCATCTGGTGGCTCGTGCAGCTCTTCATGTGGTGCATGCTCGATGCTGGTGAGCTTGCGGGTACGCTCGCGAGCGCGACTAGCGTGCCCGTCACTGCGAGCAGGCGGATGGGCTTTGAGCTGATCTTCATCGGTGATCCTCCGTTTGCGATTTGAGGGTCGGCAGGGTTCGGCCGGACCGACTGTCTCGCACAGGTATTACGAGTTTCTTACGTGTGCGCGGATCGCGCCGTAAGGAACGCGCAATATCTGGGGTTCAAAGTCGCTGCATGGTCGTCCTGATCGTGTTCGCGTTCATCGCCGGTGCCGCCACCGCGCTCTCGCCGTGCGTGCTTCCGGTGCTGCCCGTCGCCCTCGCGGCGGGGGTCACGGGCGGCAGACGTCGACCGCTCGGGGTGGTCACCGGGCTGGCGCTCTCTTTCACGGTCGCGACCGTGGCGCTTGTCTATCTGATCTCTGCCCTCGGGCTCCCCGACCAGTTGCTGCGTACGCTGTCGATCGTCGCACTGATCGGCTTCGGTATCGCGCTGCTCGTGCCTGCGCTCGGAGACCGCCTGGAGGCGCGGTTGAGCACGATCGGTCCGCGCCTGGGCGTCGGTTCGCCGCGCCCCGGCGGGGACGGCGGCTTCTGGTCTGGGATGCTCGTGGGTGGCGGCCTCGGGTTCGTATATGCGCCGTGTGCGGGGCCGATCCTCGCGGGTGTGATAACCGTCTCGGCGTCGCAGAGCTTCAGCGCCGGGCGACTCGCCGTGGCGCTCGCCTACGGGATCGGCTCGGCCGTCGTCCTGTATGGGCTGATGCTCGGCGGGCGGCGCCTGACCGGTCGCCTTGCGCGCCGCAGCGGTCGCTTTCAAATGTCGATGGGCGCGATCATGGTTGTGATTGCGCTGCTGATGCTCGGCAACTACGACACGCGCTTTGAGACCTCGATCGCCGCCGACCTGCCGTCGTTCCTGATCAACCCGGCAAAGAGCCTCGAAACGACCAGCGCGGCGGCGAACAACTTGGCGGCTTTGCGTGGGCACAAGGCACGGCGGGCGGGCGGCCTGAAGGAGGCCGACGCGGGCGAGCGTCTGCCGGTGCTCGGCGTCGCGCCTCAATTCGTGGGCACCCAGCGCTGGTTCAATACTCCCGGCGGGAAACCGCTGAGCCTTACCGCTCTGCGCGGGCACGTGGTGCTCGTGGACTTCTGGACCTACAGCTGCATCAATTGCATCCGGACGCTTCCCTACCTGAACGCCTGGAACGAACGCTACGCCACCAAGGGCCTCACGATCATCGGTGTGCACACGCCCGAGTTCCCGTTCGAGCACTCTGCGGCAAACGTTCAGGAAGCGATCCACCAGAACGGCATCCGCTACCCGGTGGTGCAGGACAACAACTACAAGACATGGAACGCTTACAACAACGAATACTGGCCGGCGGAGTACCTGATCGACGCGAAGGGTCGCATCAGGCTGACCGACTTCGGAGAGGGTGAATACACGGCCAAGGAGCGAGCGATTCGCAGCCTGCTCGTCGAAGCGGGCGCCGAAGGGCTCGGGCAGGCAACCAAAGTCTCCGCCCAGGCGCCTTCCGCGGTCGAAACCACGCCTGAGTCCTATCTTGGTGCCGAAAAGGCCGAACGCTTTGAAAACGGACCGTTGCATCCAGGGCTGCGCGACTTCGGCTCGGGACCCGCGCCCGAGCGCGAACATTTGCGCTACGAGGGTAGCTGGCGCCTCGAGGCGGAATCTGCCGAAGCCGTCGCCGCCGGCAGGTTGCAGCTCAACTTCTTCGCTCGCCGCGTGTTCCTCGTCGCGGGCTCAACATCGGGCACACGTACGGTGCGGATCCTGCTCGATGGCCATCCGATCCCGGCGGCCGACTCCGGCGCCGATGTGCACGCCGGCAGCGCGAGCATCGGCTTCCAGCGGCTCTACCGCCTCGTCGAACTGCCGCGGGTGGAGCACCACGTACTGACCGTGCAGGCTTCGCCCGGGGTCTCCGTGTACTCGTTCACCTTCGGTTGAGCGCCACGCTGCCATGATCACCAGTGTCATGACCGCCAGCCCGAACCCCCCAGGACAGTACGTGCTGGTCGTTGACGACGAGCCGACGATCGGCGAGATCGTGGCTCGCTACCTACAGCGGGAGGGATTTCAGACCGGAGTCGCTCTGGATGGCCCCGAGGCGGTCGCGATGAGCGCCAAGCACTCACCCGATCTCGTGATCCTCGACATCATGCTCCCCGGTTTCGACGGCCTCGAGGTGATGCGCCGCCTGCACGAGGACGAGCACGGACGAGCAGCGGTGATCCTGCTCACCGCCAAGGGCGAGGAGTCAGACCGGATCGCCGGGTTGCGGCGTGGCGCGGATGACTATGTCGTCAAGCCGTTCTCGCCCGGAGAGCTCGTCGCGAGAGTACATGCCGTGCTGCGCCGCGGCACCAACGAGCCGACCGGCGAGCAGCCGCTGCAGCTCGAGCACCTGCGAATCGATCCAGGCGAGCGCACGGTGCAGTTGGACGGTCGCGAAGTCGCTTTGACCCCGCGCGAGTTCGACCTACTCTGGTTCATGGCGAGCCACCCAGGGATCGTTTTTTCGCGCTCGCAGCTGATCGAGCAGGTGTGGCAGCTCTCCTCTTGCAACGACAGCTCGACCGTCACGGTGCACATCCGTCGCCTGCGAGCCAAGATCGAGCGTGACCCGGACGATCCAAAGCTCATCCACACCGTGTGGGGCGTGGGCTACCGCTTCAGGCGATGAGGCGATCGCTATTCACACTCGTGGGGGCTCTGGTGGCGGCCTGTGTGGTCATGGCGATCATCGGAGGCACGCACGCCGTGGCGCTGACAAGCGCGATTCTTCTTCCGGTGGGCCTTGTGGCGCTTCTGCTCGCCCACGCCGCCGACGCTCGCAGGCTGCGAATGAGCACGCTGAACCACCGGTTTCAGCTGGGCATCGGGCTCGCACTTGGCCAGCTCCTGGCGGCGCTCTTGATCGGCGCCGCGGTGATGTTCGTCTCTCCTCACGATGCCTGGATGACGGTCGGCATCCTGATCTTCGCCGCCGTCATCGCCGCGCGCGCGGCGCAGATCCTCCTGGATGACGTGGTGGCCGATGTGGACTCGGTCGCGCACGGTCTGCATTCCGTCGGCCAGGGAGAGCGTGAGGTACACGTGCAGGCGCGCTCGGGCACCGAGCTCAGCGACCTGGCCGACTCGGCCAACGCGATGATCGAGACGCTGCGCCTGGAGGAACGCTCACGCGACGAGGCGGACGCCGCCCGCCGCCAGGTCATCGCCGCTGTATCTCACGACCTGCGCACGCCTCTGGCGTCCCTGCAACTTCTCGCACAGGCACTCGACGACGATCTCGTGGACCCGGCGACCGCGCGCAGATACGTCAAGAGCATGGGCGCGAATGTCCGCGCCCTGGGTTCGCTCGTCGATGACCTGTTCGAGTTTTCTCGACTCAACGCGGGCGATTTCGCGTGGACGACCGAGGCGGTGCCGCTCGCCGGCATCGTCGCCGAGATGGTCGAGGCGATCCGTTTGGAGGCGCAGACGCGTCGTGTAGCCGTACACGCGGAGATCGCAAGCGACCTACATCCGGCGCGGGCCAACCCCGAACAGCTTGGACGCGTTCTAGCGAACCTGCTCACCAACGCGATCCGCCACACCCCTCCCGACGGCAGCGTACTCGTGCGCGCACACCAGCGCGACGACGCAGCCGAAATCGAGGTGTCAGACACCGGCGAGGGCATCGCGGCCGTCGATCAGCCACGCATCTTCGAGCCGTTCTACCGCGGCGGCAACCAGGCGGCTCGAACCAGCTCGGGCAGCGGCCTCGGGCTAACCATCGCACGCACGATCGTGGAGGCGCACGGCGGACGAATCTGGCTCGCCGAAGCGCGCACAGGCACGCGAATCTGCTTCACGCTGCCGCTCGCAAGCTGACGGCGGATATCACCCAAGGCTCGCTCTACCACCACTACACCGGGGATCACGCGCGAGGAGTCCGACCTGCGCACAGTGCGCTGTGCCTGAGAACCCAGCCGTAGGCAGCCAGCTTCAACGCCAGGTTCGCTCGCGTCGACCATGCCTGCCACGTAGGGACTTCTGTCGGTTGCCGACCTTCTCGTTGGCCACCACACAGCTTCGGACTGAATCGCTGCCTCCCGAGTGCTCAATAGACGAGTCGGAAGTGACGCTCTTTCGAGCAAGCGGCGGACGGGCCTCGAACCCGCGACCTCGAGCTTGGGAAGCTCGCGCTCTACCAACTGAGCTACCACCGCGCTAAAGGCAATATTACGCCGCTTCCCTCGCCCTGGCACTACGCTTCCTGCTCGATGGCCAAACGTTCCCTCATGCCCCTGCTGATCGGTATCGCCGGTGCCGCGCTGGTCGGACTGCTCGTTTACGGGGTCATAGCCCAAGCCTCCAAGCGCACGCTCGACGAAGCGATCAAGCAAGGGCGCCATCCCTCCGCGCCCGCGGCCGGCACTGCCATGCCAGTCCTCTCCGGCTCCGGCCGGCGCACGCTGGCCTCCTATCGCGGGCACGTCGTCGTGTTGAACTTCTGGGCTTCCTGGTGCACACCCTGCCAGGAAGAGGCGCCGATCCTGGAGCGCGCCCAGCACACGCTGATGCGCCGCGGCGGCACCGTTCTCGGCGTCACCTTCCGCGACTCAACGCCCGACTCTGCCACCTTCGTCAAGCACTACGGCGTCAGCTACCCGAGCCTGCGCGATACGACCGGAGAATTCGCCCAGGCTTATGGCACCACCCAGATCCCTGAGACGTTCGTGATCGACGCTTCCGGCCATGTGGTGGCGATTTCACGCGGGGAAATCGACGAAAAGTTCTTGAACCATGCGATTGCTTTGGCGGAGAGCGTATGAGGATTTTTGGGGCGTGCCAATGTGGCTAGTTGGGCTTGGCCCGAGTCCTGTCTCGCGCCTGACATACCACCTAGCCCGTCTGACAGCGATGCTGACGCTCGTGGCGGCACTAGGGGCCTCGCCCCTGGTCGACTCCGACGCTCTCGCCGCTACACCGCGCGCCAGCATGCCCGCGATCGAACGTCAGGTCATGTGCGTGACCTGCAAGATTCCCTTGAATGTCGCCGAATCGCCGCAGTCACAGCGCGAGCGGGCCTATATCCGTGGGTTGATCGCCGAAGGCAAGACCGAAGCGCAGATCAAGAGCGAACTTGTGGCCCAGTACGGGACGTCGGTGCTTGCACTTCCGAGCGCCAAAGGCTTCGATCTGGCCGCGTATCTTGTGCCCCTTGCCGTCGTGCTTGCGCTGATTGGATTGGTCGCGCTACTTTTGCCTAGCTGGCGGCGCCACGCACGGGACCAGTCCGCAACCAGCGCCGATTCGCCAAAGCTCAGTGCTGGCGACGCTGCGCGCCTGGACGCCGATCTCAAACGTTTCGACTGATCGCCGGCCGAGGGACAGCCTCGCCGCCCGCCGTCGCTCCCGAGCTACATCTCCGCAGGCGCGTCTACCCCAAGCAGCTCTAGCGAGCTGGCGATCGTCTGGCGCGACGCTACACACAGCGCGAGGCGCTGGGATTCGAGCGCCGGCGACTCGGCGCCGAGCACGCGGCAGTCGCGGTAGAAAGTCGTGAACTGCTGGGCCAGCTCGAGCGCATAGGCCGCTATCCGGTGTGGAGCGCGGCGCACGGCCGCCTCTCCTACCTCGCCGGGGAATGCGAGCAGCTTCTTGATCAGACTGCGCTCGGCCGCGTGCAGCGCCCCGCTCCGATCCCCGACCTGCACCAATGCCCGCTGGACTTGCTCGGCGCCGGCCTTGGCGAGCATTGAGGCGATCCGCGCGTGTGCGTACTGCACGTAATAGACCGGGTTCTCGTTTGACTGCTCGCGCGCCAGGTCGAGGTCCAGGTCGATTGTCGTGTCGTGCGAGCGCGACAGCAAAAACCAGCGCGCAGCGTCCACGCCGATCTCGCGCAGCAAGTCGTCTAGCGTGACGAACTCTCCGGCGCGCTTTGACATCTGCGCTCGCTCGCCTCTGCGCACAAGATGCACCAGTTGCATTATCAGCATCTCCAAGTGCTCTGGGTCGCCGCCCAGCGCCTCATAGGCTGCCTTCATGCGCCCCACATAGCCGTGGTGGTCGGCGCCCCACACGTCGATCTGGCGGTCGAAGCCGCGCTCGCGCTTGTCCTGGTGATAGGCGATGTCCGAGGCGAAGTAGGTGTGCTCGCCGCTCGAGCGGACCAGCACCCGGTCCTTGTCGTCGCCGTAGTCGGTGGTGCGTAGCCACAGGGCGCCCTCGCTGTTGTAGGTGTGGCCTTGCTGCTCGAGGATCGCGAGCGTGTGCGCCACCGGGCTTGGGTCGCCGTCATGCAGCGCGCTCTCATAGCTCCAGGAGTCGAAATCGACGCGAAATTCGCCTAGCGAACCTGCGATGCGGGCCATCATCAGCGCTACCGCCGCGCGGCCCAGCTCAGCCGGATCGATGCTCGCGGAGTCTGCTAGTTCTGTCGCGAGGCCAATCACGTAGTCGCCGTGGTAGCCGTCCTCCGGAACCTGCTCCCCACGCGCCAGCGCCGCGATCGACTCGCCCAGCTTGACCACCTGAGAGCCGGCGTCGTTGACATAGAACTCGCGCTCCACCCTGTGGCCATGAAAGGCGAGCACGCGTGCCAGCGCATCGCCGTACGCCGCGTTGCGTGCATGGCCCACGTGCATCGGACCCGTTGGGTTGGCCGAGACGAACTCGACGATGATCCGCTCCTTGACAGCCGCTTCTCCGCGCCCAAGGCTCTCCCCGGCCGCCAACAGCTCGCCGAGTGCGGCGCGATGCCATACGTCGGAGAGGAACAGGTTCAGAAAGCCCGGGCCGGCCACCTCGAAGCGCTCCAGCTGCTCGCCGAGCCGCTCTGCAAGCAAGCCGCCCAGTTGCTGTGCCAGCTCGCGTGGCTGGGCGCCCGCGGCCGGTGCCAGTAGAAGAGCCGCGTTCGTGGAGTAGTCGCCGAAATCCGGGCGCGGCGGGCGCTCGAGCGTGATCGCTCGATGCGAGCTTGCGCTGCCGGCTTGCTCGCCGGCGAGGGCGAGCACAGTCTCGCGCAGGCCTGTCTCAGTGGTCGTGGAGCTCACGGGCGATGATCTTATGCGGCGGTCCCCCGGCCAGGTTGCGATACTAGCTTTGTGAACGACGAGAATCCAGGCGCCGAGCGCCACATAAACATTCATCTCTCCCCTGAGATCATGGGCGGGGTATACGCGAACTTCGCGAACGTCAGCCACTCCGACTACGAGTTCACGGTGACCTTCGCGAGGGTCGACCATGAGGTCGAGTCCGAGGAGGTCCCCGGCGTCGTGGTATCGCGTGTCAACCTCTCCCCGCGCTTCATGCGAGAGCTGATCGACGCGATGGAGGACAACTACTCCAAGTGGCGCACCCGCGAGGGCATCAAGAACCTGCCCGAGTACGGAGGCGCCGAGGCCGGGGAAGCCGACGAGTAGTGGCGTACTGTGCGCCCGCGAGGTGCGCACCACCCGCAGCCCTGTGGTCCGTGCGGGCCACGCTACCCCTCATGAGGGCATCTGGCGGATGAAGGTCGCGGTCGTCTCGGACATCCACTCAAACCTGCAGGCATTCGAAGCGGTGCTGGAGGCGGTCGCCGACAGCGAGGCGTCCGAGCTCTGGTGCCTTGGCGACATCGTCGGATACGGCGCCGATCCGGACGCGTGCGTTGAGCTTGCGCGTCGCCATGTTGCCGTGTGCCTGGCCGGCAATCACGACATGGCGGTCGTCGGCGAGCTTTCCCTGGATGAGTTCTCGCGCGGCGCGAGCATCGCGGCGCAGTGGACGCGCGAAGTGATTGGGCCGGCCAACCAATCGTTCCTCTCTGAGCTGCGCCCCGAAGGCCGCGAGGACACACGCGACGACGCGATCGGTCTCTACCACGCAAGCCCGCGCGATCCGGTGTGGGAGTACGTGCTCTCGGCCTTGCTTGCCGAGCTGTGCTTGGACCGCGAGCCCAACCGCGTGTGTCTGATCGGCCACTCTCACGTCGCTTCGGCGTTCACGCGCCAGCCCGGCGAAGCGGCAAGTGGCGAACCCTGCCGGGAGGGCGCCGAGCTCGATCTGGCAAGCGGCGAATGGATGCTCAACCCTGGGAGCGTCGGACAACCTCGCGACGGCGACCGCCGCGCTGCCTGGTTGCTGCTTGACCTTGACGGGTATCAAGCTTCCTACCGACGTACCAGCTATGACGTCGCCGGCGCCGCCGCGGCCATCAAGGCTGCTCGTCTGCCAAACTCGCTTGCGGAGCGCCTGGAGTACGGTCAGTGAACATGCGAACACTCATACGCCTTGCCGTGGTGGCGCTGTTGGGCGCTACCACTGCCCTACTCGTCTCTTGCGGAAGCTCGGGCAAGGGCTTGATCCCGACCGCCAACGCAACGCCTCTGCAAGCAGACTTCGAAGCTGTCGCTCAAGCAGCCGAAGCAGGCAACGGGAGCTGCGCCAAGACCGAAGCCGCGCTCGGCAAGACCGAGCAGGACTTCCTGGCGCTTCCGGCCACTGTCGATGCGGGGCTGCACAAGCGCCTAGAACAGGGCATAACGAACCTGCGCAAACAGGCGCTCGCCATGTGCGAAGAACCGACCGCGACTGAAACCTCGACCACGAGCACCCAGACGAAAACCGCTCCTCCGACAGGCACGACGAGCACCGAAACGACGACAAGCACCGAAACAGCCACAACTCCGACGACGCCGACGACGACCCCAACGACACCCACCACCAGCACACCGTCGAGTCCCGGCGGGGGCGTAGAAGCTCCTGGCGAAGGCCACGCCGAAGAAAGCCTGGGCGAAGGCAAAGGCAAAGGCGAAGGCCGAGGCAAAGAAGGCGAAGTCAATGGGGCCTCAGGCTCTGGCGGGGCAAGTGCCGGGGGTGGTCAGTGAGCGACCCCGAGATCGCAAGGCGCTATCAGCTACAGAGCAGACTCGGCTTTGGCGGGATGTCGACCGTGCACCTAGCCTTCGACAAGCGCCTGGAGCGCCGTGTCGCGGTCAAGCTGCTGGCCGAGCACCTTGCCGAGGATCCGACCTTCGTGTCTCGCTTCCAGCGCGAGGCTCAGGCCGCGGCACGCCTCATCCATCCCAACATCGTGCAGGTGTTCGACTCCGGCCAGGATGAGAGCACAGGGCAATATTTCATCGTGATGGAGTACATCGAGGGGCAGTCGTGCGCCGAGATCCTGCGCGACGACGGCTGGGTCGAGGTCGACGAAGCCGTCGCGATCATCGAACAGGCCTGCGAGGGGCTGCACTACGCCCACCGTCACGGTGTGGTGCATCGCGACGTCAAGCCAGGGAACCTCTTGCGCTCGCGCGACGGCGAGGTCAAGCTCGCCGATTTCGGTATTGCCAAGGCCACCGAGCAGTCGAGCATCACGCAGGTCGGCTCGGTGCTCGGCACCGCCGCTTATCTGGCGCCCGAGCAGGCCCGCGGCGAGGAAGCCGGGCCGCGCGCCGATCTGTACGCCCTTGGCGTCGTCACCTATCAGTTGATCTCCGGGCGCCTGCCCTATGAAGCCGCCTCGCTCACCGAGCTGGCGCTCAAACAGCAGCAGGAAGAGCCCGCGATGCTCGACACGCTCGTGGCCGCGGTCACGCCGGAGCTTGCCGAAGCGGTGGCGATCGCGCTGGCGCTCGACCCGCGCGAGCGCTACGAGAGCGCGCGCGAGATGGGTCGCGCGATCTCAGACGGGGCGCTTGGCATCTCGCCCAACGAGCATCGTGCGCCGGCGCGGGGTACGAGGCAGGCCACCGAGGCGACAACCGTGCTCGCCGGCGCTACGCGCACGCATAGCGCCTCGGCGGACCGAGAAGCGGTTGTCCCCCGCCAGCCCCGACGCGGGCCTGCGCGCGAGGCTCCGCCCGTCGTAGCGACAGTACCCGCACAACGTCGTGGCGCCGGCCTACGCCGGCTCATGCTCGCCGTAGTTGCGCTGCTGGCGCTCATCGGCGTAATCGCGCTGATCGTCGTACTGAGTTCGCCCCCATCCACAACGATCAAACTGCGCAACGTCTTCTACGAACGCACCCAGGAATCCGCCGAAGCGTTGAAGCAGCTCGTCGAGGAAAACGCTAAGTAGATCCAAGAAAGGCGAGAGGCCCGCTTGCGCGAGCCTCTCGGTAAGAACTGCCGCCCTTTCGGGCGAGACGACCGTCACTCGTCCCACAGATTAGCAGCCTCATCCGTCGCCTTTCAACCAATGGCTCCGGCGGCCGGACTCGAACCGACAGCTGGCGAGTGACGGTCGCCCATGTTGCCCTTACACCACACCGGAACACAATTGTCAGCATAGGGAAGACTTGGGACGGTATCCGGTGCCACGTAGCGAATTCGCCACCTCGGCCAACCGTCCGTCGAGGATCCCCTGGCGCAGAACGGCCATCAACCGCACCAGAAACGCCAGATTATGTTCGGTCAACAGGCGCATGCCCGTCAACTCCGATGAGCGCACCAGATAGGAGAGGTAGGCGCGTGAGATGCCGCGTTTACAAGCGTGACAGGCGCAACCCTCCATCAGTGGCAGATCAGACGCGCGCCACTCGCTTTTGGTCAGATCGACCCGCCAACGTGTGCTCGGGTCCGGGACCAACGCCGTCCCATGGCGTCCCAGACGCGTCGGCATCGCACAGTCGAACGTGTCGATGCCCAATTCGACGCCGCGGATCAGGTCGTCAACGTCGCCGATCCCGAGCAGGTGCCGCGGGAGCTGCTCGTGCTCGCCGCCCAGCTCGGCGACGGCGTAGCCGACAACCTCGTACATCTGCGCCTTCTCGGCGCCGAGCGAACCGCCGATCGCCACGCCGTCACAGCCGCTCCCAGCCACAGTGCGGGCCGAGGCGCGGCGCATGTCCTCGTAAACGCCCCCTTGCACGATCCCATAGACGAGCTGGTCGCTCGGGCCGTGCTCGGCGTGCCAGTCCAGACAGCGCGTCAACCAGCGATGGGTGCGCTCGGTCGAGCGCTCGGTGTAGTCGCGGTCGACGTGGAAAGGGGTGCACTCATCGAACACGAGCGCGATATCCGAATGAAGCGACGTCTGCACGCCCATCGAGTCCTCGGGGGCCATGAAGCGCACGGCGCCATCCACGTAGGAGCGGAAGCGCACGCCTTGCTCCTCGATCGAGAGGATTGCCCCCTCGCGCTGACGCCCCTCGCGCACAACCCCCTCGCCTCCTTTCCCCTCACGCCGAGATCCCGCCTGGGCTTCTTCCGGCTTGCCTTGGCGCCGACGCGACGGACGCGCCTTGATCTCGTCCGCGACCGTGCCGTGGCCCATCGAGAACACCTGGAAGCCGCCGGAGTCGGTCACGATCGGCCCGTCCCAGTCCATGAAGCGGTGCAACCCCCCGAGGCGCTCGATCAGCTCGGCTCCCGGGTTGAGCATCAAGTGGAACGTGTTGCCTAGCACCATGTCGTAGCCGAGCCCCTCGACCTCCTGTGGCAAAAGGCCCTTGACGGTGGCCTTCGTCGCAAGCGGCACGAACGCCGGCGTGCGCACATCACCGTGCGCGGTGTGCAACCGTCCGGCACGGGCACTTGTGGCGCCGTCGCGCGCTTCGATCGTGAGGGCCACGACTGGGCATCCTAGCCAGGCACAGGCGCACAGCCATCGAGCCTGCTGAGAACACCGGCCGTGCGGAGTACGGGATATGTCGGGGCGCCGGATACGCTGACCCGAGCCCCACGGGCTCTCAGACCATGCTCGCCTCGCTCATAAATGTCGGCCACCTTGTAGAAACCTTCGGCTATCCCCTGCTGTTCCTGGTCGTGATGGCCGAGTCCAGCGGCTTGCCGATTCCCGGGGAGACCGGTCTGATCGCCGCCGGCGTGCTCGCCAGCCAAGCCAAGTTGCAGATCGAGCTCGTGATCCCGATCGCCGCCGCCGCCGCGATCATCGGCGACAACATCGGCTACCAGATCGGCCGCAAGGGAGGGCGCTGGCTGCTTGAACGGCCCGGGCGCTTCGAACGCCAGCGCCAACAGGTGCTGGTCACCGGCGAACCTTTCTTCGAGCGTCACGGCCCCAAGGCCGTGTTCTTCGGGCGCTTCATCCTCGGTTTGCGCGTCTGGGCCTCATGGTTGGCAGGCGCAACGCACATGCGCTGGCGCTCCTTCTTCCTGTGGAACGCGCTCGGCGGGATCTGCTGGGCGACGGCGATCGGCCTGCTCGCCTACTTCCTTGGCAACGCCGCCGGCAACGCCGTCGAAGCGTTCGGCCTGTACGGGATCGCGGCGCTGGTGCTGGCCGCCATCGCCTTCTTCATCGCCCATCGCCGCGGACGTCTGTAGCGCGACGCGCCAGACCGCTACCCCACTGGCGGCTGCTGAGGAGGCGCTCAGCGAGAGCCGCCCACTCGTGCTCTCAGACTCGCCCGGAAGCTCTGACTCGGACGTCAGGCGCCGCAGCAGCCTGCGGTCACGCGCTCCCACATCTTGCCGAGCGCCTCGAGCTCCCCCTCGGAGAAGTGCGAGAGGAAGTGCTCTCGCACGACCGCGCGATGGGTGCCGCGCGCCGCGTCCAGACGCTCGCGGCCGCGATCGGTGAGACAGGCGTAGGCGCCGCGAGCGTCGTGTTCGCAGCTGCAGCGCCCGAGCAGCTCGTCGCGCTCCAGACGATCCACCAGGCGCGTGAGACCGCTGCGCGAGAGCTGAGCCTGCTCGGCGAGATCGCACATGCGCATGCGACCGCCGGGGGCGTCGATCAAGTGCTGGAGCACCTCATAGGAGCTGAGCTGCAGACCGTGCTCGCGCTCGAGGCGGCTCTCCAGGCGCTTGGCGAGCGAGGCGTGCGCGCGCAGCAGACCCCGCCACGCGCGAAGCTCGGCTTCGCTGAGGTTGTCCGATTCGCCGAGAGCATCCTTCCCCTGGGGAAGCTTTAGAACTGTCGCTGTGGCTGTTGCGGTGGACATGATCGTGCTCTGAAGTGGCTGTGTGCTTACTCGAACATAGCAGCGTCGGCCACCGGAATCCCTGTCAACTGGGCGCCAAGCAGGCGCTCAGCTCGTGCTCCTGGTGGCCTTCCAAGCCCACCACATCATCAACGGTTGCAGCGGCAGGCGAGCGTAGAGCGCCCAGCGCGGAATCTTGGGGAAATGCTCCGGAGCCCGCGCCATGTAGAGGTTCGAGGGGAATACGGCGGCGAGCAACGCGATCAGGCCGAGACCCGCCGGACGGCGCGTCCATGGCAGCAGCACGCCCAGTCCACCGGCGACCTCCGCGACACCGCTCACCGCAACCACACTACGCGCGCGTCCTCTGAGGCTCGGAGGCACGATCCGTTCGTAGTGATGCGGCGTGGCGAAGTGGTTGATGCCGGCGCCGACGAAGACGGTACCGAGCAGTAGCCGCGATCGCCTCCCGTTGCGGCGTGGGACTTCAAGCGGGTTCTCGGGGAGCGAGCTGGGCATGTCTGTGTCCATCGTGTCTCCTCTCGGGCTCGTCGAGCCCTAGCTTTCGATCAGCGACGTACCGGTCATTTGTAGGGGCTTGGAGATCCCAAGCAAGTCGAGCACTGTCGGCGCCACGTCCGCGAGGATACCGCCCTGCGCGCGCAGTTCGAGACCCGGCGCGGTCACGATCAGGGGCACCGGGTTGAGCGAGTGCGCGGTATTGGGGCTGCCGTCGGGCTCGAGCATGTGGTCGGCGTTGCCGTGGTCGGCGCACACAACGCACACACCGCCGCTTTCGCGCACGACGTCGAGCACCTTGCCCAGACACTCGTCAGCCGTTTCTACGGCCGCCACCGCCGCTGGGATCACGCCGGTGTGGCCAACCATGTCGGCGTTGGCGAAATTGATGACGCCGAACCTCAGCCCACCCCCGCGCTGCTCCTCTTGCCAAGCTCCGACAAACGCCGCGGCGGCCTCGCGGGCGCTCATCTGCGGCTTGTGGTCATAGGTGGGCACATCCCGCGGCGAGGCCACCAGCTCGCGTCGCTCGCCCGCGCAGGGCGTCTCCTCGCCGCCGTTGAAGAAGTACGTGACGTGCGGATACTTCTCGGTCTCGGCCACGTGTAGTTGGCGCGCTCCACTGTTGGCGATCACTTGCGAGAGCGTCGTCTCCGGGTGCTGGGGCGCGAAGGCGACTGGGTAGGGCCAGCCCTCCTCGTACTCGGTGAGCGTCGCAAGCCTGCTTATAGGGGGCGCACCGCCGCGCCCCTCCCAGCCCGGCAGCCGCCCCGTCTCTGGACGTGAGAGGGCTTCCGCTCCCGGGTCATGCGCTGAGCCTCCCGAGGCACTGCCCGACGCCTCCTCCAAGATCCCGTCCGCGACGCCTTCGCCAAAGCCCGGCTCAGCCAGAGCCCTGACGATCTCGCGCATGCGATCGGGGCGGAAGTTGAAGCACAGCACACTGTCGCCGGGACGGATGCGGGCCTCGGCACCGACCAGGGTGGGCTCTATGAACTCGTCGGTCTCGCCGCGCGCGTAGGCGTCGCGCACGGCCTGCTCGCCGCTTGCCGCGGGAGGAGATCCCGCCCGCCCGCGGCCGTGTACGAGCACGTCATAGGCGCGCTGCGTGCGCTCCCAGCGCTTGTCGCGGTCCATCGCCCAGTAGCGACCCACGACCGAGCCGACACGCACACCGGCGGTCGCGTCGAGCTCGGTCAGGTAATCCACGCCCGCGTGCGGTAGCGTGTCGCGCCCGTCGGTGAAGGCGTGCAGGACGACGTCGGCCTCGGGCGCCAGCTCTCCGCCGAGCGCGATCAGTGCGCGCAGGTGCTCCAGCGATGAGTGCACGCCACCGTCGGAGACGAGCCCGAGCAAGTGGACACGGGGAGCGCCGGCGAAAGCGGCACCCAGCACCGGGTTCTCGGCAAGCGAGCCGTTGGCGATCGCCTCGTCGATGCGCACGAGGTCCTGCTTGACGACCGCGCCGGCGCCGAGATTCAAGTGGCCGACCTCAGAGTTGCCCATCTGTCCTTCCGGCAGTCCCACAGCGGGGCCGCAGGCGGTGAGCGTGGTGTGCGGGAAAGTGGCCCACAGCTCGTCGAACACGGGTGTATCGGCGAACGAGATGGCGTTGCCTGGGCCCGGCTCGGCAAGGCCCCAACCGTCGAGCACAATCAGGCATACGCTTGCCGCATGCGACTCGCCTGCCAGGCCGTCGGCATCGCTGGGCGAACCGGTCGCGTGCCGGTCCGGTGTGCTCATTGTTGAGCGGCCGCCACGATCTGGGCGAAGGATTCGGCCTCGAGCGACGCGCCGCCGACGAGTGCGCCATCAATGTCGGGCAGCGTCAGCAGCTCCGCCGCGTTCTCTGGCTTGACAGAACCTCCGTAGAGGATGCGCACCTGCTCTGCAACCTCCGGTGAGCGCCCGCCGAGTAGAGCACGCACGAACGCGATCGCCTCTTGGGCCTGCTCGGGGCTGGCCACCAGGCCGGTGCCGATCGCCCAGATCGGCTCGTAGGCGATCGTCACCTCCGCCAGCCGCTCGTCTGGGACACCAGCCAGATCCTCGCCGATCTGGTGGCGCAGCTTGCGCTCAGTCTCGCCCCCTTCGCGCTCGCTCTCGGTCTCGCCGACGCAGAGGATCGGCGCTAGGCCTGCCGCCAGCGCGGCTGGGACCTTCAACGCAAGCGCTTTGTCGGTCTCGCCGAACAGCTCGCGCCGCTCGGAGTGGCCGAGCACGACGCCGCCGACGTCGAGCTCTGCGAGCATCGCGGCGGAGATCTCGCCGGTGAAGGCTCCCTCCAGCTCGTGGTGCATGTTCTGGGCGTAGACCTCCACGCGCGATCCGCGGGCACTATCGACCATCGCGCGCAGGTCGGTGTAGGGCACGCAGATTGCGATGTCCACGCCGCTCGCCGACGACACGCGCGGCAGCAGGGCCTGGATGTACTCCTCGGACTGCGCCTCGGTCTTGTGCATCTTCCAGTTGCCCGCGATCAGCGGGACCCGTTCGCCGCCCATCAAGCGATCCCGGCGCCCTCGAGCGCCTGGACTCCTGGCAGTGCGCGGCCCTCGACCAGCTCCAATGTGGCCCCGCCACCGGTCGAGAGGTGATCGACCGTGTCCTCCAAGCCGAAGTGCGATAGCGCCGCGGCCGAGTCGCCGCCACCTACGACCGTCACGCCGGGTGCACGGGCGACGGCCTGGGCGATCGCGCGGGTGCCCTGCGCGAACGGCTCGTACTCGAATGCGCCCATCGGGCCGTTCCAGAAGACGGTGCCCGCCCGCGCGATCTCGGTGCTGTAGCGCTCGACCGTGTCTGGCCCGATATCGAGCCCCATCCAGCCCTTCGGCACCTCGACCCCGTCCAGCGCACGATGTTCGGCATCGTCGGCGAGGCGATCGCCGATCACCAGGTCGCTTGGTACCAGCAGGCGCGCTCGACCGGGCTGCGGCGAGTGCGTGTCGCTGGCGCGTGCGAGCAGCATGCGCGCGTGCTCGGTGTCCTCCTCACCACACAGCGACTCGCCGACCGTGTGTCCCTGCGCGCACAGGAACGGGAAGCTCATCGCACCGCCGATCATCACCACGTCGGCCAGCTGCAGGAAGCGGTCGATCACGCCGATCTTGTCGGCTACCTTTGCTCCGCCGATGATCGCCACGAGTGGGCGCTCCGGCGCCTCGAGGATGCCGGTGAGCGTCGTGACCTCGCGTTCGAGCAAGCGTCCCGCCGCACACGGCAGCAGATGTGCCACGCCGGCGGTGCTTGCGTGCGCACGGTGCGCGGCGCCAAAAGCGTCGTTGACGTACACGTCGGCTAGCTCGGCCAGCGCACGGGCGAGCTCCGGGTCGTTAGTGGTCTCGCCGGGCTCGAAGCGCACGTTCTCAAGCAGCAGGATCTCGCCATCCGCGAGGCCTTCGGCAAGCTTACGGGCGCGCGGACCCACGACCTCTGGCGCAAGCGTCACGTTTGCCCCGGTCAGCTCTCGCAGACGCGCGGCCACGGGTGCGAGCGAAAGGTCGGCCTCGGGCCTTCCCTCCGGGCGCCCGAGGTGTGAGACGAGCACGAGCCTTGCGCCGCGGGCGCGCAGCTCTTCGATCGTCGGCAGCGCCTGCACGATGCGCGTGTCGTCGGCCACCGCCCACGCACCCTGGTCGTCGCTGGTCATCGGCACGTTGAAGTCCACTCGCACAAGCACCCGCCTACCGTGCACGTCGAGCTGGTCGATGCTCCTCATCGTTTTTGCGCTCCCATCGTCGTGGCGGCCCCATCGTCCGCGGGGCCCTTGTGTCGCCTCACCGCTCCACCCATCCGTGAAGACGGCCCGGGAAGCCGAGGAGCGGGCTCACAGAACCTTCTGCACGAGATCGACGACGCGGTTGGAGTAGCCCCACTCGTTGTCATACCAGGCCACCACCTTCAACATCGTGCCGTCGATCGTCGCGGTGAGCTGCGAGTCCACGATCGAGGAGTAGGGCGAGGTGACGATGTCGCTGGAGACGATCGGATCCTCGGTATAGGCCAACAAACCCTGTAGCGGACCGCTCGCCGAAGCCGACTTCAGCGCCGCGTTGACCTCCTCCACGCTTGTCTCGCGTGCGCACTCAACTGTCAGATCGACCACTGAGCCGGTGGGCACGGGTGCGCGCACGGCGAAGCCGTGGAGCTTGCCCTGCAGCTGCGGCACGACCAGCCCGATCGCCTTGGCGGCACCGGTCGAGGCCGGGATCAGGTTGATCGCGGCGGCCCGTGCGCGGCGCAGGTCTTTGTGAGGCATATCTTGCAGGCGCTGGTCGGCGGTGTAGGCGTGGATCGTCGTCATCAGCCCGTGCTTGACGCCGATCGTGTCCACCAGCACCTTGGCCACCGGGGCCAGGCAGTTGGTCGTGCAGGAGGCGTTTGAGATGACGTCGTGCTTGTCGCGGTCGTAGGCCTCCTCGAAGTTGACGCCGAGCACGACCGTCACGTCGGGGTCGGTGGCCGGTGCGGAGATCACGACCTTCTTGGCACCGCCCGCTAGGTGCTTGGCGGCGTTTGGGCGGTCGGTGAACAGCCCGGTCGACTCGATCACGACGTCCACCCCCAGCGAGCCCCACGGGAGCGCCGCGGGGTCGCGCTCGGCGAGCACCTTCAGCTCGCGTCCGTCGACCACGATCGTGCTCTCATCCTTGGCCACGACCTCGCCCGGGTAAGGGCCGAGAATCGAGTCGTACTTGAGCAGATGAGCCAGCGTGCGACAGTCGGTCAAGTCGTTGACGGCGACCCACTCGATCTCATCCACGTCCCCCCGAGCCATTGCGGCGCGGAATACGTTTCGACCGATGCGGCCGAAACCGTTGATTCCCACGCGTACGGGCATTCACGGCCTCCTGATATGAAGAAAAATGAACGATGCCGGGCCTCGGGAGCCTCGCTCCGTTGCCCGGCGTGGGTAGAAAAGGCTATCAGCGGCCTATTCAGCCGCCTATAAACGCCTACCCGCCATCCGATCAACGCATTCCCGCGACAAGCGCTTCTGACGGGTCTAGGAGGGTCGCGAGCGCTTGTCGATGTCGCGGTGGGCGACGGCGACCGTCAGCTCCTCACGGTCGCGATAGCGGGCAGCGAGATGCTCGGCAATTGCCACCGAGCGATGACGGCCACCCGTACAGCCGATCGCGATCACGAGGTGGGCCTTGCCCTCGGCGACGTACTCCGGCAGCAGGAAGTCGAGAAGAGCGTGCAAGCGCTCATAAAACTCGTCCAGGCGGCCGTCGCGGGCGATGTACTGAACGACTCGCTCGTCGTGACCGGTGAGCTCGCGTAGCTCGCTCTCGTAGTGCGGGTTGGGCAGGAAGCGCACGTCGAATGCGAGGTCCTCCTCGCGCGGGGGGCCGTGCTTGAAGCCGAAGCTCATGAATGTGAGCGCCAGCCGGCCGGCGTTCTGGCGCGGCAACATCTCTGCGGCGATGCGGCTGCGCAGCATCGCCGCGGACATGCCTGTCGTGTCGATCACGAGGTCTGCGCGCGAGCGCAGCGGCTCGAGCAGCGCATGCTCGGAAGCGACGCCGGCGGCGACGCTGCCCTCGGGCGCCAGCGGATGACGGCGACGGGTCTCCTTGTAGCGCGTCGAGAGCGTCTGCTCGGCCGCCTCCAGGAACAGCACGTGATGGGTGATGCCAAGCGCCTGCAGGTCGTCCACGACCGCTGTCAAAGCCTCGAAGTAGACGCCGCCGCGCACGTCGGAGACAACCGCGGCGCGCTCGACCTTGGAGCCCTCGTGCACGAACAGCTCGACGAGCGAGCGGATCATCTCTGGCGGCAGGTTGTCGACGCAGAAGTAACCCGCGTCCTCGAACACGTTCATCGCCGTGGACTTCCCGGCGCCTGAGAAGCCCGTGATGATGACGAGGTCCTGCAGACGCGACACAACGGTCGGTCCGTTTGCGGGGCGGGGGGGCACGGGCCTGGTGGCGGCCATCTCCAGTCCATTGTGCAGATCGCCCCGGGGGAAAGGGCCGGTTGAGGCGACTCAGCCGGCTCGGTGTAGTAGCGCGTGGATATCTCGGGCGGTCTTGGCGGGCAGACCCGGCACTCCCTGCAGTTCCTCGCGCGAGGCGGCGAGGATCGCCTCTGGCGAGCCAAAATGGGTTATCAATGCGCGCTTGCGTGCCGGGCCGATGCCGGGCAGCCCGTCGAGCAGCGAGCCGGTCATCGCGCTGTCGCGTCTGCTGCGATGGTGGGTGATCGCGAAGCGGTGGGCCTCGTCGCGGATGCGCTGCAGCAGCTGCAGCTCGGGGCTCGAGTGATCGAGTAGCAGCGGCTCGGAGCGACCGGGCATGAACACCTCCTCGATGCGCTTGGCCAACGAGACGACCGCGACACCGCGCTCGCGAAAGCCCGTCAACGGAACCAGGCCCGCCGCCAGCTGACCCTTGCCGCCGTCGATCACCACCACGTTGGGGAGCGCGGCGAAACTTGGGTCGTAGGCTGGGTCGTGCGGGGAGAAGTCCGCCTGCTGCTCCCATTGGCTGAAGCGCCGGGAGAGCACCTCTGCCATCGAGGCATAGTCGTCAGGGCGGGCGGGATCTTCAATCGTGCGGATCTTGAAGCGACGGTAGTCGGATTTCTTTGCCGCTCCTCCCTCGAAGACGACCATCGAGGCGACCGTGTGGGTGCCGCCCAGATTGGAGATGTCAAAGCACTCGATGCGCACCGGGATCGCATCTAGCCCGAGCGCGGATTGCAAGCGTTCGAGCGCCTGAGCGCGGTGCTGGTGGCGGCGCTCGTCGCGCAAGCGCTCCTGGTCGAGTGCCAGCATGGCATTGCGCTCGGCGAGCTCGAGGATGCGGTGCTTGTCGCCTCGCTCGGATGGGCGCAGCTCGACCGGGCCGCCGCGTCGCTGCGAAAGCGCCTCGGCGAGCACCGGCCGCTCGGCGAACTCCTGCTGGACGACGAGCAGAGCCGGGATCGTGGTTGGACCTCCGTAGTACTGCAGCAGGAACTCCTCGGCGACCTCGCCCCGCTCGCGCTCGGTCTCGTTCGAGAGGTAGAAGGAGTGGCGGTCGGAGAGGATGCCGTCGCGTACCTGGAAGACCTGGGCGTTTGCGTCGCGGCCATCGGTTGCGACGGCCACGGCGTCGAATGTGCCGATCGAACTCTTGGCGACTCGCTGGCGCTCCATCAACGAGAGCACGGCGCGCAGGCGGTTGCGCTCGAGTGTGGCCTGCTCGTAATCCTGCGCGTCAGATGCAGAGCGCATGCGCTGCTCGAGGTCGCGCTCGATCGTGCTGAAGCGTCCGGAGAGGAAGTCGATCACTCCGTCGATGCTGCGCCGGTAGTCCTCCTTGGTGACATAGCCGACACACGGGGCTTCACAGCGCTTGATGTAGTAGTCGAGGCATGGACTGCCGCTGCGCCGACCCGGCTCGGGGCCTGTGCAGGAGCGGTACATGAAAACCTTGGCGAGCACCTCGAGCGTCGAACGCACACGCTTGGCGCTCGAGTAAGGGCCGAAGTAGGCGCGGCCCGAGCGATGGCGCTCACGCGTGAAGTAGACCCTCGGGTATTGCTCGTCGAGCGAGATCGCGATGAACGGGTAGGACTTGTCATCGCGCAAGCGGATGTTGAAGCGCGGGCGGTACTGCTTGATGAAGCTCTGCTCGGCCAGCAGCGCCTCGGCCTCGCTGGAGACGACGACGCACTCGATCGCCTCGACGCTCGCCACCATCTCGGCGTGGCCCGGGCTCGAGGGAACCTGGGCCTTTGAGAAGTGCGAGGCCACGCGCTTGCGGATCGACTTGGCCTTGCCGACATAGACGACGCGCCCCTTCGCGTCGCGAAACAGATATACGCCCGGCCTGTCCGGCAGCACGCGGCGCTGCTCGGCCAGACCGGCGCGGCGCTGCTCTGCGACCCCTTGTCCAGGAACGCTTTTGCTTCTTGGGTTGGCGTTGTTCAATAGGTGCGTGAGTAGCGGTAGACGGCCAGCAGCGTGTAGGCGGCTATGCCGATCAGCGCGAACCACGCGAACTCGCCGAAAGAGGTTTGCCACATGCGCGACTGCGCGGCGATCGTGGCATAGCCGACAGCGATCGCGCCGTACAGCAGCGCCCGGCGACGGTCGCCGAGGCTGTGCAGGTCGACGCTGCGTTCGCGATAGAGCCTGTAACCGAGGAAGGCGAAGCCCGCGGCGAACACAATCCACAGCGCGGCGGCGAGAGCATTTGCCGCGCGCCCTCCGCCCGGCAGGAAATCGACCGCTGCCGCGATCAGGAGGATGATCGCGATATTGCGCGCGGCCCTTACCCGATCCATGAAGACATCCTGCCCATGAGGTCAATCAGTCTAGTTGGGCCGCCGCCGATCTCAGGTGCCGGCGGTCGGGAAGATGTAAAGCCGCAATATCCGAAATGATCGTCTTGCAAGTTATCCAACGTTTTCACCACATGAGTGGTTTTGCGCTATACTGGGCGAGCCCATTCGGTCCTAACCCGACCGGAACGAGGGTTGGTTGGCAGGCGCCGGGGTACTCGTCATTCAGGTCAGAGAGCCCCGGCGCCTGTTTTCAATGCGCCACACGAAATGTCCTTGGCGCGCGCGAGCTTTCCTCGTCGTTCGTTTCCTCCGATCCTCGGGCGAGTCGCTTTCGCTCATCGTCGAACCACCGGTTGTCGCTGCGACCCGGTCCTAGGAGACCCCTGAAATAGTCGGCGGTCTCCTAGACGAGCGCCTCGAGGCGCTCGTAAGCCTGCTCCACCGCGCGCTTGGCCGCTGTGTGGCGTGCCTCGGACTTGGCTGCCTCGTATTTGGTAGCCCAAGCCTTGGGATCGGCCAGCTCGTCTTCTAGCTCGCGCAGGGCCGCCTCGGCCTGTTCCACCGCCTGCTCGGCCTTGGCCTGCTCGCGCACCCGATTCTTGGACGGCCCGTCGGACTGGACCCGCTTGGACGGAGCTTTGGAGCCGGTTGTCTCAGACTTGGGCTTCTCGACCTGCGGCCTGGCGACCTGTGGCTTGGCGGGCTCGCCACCGGAGGCAAGCCGCTCCTCGCGAACCCGGACGTACTCCGGCCAGCCGCCGAGAAAGCTGCGCAGCGAGCCGTCTTCGATCGCGACTGTGCGCGTGCCTACCGCGTCTAGCAGAGCCCGGTCGTGGGAGACGAGCAGCAGCGCTCCCTCGAAGCTGTGCAGGGCATCCTCGAGAGCCTCGCGGCTCTCGAGGTCGAGGTGGTTGGTGGGCTCGTCGAGGATCAGCACGTTCGGTGGGCTTGGCGTGCCGTTCATCAGGATCGCCAGCGACAGCCGCCGACGCTCTCCGCCTGAGAGTCCCTCCAACGGCTTGTCGGCGTCCTCGCCGGAGAACAGGAAGCGGCCCAGCAGCGCGCGCGCCTTGCCCGGCGTGAGGCCCGTGGCGCGCGCGGCGGCCTCGACCACGCTCTGCCCGGGTGGACCGCCGGCGCCGAGCTCCTCGGCATGCTGGGAGAGGTAGCCAACCGTCACGTTGTGGCCGGTGGAGAGCTTGCCGGAGCTGAGCGGGCGCTTGCCGGCCAGCGTTTCGATCAAGGTGGTCTTGCCGGCTCCATTGGGACCCACCAGCGAGACGTGCTCGCCGCGCTCAAGCCACAGCTCTCCGTGGTCGAGCAATACAAGCGGGGCGCCGCCCGCGGCGGCTCCGTCGATCTGCACGCGACCGTCCTCGAGCTCGAAGATCACACGGCCGCTGCGCTCGGGCGCCTTGAAGGAGAACTCGAGCGCCTGCGCGTCGCGCGGGTTCCGCTCGATGCGCTCGATCTTTGCCAGCTGCTTGACCCGCGACTGAGCTTGGCGCGCCTTCGTCGCCTTGGCTCGGAAGCGCTCGACGAAGCGCTCCATGCGCGCTATCTCGGCCTCTTGCTTGTCAATCGCCTTGCCCAACGCCATCTCGCGCGCGGCCTGCTCACGCCGCCAGGCGTGCCACGTTCCGGCGAAGAAGCGCGAGCGAGTGGGCGGAGTCCCGTAGAGCTCGAGCACCGCGGTACCGACGGCCTCTAGGAACCAGCGATCGTGGGCGACGAGCATCACGGCCGTGTCGAGCTCGACGAGCGTCTGCTCAAGCCACTCCAGCGACTCGATGTCGAGATGGTTGGTGGGCTCGTCCAGCAGCAGCACGTCGGCGCTCGTGGCCAGGGCGCGCGCCAGCGAGGCGCGCGTGAGCTGACCGCCGGAGAAAGTGTCAAGGCCACGCTCCAAGTCCGCGTCTGAGAAGCCGAGGCCGTGCGTCATGACCGTGGCACGGTCGCGCCACAGGTAGCCGCCGTATGACTCCAGGCGGGCTTGAGCCCGTGCGTAGCGGTCGAGCAGCGAATCGTCGCTTGCGCCCTCGGTCATCTTCCGCTCGAGCTTGGCCAGCTCTTGCTCTACCTCCAGCTCATGCACGCAACCGGAGAGCACGTAGTCCCGTAGCGACATCGTGCGCTCCCTGGGCGGGCGCTGATCGTGCAGCGCGATACGCACGCCCTTGGCGACGCTCAACTCTCCCCGGTCGATCCGCTCCTCGCCGGCGATCATTCGCAGCAGCGTCGTCTTGCCGGCGCCGTTGCGGCCCGCGATCGTGAGACGTTCGCGGCGCTCGAGCTTGAACGACACGCCGCCGAGCAGCGGCTTGCCGGCCATGTCCTTGCGTAGGTCCGAGGCGATCAGGAGAGCCACGTCGAGGATGGTAGGGGGCGCGGGCAGGCAAGTCTGTGACGCGCTCCGCTAGGATCCGCGTTCTCATGCGTCGCCTGCTCGCCTGCCTCTGCGCCTCCACCGCCCTGCTGCTGCTGCTCGCGCCCACCGCGCTTGCCTCCAACGATGGGCGCGGCTTCTACGGGGCCACCAACGACAAGGTGATCACCAACGCCGGCTTCATCCTGATCATCTTCTTCCCGACCTTCGTGCTGCTCATGAGCCTCTTGCAGTGGCGGCTCGACAAGCGCAAAGCGGCCCGCAAAGCGGCACACACGGCTCGCATCGACGACGCCCGTTGGCGCGGCGGTTGGTAGCCAGGCGGATCTGGCCTGGCGATGACGCGTGCGCCTGACCCGACCTCGGGCACGGGCGCGCCTGACGTGACTTCCGACTCGGATCGCCTCTGCGAGGATGGCGATGCCGCCGGCGCGAAACCGGTCCTCTACGAGCGCCACGGCGCTGCCGCCGTGGTCAGCATCGATCGGCCCGAGCGGCGCAACGCGGTCGACGGGGCCACCGCCGAGGCGCTGCACGCGGCGCTCATGCGTTTCGAGGGCGAAGAGGATGCGCGCGCGATGGTGCTCACCGGCAGCGGCGGAGTCGCATTCTGCGCCGGGGCCGACCTCAAGGCGATCGAGACCCTTGGTGGGCGCCTGACCTCGCCGGATGGGCCGATGGGGTTCACGCGGCTGACTCCATCCAAGCCGACGATCGCCGCGATCTCGGGCTTCGCCCTCGCCGGCGGTCTGGAGCTGGCGCTGTGGTGCGACCTGCGGATCGCCACCGAGAGCTCGAAGCTCGGCTATCCCGAGCGCCGCTGGGGGGTGCCCCTGATCGACGGCGGCACGCAGCGCCTGCCGCGCGTCGTCGGGCTCGGGCGCGCGCTCGATCTGATCTTGACCGGGCGCATCATCGACGCGGGCGAGGCTCACGCGATGGGGCTGCTGACCGAGGTCGTCGCCGATGGGGCGGCCCTGGAGCGCGCCATCGAGCTTGCCAACAACCTCGCCCGCTTCCCGCAGCGCACGATGCTCGCCGACCGCCGTGCCGCGATCGACGGTCTTGGCATGACGCTCGAGCAAGGGCTCGAGCTCGAGTCCCTGGCCGGACCCGAGACCTACCTCGACGCGGTCAGCGGCGCGCAGCGCTTCGCCTCCGGCGAGGGACGCGGCGGGGCGGGCGCCGGGGCATAACGCCAAAACGACGATGCCCCCCGCGCGCGCGGGGGGCATCGGCCATTTCCGATAACACCTCGACCCACAGCGCCCCGCGCGGGGTCGCGGCTACGACTATCCTCGACTGATCGGATCCCAGGAGACCACATGGCCTATTTCCTAACAGGAGCTACCGGCTTCATCGGGCGCCGGCTGGTTGAGCGGCTGCTGGAGCGCAAGGGCAGGATCCACGTGCTCGTGCGCGAGGATTCCCTGGGGCGCCTGGACGATGCGATCGAGCACTGGGAAAAGGTCTCCGAGGCGACTGTCAGCAGGCGGGTGCATCCGGTCATCGGCGATCTACGCCAGCCGTTGCTTGGGCTGAGCCATGAGCAGGTCTCAGAGCTCGAAGGCACGATCGATCATCTCTTCCATCTGGCTGCCGTCTATGACATGACCGCGGGCCTGGAGCTCGACACCGCCGTCAACGTCGGCGGCACCAACCACGCGATCGAACTGGCTGGGGCGCTGCGTGCTGGACGCTTGCACCATGTTTCCTCGATCGCCGTCGCCGGCGCCTACAAGGGGGAGTTCAGCGAGGACTTCTTCGACGAGGGGCAGCGGTTGCCCTCGCCCTATCACGCCACCAAGTTCGAGGCTGAGCGAGCCGTGCGCGAACAGGAGCTCGTGCCCTGGCGCGTGTATCGGCCCGGGATCGTCGTCGGCGACTCGAAGACCGGCGAGATGGACAAGATCGACGGTCCCTACTACTTCTTCAAGGCGATTCAGCACATGCGCCAAGTTGTGCCGCAGTGGATGCCGCTCGTCGGACTCGATCTCGGCAAGACGAACGTCGTTCCCGTGGACTGGGTGGCCGGCGCGCTCGACCACATCGCACACCGTCCGCACCTCGACGGGCGCGCCTTTCACCTGACTTATCCCGGTGGCCAGCGCGTGGACGAGGTGATGAACGACATCGCATCGGCCGCAAACGCTCCTCGCTTCGCCGTGAGCGTCGACAAGCGCTTGCTCGACGTTCTGCCAACCACCCCACTCTCGCTTTTGATGCGTGTGCCTCCACTGCGCCAGGCGCGCAAGCTGACGCTTCGCGAGCTTGGGATACCCAAGGAGGTGCTCGAGCACATCGACCTCGTGCCCACGTTCAACACACGTCAGGCCGAGCGTGCGCTGGCCGGCTCGGACTTCGAGCATCCTCCGGCGCTGCGCGAGTACGCCGTCAAGCTTTGGGACTATTGGGAGCGCGAGATGGACCCGAGCATCAGCCGCCGGCGCACGCTCGGCGAGGCGGTGCGCGACAAGCGCGTGTTGATCACCGGTGCTTCTTCCGGTATCGGCAGGGCGACGGCCGTGAAGGTTGCCGCCGCCGGCGGGATTCCCTTGCTGGTGGCCCGCAACGTTGAGAAGCTCGAGGAGGTTCGGGCGGAAATCGTCGCCACCGGCGGGCTTGCCTATGTGTATGCCGCGGACATCTCCGACATGGACGAGGTCGACCGGCTGATCGAGCGTGTCAAAGACGACCATCGCAACGTCGACATGCTCGTCAACAATGCTGGGCGCTCGATCAGGCGCTCGATCTCCTTGAGCTACGAGCGCTTTCACGATTTCGAACGCACGATGCAGCTCAACTACTTCGGTGCGGTGAAGCTGATCATCGGGCTGCTTCCCCAGATGCGTGCGCGCGGCTTCGGGCACATCGTGAACATCTCCTCGATCGGCGTGCAGACCAATCCTCCCCGCTTCTCTGCCTATGTCGCCTCGAAGGCCGCGCTCGACGCGTTTACGCGCGTTGTCGCCTCCGAGGTGATCGGCGACGGGGTGACCTTCACGACGATCCACATGCCGCTCGTGCGCACGCCGATGATCGCTCCCACGAAACTGTATGACGCGTTTCCCACGATCACACCCGAGCAGGCGGCGGACATGATCTGCGAGGCGCTGCGCACGCGCCCCAAGCACATGGGGACATCACTCGGTACGTTCGGCGAGGTCCTCTATGCACTGTCGCCCAGCACCGTCGATCGCATCCTGCACCTCGCCTATCGCGTGTTCCCAGACTCGGCCGCCTCGCGCGGCGAGAAGGGGACCGACGAGCGCGCTTCGCTCGAGCAGTTGGCGATGGCGAACCTGATGCGCGGCGTTCATTGGTAGGAAGACAGCGCCACATGTGGCGCTGTCCCGGTCGGTGCATGCACCGACCGGCCGAGTCGTGCATGCACGACTCGGAACGGAGCCGCACATGTGCGGCTCCGCAAGTCGGCGCATGCGCCGACTTGGCTCAAAGAAATTAAGACATGTGTCGAGGGCACCCAACTAGGCCAGACATGCCCCCGAGGAGGCTCAACGAGGCCGAACATGCACCGAGCAGCAAATAGGATTGACCGGTGACAGCCAGCGCCCCCGCGATCGAAGTCCACGACCTGCACAAGCGCTACGGCGAGTTCGAGGCCGTCCGAGGGCTCGACATCGAGGTGCACCGCGGCGAGGTCTTCGGCCTGCTCGGGCCCAATGGTGCCGGCAAGACCACCACTGTGGAGATCTTGGAGGGCTATCGCGAGCGCAGCGCCGGCGAGGTTTCGGTTCTCGGCCATGACCCGGCCGCACGTGAGCTTGCATTGCGCAAGCGCATCGGGGTTGTCCTGCAGAGCAGCGGCATCTACAGCCAGCTGACACCCCGCGAGGCGCTGCGCCACTGGGCCGGCTTCTACCCGCATCCGCGTGATGTCGAGGAGGTGCTTGAGCTGATGGGCTTGCAGGAGAAGGCCGACGTGCGCACGCGCAAGCTCTCAGGCGGCCAGCTGCGCCGGCTCGACTTCGCTCTGGCGCTCGTCGGCGACCCCGAGCTGATCTTCCTCGACGAGCCGACCACCGGCTTTGACCCCCAAGCCCGTCGCGCAGCCTGGGAGACGATCCGCTCGTTGCGCTCGCTTGGCAAGACGATCCTGCTCACGACCCACTACCTGGACGAGGCGCAGGCGCTGGCCGACCGTGTGGCGATCGTCAAGGACGGGCGCGTGCTCGCGATCGGACCGCCCCGCGAGCTTGGAGTGGGTGCGACGAATTACACCGTCGCTTATCGCAACGCCTCCGGCGAGCTCGTGGAGGTGCAGACCGACGATCCGACGCGCACCCTGCACGAGCTCACCTCCGATGCCCTGGCACGAGGTGAGCGCCTGGATGAGTTGAGCGTGGGGCGTCCCAGCTTGGAGGACGTCTACCTGGAGCTCACCGCCGATGCGTGAGCTCCGTCTGAGCGTGTATCCGATGTGCGCAAAGACGCGATGCCCCCCACGCGCGCGGGGGGCATCGCCAGATGCGACACCGATCTCCCATGCCTGACGCCGTCGCCCTCACCTGGCGCCAGTACCGCCTCGAGCGCCACATGTTCTGGCGCAACCCGAGCGCTGCCTTCTTCAACTTCGCGCTGCCGCTGCTGTTTCTCGCCGCCGGCGGGATCATCCTGCACGGCAAACAGCACGACCTCGACCTGCTGGTTCCGGCGATCGCGGGCATGAGCGTGATGTCGACGACCTTCACTGCCTTGGCCTACAACATCGTGTTTTTGCGTGAGCGGGGCGTGCTCAAGCGGATCCGCGGCACGCCGCTGCCGACGATCTCCTATTTCGGTGGGGTGGCGGCCAACGCCGTCACCAATACCGCGATGCAGATCGCGATCATCACGATCGCCGGCAAGCTCTTCTTTGGCATCGGCTGGCCACTGGAATGGGGCGAGCTGGTGGTGTTCGTGGTTGTCGGCGTGGTCTGCTTTGCCTCTCTGGGCGTGGCTTTCGCACACGTGATCCCCAATTTCGAGTCAACCGCTGCGTACGTCAACGCGATCTTCCTGCCCGTGGTATTCGTCTCCTTCTACGTGTTCGACAGCAACAGCGCGCCTGCGTTCGTGCGCCACATAGCCGAAGCGCTGCCTTTGAAGCCGCTGATCGACGGTCTCTATGGGGCGATGGTGACCGGCAAGAGCCTCAGCGAGAACCTGTCGGCGCTGGCGGTGATCGCCTTGTGGGGCATCTTCGGCGTCTACTTCGCGGTACGCGGTTTCTCCTGGGAGCAGTCGCGCGACTGAGGCCGTGACACGCGAACCCGCTTCCAGAGCGCGTCCCGCGGACCGGCCGGGCTATTCGACCCATGACTATGCTGGTGCGGGCTCCAACCAACCGCGGAAGGGACACGCAATGAAGCAGCTCGCCGAGGACGTCTACATGCTGAAGGGCTTTCCGCCGAACACGATCAACGTGTATGTGGCAGGTGACGTGCTGATCGACTCGGCCACGCGACAAGCCGAGAAGCGCATCTTCAAGCAGATCGCCGGGCGCAAGCTGACCGCGCACGCACTCACCCACGTGCATCCCGACCACCAGGGTTGCAGCCACGTCGTTTGTGAGCGGCTCGGCATCCCTTTGTGGGTGGGCCAGGATGACGTGCCGGCGATGGAGGTCGCGGGGAAAGTCGTCGGCGCCAAGGCGCCCGCCTGGCTCAAACGCGTGCAGGAACGCTATTGGGTGGGCCCTCCCCATCCCGTCTCGCGCGCGCTGCAAGAGGGCGACGAGGTGGCCGGCTTCATCGTGCTCGACACTCCCGGGCACACGCGCGGGCATGTCTCGTTTTGGCGCGAGTCCGACCGCGTGCTGATCTTGGGGGACGTAATCAACAACATGAACCTGATGACCGGGATCCCCGGGCTGAACGAGCCGCCGGCGCTGTTTGCGGTCGATCCGGCGCAGAACCGGGCTTCGATTCGCAGGCTTGCGGCACTGCGCCCGGCGCTCGCGCTCTTCGGTCATGGGGCGCCCTTGCGCGATCCCGACAAGCTCGCCGAGTTCGCGGCGCAACTGCCGGCCTGAACGGCAGGACCTCGCAGACGGCCCGCCGCGACCTCGGGCGACGCCGGCGGCCGGCGTCGGCAAGGCCGCGCGAATACGATCCCGGCGATGAGCGAGAGCATCTTCATCGCCGAGGGCGATGGCTTCATGCCGACCGAGCATGCGCGTGGACCGTGGGATCCGCGTGCGCTTCACGGCGGCGCGCCGGCCGCGTTGATCGCGGCAGCTTTCGAGCGGATGCAGCCCGGCGCGGAGCTGCCGTTTGCACGGCTGTCCTTCGAGTTCCTGCGTCCCGTGCCGATGGCGCCTTTGAAGCTGAGCACACGCATCTCACGACCTGGGCGGCGTGTGCAGGCGCTCGAGGCGGAGTTGAGCGCCGGGGAGTTGACTGTGTGCCGTGCAAGCGCGCTGCGACTTGTGCCCACGCCCGGCGAGTTGCCAGAGCTGGCACTGGCGCAGGTGGAGGCGGCGCGCCCAAGAACGATCGCACCGGCCTCCGAGGGCGAGCGGGTCCACTTCGCGCTCGATGACATCGAGCGCAAGAGCTTCGCCGCGACCGCAATGGAAATGCGCTTCCTGCAGGGAAAGCCACTGGTGGGTGGATTGCCAGAGCGCGACGCGGCCGACGAGCGTGATCTGCCCGAGCGCGAGGCCGCGCAAGAGCCTGGCCCGCCCGCGAACGAGGCGGACGAGTCCTCTCGGCCGAGCGCAGAGGGCCATGTCCCCAGCGGCGCGGCAACCGTCTGGATGCGCCTGCGCCATCCGCTATTGCCGAACGAGCCACTGAGCCCGCTTGCGCGCGTTGCCGCCACCTCGGATTTCGGCAACGGGGTTGCGACCGTGCTGCCGTTCGAGGAGTACCTGTTCATCAACGCCGACCTGGCGATCTCTCTCAATCGTCGTCCCCAGGGCGAGTGGGTCGCACTGGATGCCCGCACGTTGCTGCATCCCGGCGGGATTGGCTGGTCTGAGAGCGTGCTACACGACGAGCTTGGCCCACTCGGCCGGGCGACGCAGGCGCTTGTCGTGCAGCGGCGCTAATGCCAAGCGGCCTTCAGACCCGCCCTAGAAGGGAATTTCGTCGTCCCCCAGCTTGCCCCCGCCGGAGATCGGCGCAGGTTGAAAATCGCGATCGTCAACCTGGGGATGAACCCCGACTGAAGGCGCTCCACCGCCCGCTGAGGGAGCCACGATCTCAAAATGCGGGAGATTCTTGCCTTCCGCTATCTCAGTCAACTCGCCTTCGCGCGAGGAGAGATATCCGCGCAGGGCCGTCTCCAGACCCTTGCCGCGACGGAACCCCTCAAACATGTCATGAACCGAGACGTCCGGCCGGTCGAGTTCGCTCACGATCTTCTTGAGTTCCTCGTAGCCTTGCTCAAACGTCACCTGCTCCTGTGGGGCCACATCAGTCATTCTTGTATCTCCTTCTCGCTCTCGTTGGTGATCACTCTGGCCTTGCCGTCGGCCAAGTGCAGCGTCAACTCTTGACCTACCGCGAGCTGAGTGACGCTTTTGATCGGCTCTCCCTCAAGGCCTGTGGCGACTGTCCATCCGTTTCTGCGGAAGTCCTTCGCTTGCAGAACCGCGACGAGCGCGTCCACGCGTTGGCGCTCGTGAGCGACCACTCGGTCGGCTATCGGATGAAGTCGCTCACCGCTGCGAAGGAGATCCTCCACTCGCCTGTTCGTGCGTGCCCGCACGTCTACCTCCGCCTCGGCGATGCGACGATCTATCGCGGCGAGCAGATCTCGTCGCTTGCCCTCAGCGCGCGCGCCCACCGAGTCGAGGCGAGTTGCCAATAGCTCGATTGACTGCATCGGCATCCCCCGCGTGGCATCGAGTGCTCGAATGGCTCTGGCCAACTCAGCGTCGAGTCGCAAGAGCCCGCGTTCGGTCCTTGAAGAGACAAGCTGTCCGTGGCGGCCGATGTCCTGCGCAACAGCCTGTAGCGTTCGTTGCGGGCGTACGCCGGCCCACATCTTGCTTAGATGCTCACCCAGACTGCTGATGCGCTCGACGCCACGGCGCAGAGAAAGATGGTGGCGATCGAGCTCCTCGAGTAGCTCCTCGGCCGAGTAGCGGATCGCCAGCTCCGCCGCCTTCGCCGGCACGGGCGCAAAGGCGGAGGCGACGTGGTCGCAGTTGGGACGGTCCTTGGTGTGGCCGATGCTTGTTATGACCGGAACGGCGCACGCGAAGATCGCCCGGCAGAGACGCTCGTCGTCGAAGGCGAGCAGGTCGGCGGTCGAACCACCCCCTCGGGCAACGACGATCACGTCGACACCCTCGACAGCTTGGAGGCGTCCAAGCGCATCGATCACCGAGCCGACCGCGTGCACTCCCTGAACCGAGGCCGAACAGAAGAGAATGTCCTGCGGTGGGAAGCGCCGCCGCAAGGCTTGGATGACGTCGATGTTCGCGTCGCCCAGGGCGGCGATCACGCCGATGCGACGCGGGAACGTGGGCAACGGCTTACGTCTGTCGGGGTCGCAGAGCCCGTCCGCTCGTAGACGCTGCAACGTCTCGGCGCGACGACGCAGGAGCTCGCCCTCGCCCGTTGGACGAACGCGATCGAGGATCAACTTCGTCGTCCCGCGAGGCGCGTAGAAGTCCACACGCTCATAGTGAGCCTGGATCAGATCGCCCTTGACGGGCAGCGGTGAGCAACGCGCGACGCGCCCCTTCCAGATGCACGCGTCCAAGCTCGCGGACTCGTCGGCGAGCGTCAGATAGACATGGCCCGAGGAATGCGGGCTGATCGAGCTGACCTCTCCCTCGATCCAGCCGTCGCCCAGCGCTCGCAGTGCCCCACCGATGCGACCGGCGACCTGTGCAACGGAGGCGCTCTCGGTTTGCGTGTCGCTCACATTGGCCACAGCCTCCGAACGTTAAACGCCGATGCGGCGCGAACTCCTGTCCTCAGGCGGTGTTGCCGGGGAACGGGTCGGCGAGCGACGCCAGCACGTGATCGGGGTCGGCAGCTTCGAGTTCCGCAACGTCATAGCGTCCGCTGGCCACCCCCACCGACACCGCCCCGACTCCCTCGGCGGCGGCGATGTCAAGCGGCGTGTCGCCGACGACGAACACCTGGCTGAGATCCAGCGCACGGCCGAGCAATCGCTCTGCGCGCTCTACCGCTGTGCGCGTGAGCGCGACGCGGTCCTCGGAATCCGAGCCATAGCCGCCGAGGAGGAAGAAATGGTTCAGTTGGCCGCGTCCCAGCTTGGCGTGGGCGGCGGCTTCCAACCCGCCCGTGGTCAGGCCGAGAGCGATGCCGGCGTCGGTGAGCTCTTCGAGCAGGCTCGGCACGCCGTCAAGTACCCGGTAGTCCTCGGAGGAGGCTACGAAATCCGGCAGCACGGCCTGGTAGCTTGCCATCAGGCCTGTGAGCTCGGCGTTCGTGGGTTCGCGCTCCATCACCTGCTTGAACGTGGTGCGTCCGATCGCGGGATCGGTCATGCCGGCAGTCGAGTGTTCGGCGATGTCGACCTTCGTGTCGAAAAGCCGCTCAAACGCCCATGCCCAGCTGCGCGCGCCGGCGCCGCCCGTGTCGATCAGCGTCCCGTCGATGTCGAACAGAATCAGCTTTGCCTGGCTCATTCGCCCATTGTCCTACGTCACGGGGCGTCCGTCTACGCCACGAAGCAGAGGCGGCAGATCTTTGTTCGCGGCGGAACGAGTGACGACACGACACGGACACGTAGTTGCTTGCGCAAGCATCGTGTTATAACTCTTGTTGGGTGGGATCGCTTGCCGAAGTGCAAACGAGGCCTCGCCCATCCCGCTACCGAAACCAAAGGGAGTTCCAAAATGTCCGACACCGCCACAGCCAGTCCACTCGCCAGCACCACGCCGCTGCCCACTGGCACATGGAAGGTCGATCCCGTCCACTCGAGCGTCGAGTTTCATGTCAAGCACCTCGGCATCGCCACGGTCAAGGGACAATTCAAAGAGTTCGAGGGCACACTCGAGGTCAGCGACTCCGGCGCCCGCGCCTACGGCACCGTCGCGGTCGCAAGCGTCGACACCCGCGAGCCCCAGCGCGACGAGCACTTGCGCTCCGCCGACTTCTTCGAGGTCGAGAGCTTTCCGCAGATCGCTTTCCAGTCGACCGCGATCCGTCCGCTCGGCGAGGACGAGTTCGAGATCGACGCCGACCTCACGATCCACGGCGTCACCAACAGCGTGACGCTGAAGGCCGAGTTCGAGGGCGCCGAGACCGACCCGCAGGGCAACGACCGCGTCGGCGTATCGGCCAGCGCCCAGATCAGCCGCGGCGACTACGGCATGAAGTTCAACGCCGCGCTCGGCTCAGGCAATGTGGTGGTCAGCGACAAGGTCAAGATCCTTGTGGATGTGAGCGCGGTGAAGCAGCGGTAAGGGCGAAGCTGATCCCCGTTCTCAGGGCTCAGGCTGCGCGCGATCGCCGCGAACGTGCGGCCTGAGCCTTGAGCTTGGCGCCCGAGACGAAGTCGCCCACGCGACGCCCGTGCTCATCCAGCTCGATCATCCCGAAGTCCTCGGCTACCTCAGGATGTGCCTCGACCACGGACAGCACACTTGCGCTCGCAGTGTCGTGGTCGTCATGGAAGTCCAGGAGGTTGCCCTCGTCTATGTACAGCGTCGCGAACGTCATCGCTCTCTAGGGTGCCACATGACACCTCTCCACACAAGCTGCCAGCACATCTGGGTCCCCCCAGACAGTACGGTGACCGTGCGATCCGGTGACCGCTAGGTGTATGCCCCGACCTTCAGCCAGACGCAACTCGGCGATCCACGCCGGCCGGCGCCGGGCGATCTGCAGTGCTCCCTCACGCGTGTCGAACATCGACACGCCGACCACCATTAGCCACGGCGTACTCGCCGGAACAGGGCGCCTACGCGGCTGTTCGCGATGAGAGCGGAAGTCCTCTACATGTGGCCGCTCCGCGCGCATGACGCGGTAGAGCACCTCGTCCCGGGCGGGCTGCGCGACGATCTGAGCATCGGATCCCATCAGCGCGAGGAGTGTAGAGACACGCCCGGCTCGACCAGTGACCTAGTGGCCCCTCCGGCTGGAAGGCGTCCATCGGAAGGCCGTCATGCAAGCACCGCCCCTTGGTAGTTGGCACATTTCATGGAGCCAGAATCACCATATCGGCGACAAACACTCCACAAAGCAGCCCTGCGAGGCATCCGTCCGGACGGATGCCGTACACTATGGGCGATGGCGTCAAGCACGACAACCAAGACACGCAGGATCGAGATCAGGATCTCTGAGGAGGAGCGCAACCTCGAGCAGGCCGCGGCGAGTGTCAACGGCGAGACTTTGAGCGAGTTCGTACGCCGAGCAGCCCATAGAGAGGCCGAGCGAACCCTTGCTGAGCGGACCCGCTACCTCCTCGACGACGAGGCTGCACAAAGATTCCTAACCGCCCTGGAGCGGCCCTCTCCCGAGACCGAACGGGGCTTGCGCCGGCTCACCGAGAAGCCAAGCGTTCTGCCAGAGGCGTGACGCCACGTTTTACCGCGACCGCCGCGTTCGATCGCACAGCTCACCATGTCGATGCTTTCCGTTGCGGCGAGGAGACCCTGGATCGCTGGCTGATCGCCTACGCCGGCCAGACTCAACGACGCGATGCCTCCCGGACGTTCGTGAGCGCCGTAGATAGCGGGCAGGTAGTGGGCTACTACACGCTCATCGCGGCACAGGTTGAGCACGAACAAGCGACCGCCAAGGTGCGCCGAGGGCTATCACGGCACTTTCCGATACCCGTCGCTCTCCTCGCCCGTCTCGCCGTCGCAACGCCCTACCAAGGCGCCGGTCTGGGACGCAGTCTCCTACTCGACGCACTTCAGCGCGTCCTACGAGCCTCAGAGGAGATCGCGATACGCGCGATCACGGTAGACGCGCTGAACGTTCGCGCCGCCTCTTTCTACAGAGGCTTCGGGTTCGAGCCCTCCGACCTCGATTCCAACACGCTCATGGTCCCACTACAAGCCGTGCGACAAACCCTAGATCCGCACTGACGATAACCAGGCATGGGTCTGTCCGGTCAGAGCCATTACCGCCTCATCTACCCAACGGCAACTTCATATCTTGCGTGCTAGGGCAACAACTGAAACGAGTCGCAATGACGCGGCTTGACCGCGGCGAAATGGCGACGATCGAGCGTGACGATGAGTGACGCATCCAGTCGCTCGGCGAGAGCGACCACGGACGCGTCGGTGCCGCCAAGCGGAAAGTCCTCGTACTGCTTGACAAGCTCGCCCATGCGCGCGAAATCCTCGCTGGTGGGTCCCTCGACATCCAACCCGCCAAGGCCACTCAAGAATGACTGCTCGGCCACTGGCCCAAGGCGTCGTCCGACGAAGTAGGTCGCCTCGGCGACGGCAAGAGCAGCCACGACAAGGCGTAGGTCGGCTCGAGATAGCGTTGCGAGCGACGCGGCGTGATCGCGATCGTCGGAGTCTGCCGCCGCGTAGAGCGGTCCGGCATCAACGATCGCGAGGGTGCTCATCCCACTCGTGCGCAAGCAGTTGCTCCATGTCCCGACCAGTCGTTTGATGGCCGCTGTGGCCGAGTGCTGCGAACGGCAGCGGACGCGCGTCACCTGGGACGAGATGGAGATGCTTTGCGAGCGCATCGCGAGCTACCGCGGAGGCAGACGTTGAGCGGCGATGCGCCTCACGCGTAAGCGCTTGAGCGAGATCGTCGGGAAGTGATAGAGTTGTGCGCTTCATACCCGCATACTAGCCTATACGCGGCTGCCTGCAAAGGCAGCCCATGGAACAAGTCCAGTCGTGACCCGTGACAAAAATTTGACAAAAGTCATATCGTCCAATGCGTCCGATACGTTCAGAAACCAGCATAAAATGGACGATCTGGACGCCCTCGGACGCACCCACGCCGCGGGGGCAAGGTCAAGATCCTTGTGGAGGTGTCGGCGGTGAAGCAGGCCTGAATCAGCGAACGACGACGTCGCCCAGCGCCTCGTCCACCGCGGAGAGCGTTGCGGCGTCGAGCGTTATGCCCGAGGCAGACGCATTCGCTCGCACCTGCTCAGGGCGGCTTGCGCCCACGATCGCCGAGGCGAGGTTCGGTTGGCGCAGGACCCACGCGAGCGCCAGCTGAGGCATCGTCAAGCCGGCGCTCTCAGCAACGGGGCGCAGGCGCTGGACCGCTTCGAGCACCGGGTCCTGCATCAGCTGGCCGATGAAGTCGCTCATGCTGTCACTGGCGGCTCGCGAGTCCGCTGGTGGCTGCTCGCCGGGACGGTACTTACCGGTGAGCACTCCCTGACCGAGCGGGGACCACACGATCTGGGAGATGTCCTCGCGTTCGCACAACGGGATCACCTCTGCCTCTGGCGCACGCCACAGCATCGAGTACTGGGGCTGGCTCGAGACCCATCTCGCCACACCGGGCAGTGCCAAGGACTGCTCGATCTTCTCGACCGGCCACTCGCTGAAGCCGATGTGACGGGCCTTGCCGGCCTCAACCACTTCGGTCAAAGCCTGCATCGTCTCCTCGAGCGGCGTGCCCTCGTCGTAGCGATGGCACTGATAAAGGTCGACGTAGTCGGTGCGCAAGCGCTCCAGGGAAGCGTCGATCTGCTTGTGGATCTGCGCCGCCGAGAGGCCTCTGTCGGTATCGGACATCTGGAAGTAGACCTTTGTGGCGAGCACATATGAGTCGCGGTCATAACCTGAGAGCACCTCGCCGAGCAGCGACTCGGCCGCGCCCCGTCCGTAGACGTTGGCGGTGTCGATGAAGTTGATGCCCTCCTCGAAGGCCGTCTTTACACAGGCCTCGGCCTGCTCGCGTCCCACTCCCCCGGAGTAGGTCAGCCACGAGCCGAGGCTGATCTCCGAGACATCGATGCCGCTGGAGCCGAGCTTGCGATAGTTCACGCAATCCAGACTACCGGCTCATAGCTTCGACCACGAGCAGCCAGCTCGGCGGCGCGGCGCGCTCTGCCTACCGTCGCCGACCAGAAGCAAAGCTCTGGATCGGCGGGGCTACGGCGCGCATGTCCGCTCCCATCTCGGCGCCTTGCTGCTCGCCCTCCTGCGCCGGAGGATCGGCGCCCCGGAGCCGGCTTACGCGCGCTGCCCCGCCCCCCCCTACCTCACTCCTCTCAACCGGCGCAAGGAAGCGCTCGAGCGCGGCCAGCTCCGAAACGATCACGTTGAGCACTCCCGATGGCGAGCGCTCCAAACGACCGCGTGCCAGCAGCAACGGCTCGGCGCGCGCGAGCCCGCGCTGGCGCTCGTACACCGGGGCCGACACGACCAGGTTGACCGTGCCCCACTCGTCCTCGAACAGCAGGAACATCGTTCCCTTGGCCGTGCCAGGGCGCTGACGGGCGATCGTCATGCCGGCCACCGCCACCGAGCAGCCGTGCGGCATACGCGACAGCTGGGCGCTTGTGGCCAGCATCGGGATTGACAGGCGTGGGCGCAGGACGGCCATAACGTGGTCGTGGACTGTCACCCCGCTCGTGGCGTAGTCGGCGAGCACCTGTTGCCAGCGGTCGAGCGGCCTCAGGTGGGGCGCTTGCGGCACCTCGATCGGCAAAGCGAGCTGAACCGCATCGCCTACGGCTTCTCCAGGAGACGCGATTCCCAACTGCCACAGAGCGGCGCGCCTACGTGCGTTCAGCCGATCCTCCGCTCCACCTTCCGCATCTTCCCTTGGACGGGTCGCCGAGCCCGCTGCTCTCTCCACATCCACGAGGCCGTCGCACGCGCCGGCCCAGGCCAGTTGCTCGAGCGTGCCGCGACGCGTCGCTCCCCGCGCGGCGAGATCGCCCAAATCGCGAAACCCACCGCCGCGTTCGCGCTCGGCGACGAGCTCGCGCACCTCGTCCGCAAGGACGCCTTTGACATAGCCCAGGCCGAGCCTCACCGCTCCCTGCTCCACCGTGCACTGCACGTCCGAGGCATTCACATCGAGTCCCAAAACCTTGATCCCCCGTTGCTGGGCCTCGTGCACAAGGCTGTCTGGTGCATAGAAACCCATCGGCTGCTCGTTCAAGAGCGCGCACAGGAACTCTGGGGCGTAATGGACGCGCAGCCACGTCGACTGGTAGGCCAGCAGGCCGAAGGCGGCGGCATGAGCCTTGGGGAAACCGAAGCCGGCAAAGCCCGCCACCATCTCCCATACACGCTCTGCTGTCTGCGCATCGGCATCGACATGACGCATCGCACCGGCGACGAAGTGCTTGCGGTGGCTGTTCATCGCCTCCTCCGAGCGCTTGCGACTCATCGCGCGACGCAGTCCGTCGGCCTCTCCCGGCGAGAAGCCCGCGAACGCCTCTGCCACCTGCATCACCTGGTCCTGGAAGATGATCGTGCCGAGCGTGTCCTCGAGCACCGGTTCTAGAGATGGGTGCTCGTAAGGAATCCGGTAGTCCGGGTCCTCGCGCAGGCGGGCGCGCCGCTCGATGTATGGGTTGATCGCTCCCCCCTGGATCGGTCCCGGCCGCACGATCGCCACCTGCACGGTCAGGTCGTCTAGGTTCCTCGGCCGGGTGCGCCGCAGCGACTGCATCTGCGCGCGGCTCTCGATCTGAAAGACGCCGACCGTGTCGGCCGCGCGGATCGCTTTGAACGTGTCGGGATCGTCGAAACGTATGCGCGACAGGTCCACGCGTTCCCCGCGCGTGCTTGCGACCAAGTCCACACAGCGTTCCACCGCCGAGAGCATTCCCAGCCCCAGCAGGTCGATCTTCAGGAAGCCCGCGTCCGCACAGGAGTCCTTGTCCCACTGAACCATCTGCCTGCCCTCCATCGCCGAGGGCACCACCGGGCAGCAGTCGATCAAGGGCCTTGTCGAGATCACCATCCCGCCGGAGTGCTGGGAGAGATGGCGAGGCAGACGGTATGCCTCTGCCACCAGTCGCGCGAGCCAGGACCAGCGTGTCGAGCGCGCCTGAACGGTCTTTCCGCCATTGAGGCGATCCCCACCCGCGTGCGAACCGCCGCATGCGTGCGAACCGTGAGAGAAGGCACTTTCAGAGGAAGTTCTCCCGGAGCCCAAGCCGGCGGCAACGTCGCGCTCAACGTCGCCCCTGCCGTCGGCCATGCGCGCCATGCGCTCGATCTCCCCCGGTGGCAAGCCAAGAACCTTGCCCAGCTCGCGGATTGCTCCCCGTGCGCGAAACGTTGGAAAGGCCGCAACCAGTGCGGCGCGCTCGTGCCCGTAGCGCTCGTGTACACGCGGGATCAAGACCTCGCGAATGTCGCGAGGAAAGTCGAGGTCGATATCGGGCAGTCCGCGCAAGTCCTCGTGCAGGAAGCGCCCCAGCAATAGTCCGTTTGCGATCGGGTCTATGTGCGAGAGGCCTGTCAGATAGCACACGATTGAAGACACCGACGAGCCGCGCCCGCGCCCTGGGGCCAAGAGCGCACGCGCCGTGTCGCGTCCCCGCACCTGCACAGCCACTTCGCGCGCAAGCTCGAGCATGTCGTGATGTAGCAGGAAGAATCCTGCCAGGCCGAGGCGATCGATCACGCGCAGCTCCTCGCCCAGACGTGCCTGGGCCTCCTCACGAGCGGCACATCCTGCGTAGCGGGCCTCGAGGCGAGCCCAGCACAACTCGGCCAGACGCCGCGGAGCGCTCGCGTCCTCGGACCCCGGATAGCTGTAGCCGAGATCCTTCGTCAGGTCGAAGCTCAGCTGCTCGGCCAGGAGCAGCGTCTCGTGCACCGCCTCGGGGTGATCGGCAAAGCGAGCGGCCATCGCCTGCGGCGAGCTCATCACGTGGGTGTGGTTACCGCGTCGTAACGGCTCGGAGGCATCGAGCGTCAGGTGGTTGCGCAATGCCACGAAGGCATCCTGCAACTCGGCGCGTGCGCGCGTGTGGGCGTGCACGTTGCCGGTGGCCACACACTTGATCTCGAGCTCGCGGGCGAGCGCCGAAAGCGCCCTGTTGCGGGTCCGGTCGTGGCGGGGG
>DATCEK010000155.1:0-18435 GCA_036510155.1 Solirubrobacteraceae bacterium | reverse complement strand
CCAGAGCGCTGGACCCCACCGGGCGAGGCAGAGCACGCTGGGCAATGAGATGGAAGCCCGCACTAAACGCATTCGCGATAGCGTTCGAAGGAAGAATCAACTAAAACCACCAAGCACATCCACCGTTAATCTGACACTCCCGGAGCACTAGTAGTGAGGCTGGGTGAAGATGACGTGGTCGCCGGCGGCGAGCTGGTAGGGAGCGTCGGGTAGGTTTGCGCGGTCGTTGCCGAGCTCGCCGGCGAGGTCGCGATATTCCTGGGCGTGCTTGTTGAGACGGTCAAGCTCCTCATTGGTGTTGTCGCTCAACATCACCGTGCGCCCCTCGGGATGTTCGAGGCGTTGCTCGTTCCACGCGGCGACCATCTGTTGTGCGGCTTGCTCGCGGGTGTCGGTTATGTGTAGACGGTCGTGGGCTTGATAGGCGGCGAGCGCGGCGGTCGCGTTGCCGGCACGGACTTGTGCCCAGGCTTCGCGCTCCCATTGGTTCTCGGCGCGGTGGACCTCGGTGAGTTGGGCGTTGGGGGCGCAGTCCGTTATGTGGTCAAACAATCCTCCAGCCCCGATGGGTGAGAGTTGCGCGCTGTCACCGACGAGGACGAGCTTTGATTCCTTCTCAGCGGTCTGTCGCACGAGCCGGGAGAGGCGGTTGGTGTCGGCCATGCCGGCCTCGTCCATCACCACGACGGTGTTCTTGTCGAGGTTGAGCATGTCCGCCCTGACAGCACCGAGCAGCGAGTCGGTCGTCAGCGACTGGTCGGTCTTGGCGTCGGCGCCGAGGCGCTCGGCGGTCGCGCCGGCGATGGCGGTGCCGAGCACGGTGTACCCGTCCTTCTGCCAGGCGTTGGTCGCGGCTTGCAGGACGACGCCCTTGCCGGTCCCGGCCTGGCCGATCAGGGTTGTGACGCCGCACTCGCCGGTGATGGTCTGTAGGGCCTGTTGTTGCTCTTGGCTGAGGGGACCGCCGATCTCGCGCGCGACCTCCCGTTCGGCTTCGCGCAGAGACTGCTCGCGCACAGGTGCCGCCCGCTCGCTGACCCGGTCCTTGACGGTTGCGATCGTCCGCTGCTCGCGTTCGCGTAGTTGTCTGGTTGTCCACTTGCCGCCCTGGAGTCGGATGAGCTCGCCGGAGCGCGCCAGGTCTTTGACGAGGGTTTGGGCGTCGCTGGGGTGGCAGACGCCGGCGGATGCCTCGTAGGCGGTGGCGTAGAGTTCGCGCTCGCTGACCGTCGAGCTTTTCGCCGTCACCCGCTCGACCAGCTTGTGGGAGAAACCGATGGGTGGACCCTCGCTCTGGCGGGCGGTCCTGTCCTGTGTACGCGTCTTTTCGGGCGTGTTGAAGAGACTGTGGGCGTGGTCTTGGGTGAGGCCGTGTTCGGTGGCCAGCTCCCGCCAAGCCACATCGACCTTCTCGGGTGCGAGCGATGACTTGGTGCCGCGGGTGCCGGTCGTCAGCTCCGCCAGCTCACGCGCGTTGGGTTCGCGCCCATAGTGTGTCCTGAAATCGCGGGCGGCTTGACGGATCTGGCTGGTACGGGTTGACCAGCGCTCGGCCAACTCTTTCGGGATGCCCTTGACCTGGAAGTAGCGTTCGTCTTTGCCGGTGCCGCGTTCGATCTGTACTCCAAGTTCTTGGAGGTTCTGTGCGAGCACTGACCGGTACCAAGCACCGTTCTCGCACGCGCTCAGAAAGACCTGGCGAGAATCGACGGCAGCGAACTTGCCGTCGTGGCGCTCAGCGGCGAGTACGACGACGTGGGTGTGCAGTTGCGGGTCGGGTACCCCGTCTTTCTCTTGGGTCGCGGTGAGGCGGCTCGTGTTGTGCATGAACTTGGCTGCCACGACGCCTTTCGCTGTCTGCCATTTCAACTCGGCCGCTTCGCGCACGCGCACCAGCTCCACGTCGCGCTCGAGGTGGCCCATCGCGCTTGCGACGGCGTCCTTGTGCGCGGCCTCGATCTGTTCTCGGTACTCGGTGGAGGATGCGGCCCACAGGGCGGACACGTCCTTGGGTGGGCTGAAGCTCATATCGATCCCCGCGACCCTCGTGCCGTCGCCGCCGACGGCCCTGATCTCGCGACCGTCGCTCGGGGCCTGACCATTCATCAACGCGAGGAGCTGGTCGCGCTGCACGACGCTGTCGGGTGAGAGGCCGAGCGATGCGAGGACGGCTGGGTTGCCGTGCCATTCACCGGCGGCGCCCTCGCCGCTCTCATCGGCCGGGTCTATGTAGTAGTCGCCCCGCTCAGAGGTCGAGGTCAAATAGGTCGCGTATTTACCCGCATCATTGCCCTGCACCTTGTGAGTCGTCTGCATGTATTTGAACGTACGGCTCGCAGAACAACGACACAAGAGGATAGGACTGAAAGTGAAACTCAGGACGGCTCAGCTCATTTGAGATGCTTACTCTTAACATTCCCCAAGAGGGAGACTGGGGTTACAGCACCATCGGTGCGTATAGTCTGCATCGAGTTGTTGGGGGCGTTGAGGGGTGACTGCGTCGTTCTTGCCACAGGCGAGGTTCGAGGACGCTTTGAGGAGTCGCGGAGGGTTCGGGGCCGTCTCGGCCACGGCCCCGAAGCCGAGTTCGAGGTACGGCCGATCTTGGACCAGGGCGAGGCGACACGGACGTGGTAGAGGCCTTCTGGTACCTCCGCGAACGCCCATCCAAATCCCAAACCAATCCCGTCTCGCTCGTGTGGGTCTACCGAAACGGGATCACCGTCTGCCGGGGCGGCGGCGGCGACGCTCGCCGTACTCGGTCAGACAATCGAGGATGGATTGCCTTGTGAAGTCGGGCCACGGCTCATCGCGGAACATGAGCTCCGAGTAGGCGGCTTGCCACAGCAGATAGTTTGAGAGCCGTCGCTCGCTGCCGGTGCGGATGATGATGTCGGGGTCGTGCATCTCCGGTGCGTATAGGCAGGCGCGGAACTGTGCTTCGCTGCCGCCGGCGAATCGCTTGGCGGCATCCAGGATCTCGGAGCGTCCGCCATAGTTGAAGGCGATGAACAAGGCGAGGCGCTTGTTGGTCGCGGTGAGTGCTTCCGCTTTGTGCATCGGCTCGACCAGTTCGCTCGGGACTCCCTCTCGGCGTCCTATGAAGCGCATACGGACTCCTTGACGGTGAAGCTCGGGGGTTTCTTGGGCGATGCGTTGGGCGAGCATCGCGATCAGACTCTGTACCTCATCTGCGGGGCGCGCCCAATTCTCGGTGGAGAAGGAGTACACGGTCAACTCCTCGATGCCGAGTTCTACCGCGTCGCGCAGCCGGGCCTTCAGGGTGTCTGCCCCAGCCTTGTGGCCGTCGTGGACGGGTAGTCCGCGCGCTTGTGCCCAGCGGCCATTGCCGTCGGCGATGATCGCGACGTAGCGCGCTCGATGGGGATCGTCGTCTGTCACCGATGCCGCAGTGCACATCAGCGATCGTTGTCACGCCCGATCGCCCGGCGGGCCCGCTTTGCGGCTCGCCATGTGCGCATGACTCCAAGGGTTGGGGTGATGAGCGGCTTGAGCTCTTGGCGAACTTGGCGGGTAACTGGCCGCGCAAAGTCGCCATTGGCTGTTGGTGCGGAAATGTAGTAGGCGGCGACACCGACGAGAGTCATTACATGGTGCGCGCCGTCCGGCAAAGGGGAGGCGCACTCCACGCCGCGTCGCGCTACGCCGGCGAGGTCTCTGGCGAGGAGGTCGTGGTCGGGGTAGTAGCGGATGTAGCCGATCTGGCATGTCTGCATGTCGTGTTCATGGTCGACGAGGCTGTCGAGCATTGTGCTCAGCACGGCGATCGAGAGGTAGACGGTGTCGATCGCTATGGCCTGCTTAGGTGTGACGCGCTCATTGGCGGCTGTGGCGATCAGTGCGTGGATAGTTAGCACCGAGGAAGCTGCGCCCGCGAGGAATTCTCGCCATCCGAGTGGTGTTTCGTGGACCTCCGTTCTGGCCCACTGTTCAAGTTGGCTCGTCCCAAGTTGCGGAACGGCATGGGCCCGGATCTGTGCTTCCGTGCAGCGCTCCGCGGCCCGTTTAGCTGCGTGAGTAACGGTCGCCGCGGAGGGCAACGCGGCGAGCGATCGTCGCACGACATCGACCAACTCTTCTAGGTAGCCGCCGTCGTTCGTCGGCCGGGAGGAGTAGTAGTCGCAGGTGGGCTCCGTGTGGAGCGTGATTGCGTCGGTGAAGGCTCGGTAGAGATCGTGCCCGTCGCGGAGCGGGTCGATCGTGGGTTGCTCGGTCAGTCCGTCGAGATAGTCGTAGATGACCTCGTAGGCCACGATCGCTTCGGTAACGGCCTGGCGGTGCTCTCGTGGCGCGAGCGTGGCCAGTGTTGCTGCGACCTCAGCGTTGAAGCGCTCCTCGAGTAGCTTCTCAAGTGCCAGCGCTCGTAGCGCTGGATCCTTAATGGCGCGGGCGCGCAGCTCCCATCTCCTGAGTTGCTTACCAACTACCGGGGCGACCGAGGGCCAGAACCGGGCGTTTGCGATCACTAGAGCTGCGCCGGCTCGGGTCAGGAGCCGGCGATCACCAAATGCAGACATTTGGGGCTCGAATCAAGTGCCCGTTGGTACTCGTGTTCGCACTGCGCCTCGCCGAGAAGGTGCGTGTGCCCTTTACTCATTGAGGGCGAGCGTTACGGGTACGCCTGAAGCGAACCAGCCGGGTAGAGACACGATCAAAAGCACGGCAACGATGACAAGCGCGAATATTTCGATTGGGTGCTGACCTGTGGATACACCCGCGACGGGGAAACCAGTCACATGCTTTAGGTAGGCGTCGATCACTAACTGACCATAGACACCGGCTACCGCACCACTCAAGCATCCTGCGCTGAGCATCAACGCTGATTCAACGAGAAGCACGAGCTGAAGTTGACGGCGTGGGGCGCCTTCGAGCCGGAGTTCGGCGAGCGACTGCCGTCTTTGCCAGATGCTCGATCCGAGTGCCGCGGCCATCGCCAGGATCGCTGTGGCCACCAGTAGAGTTGATATCTCGCCAAGCTGCTGGAGCCCTTCGCCGGCGATGGCGTCGAATCGGTCTGCCCGAGTATCCGCAGTGACCACTTCCAAACCACTCTTTGGGCCGAGCGCGCTGTCGATCTCTCGCAGCGCGAGCCCGGTAGGCGTGTCCCGAGTTAGATCAATCCCAAGGGCCGAAGGCTCCGAAGTGGCCCAGAACCGGCTGTAATCGTTGACGCTCATTAGGACCACCCCAGAAGTCCAACCAAAGTTGGTCGTTGTGGCGGCTAGCCTGAAGCCGACTGTACCCGTCGGGGCGGGAAGCTCCAACACTTCCCCGAGCCCGACGTGACGTTCTTCTGCAATCTGCTTGGACACCGCGATCCAGCCTCCCTGGCGCAGGCGCTGGGTAGCAATTGCGGCATTGCCTTCAACTATCTGACTGGTTAGCAATCCGACGCTTGCGCTGGTTGGTCTCGCGATGACCCATACGCGCCGATGACCTATTGTCATAAACTCACTTTGGAAGAGATGGACGCTGGCGACTCCCGATATCTGGCTGATGCGGGATGCGTAGTGGTCGGGCCGAAAATTGTTGGCTGTCGCTGTGTCGTCTGGATTCATCACCCAGATAGACGCGTCGGCCGCGTCAGCACTCGCAAAGCTATGTAGTCCACGAAGTAGGTCGTCGCGGGCGCCGCCGAGCGCGATGCTGCCAAAAAGTGCGACTGCTCCCGTCGCGGCAAGAGCCAAGGACCGTAGCGTTGTGCTTTTTAGTGACGAGAGGGCTAGCGGTAGAACTGTAAATTTTGGATTACCGGACGCGAGGGCATCAGATACCCACAGGATGATCTCAAACACCAGGGGAACCGCGAGTATGGTCGCCAACGCGAGTACGACACACGCGATGAGGGCCGCGCTTGGCACCAAGACAAATAGACCGCTGGCGAGCACCACAAGACCCGCAGTACTCATCGACAACCATCGCCTGGCATTTGGGGATAGTCCGCCCGCGTCATCGTCTTGGGCGAAAACGGCATCCAGGGGGCGTCCGCGGCGCAGATCTTGCAGCAGCACCAGCGAGGCAAGGCATGTCGCCAGCACTCCTCCTGCAACCGAGAGCACTACAGGCTGAGCCCCTATCTTCGTGCTTGTGCCGAGTGTGAACGTTTGCGCGAGATACGCCACCGACGGATGGAAGAGCCCTATCGACAGGGCATAGCCGCCGAGCAGTCCGACTAGGCAGGCAGCGAGCCCCAGGCACAGCGCCTCAAAGAGGACCATCTGTACGATCGCGGTGCGTGGGGTACCGTCGAGGCGTAGATCGGCGATCGCTTCGCGTCGCTCGGGGACCGTGAGCAGCATTGCGTTGAACGCGAACAGGAAACCCAGAAGGGCGCTTAGACCAGCGAACAACTCGCTTGCCTGGTTGCTTGGGCGTAGCGCCTCGCGCAGCAGCGAGACGTCCTGATCGGCGGCAGCGACGGTCAGGTGTCCGCCAGTGAGTTTGTCCAACTCGGCGCGCACTGCAGCTTCATGTCCGGGCTGGCTCTGGACGAGGATGCGGCTGACGCGGTGAGGTAGACCGGTGAGTTCCTGCAGATGGAAGAGCGGCGTGATTGCGATCTTGGCGGTGGACAGTGCTCCGGCGGTTTCGCGTCCCAAAATCGCAGATACGTTCAGCCGGATTGCTCGCCCACGAAGATCCATCGTCACCGCGGACGGCCTGGTGATTCCCAGTGCGCTGGCGCTCGCCTCGCTGAGGCCGATGCCTTCTGAGAGTACGCCGCTGGGCAGGGTGTGGGAGAGGCCGTCCATCACTGCGAGGCGGACGTTGGCACCCGCGACAGTAACCGCTACCCGACGACCGTCCGGACCGACGATGGTAGCTGCCTGTTCAAGGAATAGTCCGGTATGCGCCACGCCGGGGAGACGTTCCACCTGGGTAATCAGATGTTCGTCAAAGCCATTTGGTCCACGCGCTTGAAGCTGCAGATCCGCTGGGCCGATCACCGCATGCACGACATTGTTTGCGGAACTCGTTACGCCGTTGCTGGCAACCGTGACTGCGAAAACGAGCGCCACCGCGACGGCTACCCCAACACCCGCAAACAGCTCCTGCATCGCATGTACCCGTAGTCGTCGGCCGTAGAAGTAGATGAGAGCACGCGCCCGCATCAAGCCGTGCCACTTCGAGTAGTCAACGCTGGCCAAGGCTGCTCACCCTGGAGCGGACACGGATTGCGCTTGCGCATCGTGGGGCGCGTCCGTGCTGCTGAGGTGAACGCCGTCGAGAAGATTGCCGTCGTGCAAAGTGCAGCAACGGTCGGCGATGCCAGCGACTTCGGTGTCGTGGGTGACGAGTAGCACGCACGCGCTGCGCTCACGCGCGACCGATCTCAACAGCTCTACTATCTCTCGGCTCCGTGTGCTGTCAAGGTTACCGGTGGGCTCGTCAGCGAGGACTAGCCCTGGTTCGGGTGCGAGTGCGCGAGCGATCGCGACGCGCTGGCGCTCACCGCCGGAGAGCTTCTCGGGGGTGTGCTGCAAGCGGCTGGCAAGCCCGACGCGCTCAAGCCAAGGGAGCGCACGGGCCTGTGACTCGTGCACCCCCACGCCACTGATGAGCAGCTTGCGGGCCGCGTTCTCCAAAACCGGGACACGGGGCATCAGACGGAAGTTCTGGAAAATGAACCCGACATCACGCAGCAGGTATTCGCTTGCCTCACGTTCAGAGAACGAGGCAATGTCCCGTCCCTGGTAGCGGATCGTGCCCGCGTCCGGTTTCAAGAGCGCCGCGATCAACAACAACAGTGTCGTCTTGCCAGAGCCACTAGGACCGAGTAGGGCGAACATTTCCCCGGGGGAGATCCTGAAGCTCACGCCATCGACAGCGCGCACTGTCTCCTCTGCCCCTTGGTAATGCTTGGCTACGCCTTCGAGTTCCAGCATTCCTGCCGCGCCTGTCTCCGGTTATCCGCGTGCCTGCCGGTGGCGGGTGAGGTCCGACACTGGCGCGAGGTCTGGTGTCAGTTCGCCCTCTAGCTTGCCTTTTTCGAGTGAGAGGACCCGGTCTGCTCCCAAGAAGCCGGTGCCTTCGCCAGTGCTTGAGAGGATCGCCATGCCGTCGTTGGCGAGCGAACGCAACAGCTCGAGGATGCCGTCTCGATCGAGCGGCTCTACGCCGAGCGTTGGCTCATCGATAACGAGCAGACGCGGACTGCAGGTGAGCGCACGGGCGATCGCTACACGCACGGTTTCGTCGGTCTTCAGGTCGGTTGCTGGGAATGCGGCGCACGAGCTGGCTTGTACGCGCTCCAACGCTCTCCAGGCATGGGCAAGCGCTACGGGTTGTGGAACCCTGCGGCCGAGCTGTCCTGAAATCAGCTGGTCGAGGACGGTTGGGCCCTGCCGGCGACGAAAATCCCGTCGGCAGTAGCCGACATCCTGGCCAAGCTTCTTCCGATCCTGCGTGGTGAGCTCGGCGCCTTCGAACTTGACTGCGCCGGTGTCTGGCGTTTCAATCCCGGCGGCGATCCGAAGCAGTGTGGAGCGGCCGGATTGGCGCTCGCCCCAAACGACGACCAGTTCGCCTGGATGGATCTCCATCGATACGTCGCCCAGGGCGACGCGGCCTCCGCGCTTGTAGCGCTTGCCTACGCGCTCAAGCTCAAGCAGGGTCATCGCCGGCGATGCTCCTTGCGCGCTGCTCGAATCGGGCGTTGGCGAACCGCAGCCAGGAAAGCATCCCGCCGGCCGCGATACGTTGCTGCTCAGCGACGAGCTCGTCGATCAATGCGCCGCGAGACGCTCCTATAGAGCCCTGTGGTCCTTGTCCGATCTGGCCTGCCTTCGCCAGGTACTCGCGTCGAAAACGACGAATTAGATCGATGGCAGTCGTCGGGTCGTGAGCAAAGATCGCTAGTTGTCTTGCCCATAGCTCCAGGCTGCGACGCTGTGCGTCCATCTGCTCCACATACCAGTCCTCGAAGTGGCTGATCCCAAGGGTGGTGACTCGGTAGTGCGGCTTGGGCTGGCGGCCCGTCGCGACTTCGGGGATGGTCTCGATGAACCCGCGGCTTTCCAGTTCGTCGAGTGCTGTGTAGATATGCGAGCTACCGCTGATGGGGAGCAGATCGGCATACAGGCGCTGGTATCGGTTGTAAAGCTCCAAGCCATAGCTGGGACGTTCGATGACCAGACCAAGGACCGCCCAATAGACGACCGAGGTCATCGCCCGACTGGGGATCTTTCTTGGTGATGTCTTTGCCATTGAACTATGCAGCGTACTGGAAGTTCGGGTCCGCAGAAAAGCCCTATTTCCCAGTCTGTTTGTGTGTTCCAAACTTTGGACCCTAAAACGATGTCTAGCTAAACGGCGCAAAGAGTCCGATCATGGCGACTGTGGTGTCTATGGATAGGCAATGGGGAGCGGTGGTCGAGAGTTCAGCGGGCCGGCGTCGGCTGAGCTCTACGACCACAGGTGGCGTGAGCGATGAGCAGAGGCTGCTTACCGTCGCTCGATTCCGCGAGGGTGCGAGACGCCCACGCACCCACGGAGAGGCGAGAGTTCAGGTCCGTGGCGGGTTGGCGCCGCGCTCTTCTCGCTCGTTGTCTGTGTTCTGCGGCGGGTCGAGCGTCAGGGAGGCTTTCGTGGGGCCTGACGTTCGACTCGCCGAGACACCACCGCTAGCCACGGAGGCGGCTTGGGGGATCGCGACACCACCGGAATCCGGATGACTGCGCCCAAGCCAGGGCAGGTGCCGACTCTACGTGAACCCCAGTACTCGCAATCATTGGAGCGCGGCCTAGCGATCCTTGGGTGCTTTACGCCGCAGCGGTCGGTGCTCGGGATCGCTGAGATCGCCGACGACCTTGGAATGAGCCGCTCGACCACCCACAGGTATGTGATCACGCTTGTCGCGCTCGGTTTTCTGGAGCAGGGTGCGTCCCGCAAGTACAGGTTGGGGTTGCGTGTCACCGACCTGGGCATGTCGGCGTTGAACTCAACCGGTTTGCGTGAGCCCTCGCGCCCGTACCTGGAAGGGCTGCGCCAGAGCACTTCCTATACGGCGAACTTGTCGGTGCTCGACGGTCCGGAGATCCTGTATGTGGAGCGTGCGCGAAGCTTCCGGCGCGGGCAAAACAAGATAGACCTGAACCTACGTCCGGGCTCACGCCTGCCGGCCTACTGCACCTCGATGGGTAAGGTGTTGCTCGCCAACCTGCCCGAGCCAGAGCAAAACGAGCTGATCGCCGCGATGACGCTCAAGCGTCGCGGCCCGAACTCGATCACCAGCAAGAAGGCTCTACGGGCCGAGCTGGAGCTTGTGCTCGACGAGGGGATAGCTGTCAATGACGAGGAGCTGGCGGGAGGCCTGGTGTCGATCGCCTGTCCGGTACGCAACGAAAACAGACAGGTCGTTGCGGCGATCAACCTGGCGGCCCACACATCCATGATCTCCGCGGAGGAGATGATCGACCAGCTCCTGCAGCATCTTCTAGCCACCGCCGACAATATCTCGGCACGTCTCGGATATCGGTTTGAGGACGCTCGCCGGCTCTAGCCGGTCCTCCCGCCTTGGCTATCGCCGGCCGGCGGGATGCCCCTCAGTCCTCGATGGCTTCGATCGCGTTGTCGTCGATTGGGACCTGGGCGTCGATGCCGTGGCTTTGCAGGAGGTCTTGGAGTTGGTGCAGGTGGTCGTATAGGCAGTTACGACGGGAGTGCATGACGGGGAGCTGATCGTGGTCGTGCTCGACTGTCGTGGCTTCACGCAGCTTGGGGGTGAGGATCAGGTGGGTCACTTGGGTCTTGGTGTTGGCGTGGCCGGTGTAGATGGAGTGCAGGTCGATGGCCTGGTCGGGGAGGACGGTCTCAATGGCAAGGATGTAGGCGCCGACGCTCGTCGCAAGTGTGCTGCACCGGACGGGCTCGCCATCGATCGCGATCTTTATAGGGATCTGTGAGCGGTACTCCATTGTCCGGCAAGCTAGCGCCTGGCGCGGCCGGGTTAGTCGCCGTGGCGACAGCGGGCGGCACGTGTCCGTGCGTGCCGCCCGTGTCTGGGTGTGCCTATTTCCGCTTGGGTGTGTCAGCTACCTCGGGTGTGAGGACAGCGATGAACTCGAACTCGCCGTTGAGTAGTGGCACCTCGTACCCGGCGCGGCTGGCCCACTCGTAGAGCTGGTTCCAGGTCAGCTCTCCGCGTCGCATCGCCGCCAAGCGCTCCTCAGCGCTCATCTTCCAGAGGGCGTTTGAGCCCTCTTGCTTGCTTGCGCGTTGCCTGGCGAGGCTCTGCAGCATGTCTTCTCTCATGTCGCTCATGGTTTGCTCCTTTGCGAGGGTTTGGGGGGTGTGCATGCCGCAGCCCAGCCGCGCTTGCGCGGCATAATTGGCAAGGCGTGCGCGCCCCCCAAACCCGTAGTGAGCCCATGCGCACGCATGACGGGATGTCAGAGACCGGGGGAGGATTGACCCGCAGGTCAGACCGGCCGCCACGTCCCGTCACAGCGCCGCATGAGCCGCCTGCGCTTACTGCGCAGCTTGTGCGTGTCCCGGCGTCTACCGTCGTGCTTGGCTATAGCTCGAGGTCGTCCATTCGCTGCGCGGCTCTGGTGGCGGCGACGAAGTCGGTGCCTAGCTCGTGGATCAGCCCTGATGCTGCGAGCCCTGCGAGTGCGTCTGTCGCCTCAAGGTGCGATGCGCTCAGTTCGCGTATCAGCTCCTCGCGCGACCACAGCCCGTGATGGTCGGTGCTCAACAGCAACGCGATAATCGCGGCTTCCGTGCGGCCCTGGTCGTGGTCATCGCTCGGCTCGTCTTTGCACGGGCGCCAGCTTGAATCGATATTTTGGGTTTGCATGGGAAGGCTTATCTCCTTTCCAGGCCACGGCCCCGGCGTTGACGCGCGCGGGGCCAATAGCGTTTTGATGGTTGTCTTGAAGCTATCGGCGGGTGGGTAGACAGATCAAGGCTTGAGGCTCGGATCTGGCTTGTTTGCGTAAAAGTTGGCCGGGAAACGCTCTTAAGCAGAGACGAGGCCGCACTCGCTGGGTCGCCCGAAGACGCTGAGCCAAGCGCGCCGGCTGAGCATCAACATCGGCCAGCTCGCGTCTAAATCGTGCGTACTGAGGAGCTTTCTTGTCCGCTCACCCGACGCACGGTCCTGATCAACGGCTGGGGCTGGGGTTGTGTCTCGGACGCTGACGCCCTCGGAGCCGCAAACCTCGGTACCAATTGGGTACCAAGTTTGCCGGTGGGGACTTGAGGGTGCTCAGAAACCGCTTGGTTGAGCGAGATTGACCATGCGCCGTGCGGGACTCGAACCCGCCCCGCCGGATTAAAAGTCCGGAGCTCTACCCGATGAGCTAACGGCGCGCGAGCTAGTCAGTGTGCCAGATGGACGGGCAATCGGGAGTTGTCGGTCGATGCATACGGCAGGGCGCGCTCGTGCAAGGGCACCCAGCGTGTCCAGCGGTCCGACTCGCCGCTCGTCTAGTCGATCGAGCCCGGCTCCGCGACCCACACGCTTTCGATCCCAAGGGCTCTGCAGAGGGGGTCGAAATGGCGGTCGTAGTGCAGCACGCCGGCGGACTGGCCGGCGGCCGCGGCCGCGATCAGGTAGTCGGCGGCCGGGATGCGGCGTTGGCCGCGGAGATCGCGCGAGGCCCCGATTGCGGCGGCGCCCGCGCTGCGCGTGACGTGGACGGTGGGCAGGTATGTGAGGGTTTGATCGAGATCGACGAAGGCGGCCTCGTTGGGGGCAGTCGCGAGCAGCTCTAGCGCTACCACCGGGCACGAAGCGAGCAAGCCTGCTTCGGCTGTAGCTTGCCAACGCGCCTCAACGGCAGGATCACGCTGGCGGTTCCAAGCCGAGCTGTCGAAGACCAGCAAAGTCCCGGATCCGTACGGCTCAGCGTTCGGCATGAAGCTGCTCCGAGATGGAGAAGTCGTAGCGGTTGTCTTCGCCGCGTGCGATTCGGAGCAGATGGGCGATCGCTTCCTGGCGCCCCTCCTGCTCGTCGCGAATCGCCTCCGCGCCTCGTAGGGCCAGGTCGTGCACGGTACGCGACTTCGACTTCCCGACGCCCAGCTCGGCGATGGCAGCGGACAGGGCAGCGTCCAAGGCGACCTGAACTCGTGGCGCAGCGGTGGCCATGGCAGGCAGCGTACCACAAAAGCGGTCCATTGAGTACAAAAAGCGTCAATCGAAGTTACACAAAAACGCAATGGCCCCGCGCGCGCGCGCGGGGCATGCCTAAATGGGCACAGCTAGCAACTGCGCGGCGCGGGCAAGGCCAGCACCTACCTGTCGGGTGCTTCAGGGCGGCCTCAGCGCAGACCGAGCGTGTCCAGCGGCTCGGCCTCCGGGCTCTCCCCGGCGGCCACGCGCAATAGCTGCTCGATGCGCGTCAGCTTCACGCGCGGACGGCCGCGCGGCTCGCCGAGCGCTTGCTCGTGGCGGTCGATCTCCGACCAGCCCTCGTAGGTGACGAGCGCCGGAACACGCGCGGCGAGCAGCGACTCGATCGCCTCGGGGTCGCGCTCGGCAGGATCCAAGTGCTTCTCGGCGGCCAGATCCTCGAGCAGGGCGTCGACGGTCTCCTGGGCGTCCTTCTTGTTCGTGCCGATCACGCCCGAGGGTCCACGCTTGATCCAGCCGACGGCGTACTCGCCGGGGAGCACGCCATCATTTGCGCGAGCTGGGTTGTTCGGGGGGCCGGCGTCCGGGTCCTCGGGCGCGGCGCCCGAGCTCCCGGCGGGCACGCCAGTGGGGCCGGCGAGCACGCGCCCGCCCTCGTTGGGGATCGTCGCGCTGCGATCATCGAAAGGCACGCCAGGCAGCGCGATACCGCGATAGCCGATCGCCCTCATCACCAGGCCGGCGTCAATCTCCTCGGTCTCACCTGTGGGCTCGGCCCTGAGGCGGCCGTCCTCGCCGGCCTGAAGCGCGTTTCGCGCCATCACGACTCTACGCACGCCATTTCCATCCCCAATCAACTCGATCGGGGAGAGCAGGAAGCGCAGAATCACACGCTTGCTCTTCCCGCTCGGGGCACGCTGCGCGTAGTCGCGCAAGACGGAGACGTTGCGCTCGGAAGTCGGGTCCATGTTGGGGTCGCTGACCGCCAGCGCAAGCTCGAGCTCCTCAGGGTCGACGATCACCTCGGCGTCGGCGAGCTCGCCCAGCTCCAGAAGCTCGGGATTGGTGAAGGCGGCCTGGGCGGGACCGCGGCGGCCGACGACGACGATCTCGCGCACGTTGCTCGCGTCGAGGACTTCGAGCGCGTGGTCGGCGATGTCGGTCACGGCCAGCTCGTCGTGGGTCAGCGTCAGCATGCGCGCCACGTCGAGCGCCACGTTGCCGTTGCCGATCACCACAGCGCGCTCGGCCGAGAGGTCGAAATCGTGGTCTGTGTAGTCGGGATGGCCGTTGTACCAGCCGACGAAGTCGGTGGCCGGATGGCTGCCCTCGAGCTCCTCGCCAGGGATGCCGAGCGGTCGGTCGGCCGGCGAGCCGGTCGCGTAGACGACACAGTGATAGTGCTCGACAAGCTCGGCACGCGAGACGTCGCGCCCCAGCTCGACGTTGCCGAAGAAGCGAAAACGCGGGTTATCGGCGGTCTTCTCATAGACGCGTGTGACCGACTTGATCTTCGGATGGTCGGGCGCGACGCCTGAGCGCACGAGCCCCCAGGGCGTCGGCAGCCGCTCGATCATGTCGACCTCGAGGTTCTCCGGCCCGTCCTTGAGCAGGTGCCCGGCGGTGTAGAAGCCGGCGGGTCCAGAGCCGATGACTGCGATGCGGATGGGGGTCATGGGAATGTTCTAGCGGCTGCGGCGCAAAGCGCCGGGACAATACCCCGAGGGGCAAGTACCCCGAAGGGCATGAATGGGCACGGCCCGACTCGAACGGGCGACCCCCTCGGTGTAAACGAGGTGCTCTAGCCAACTGAGCTACGCGCCCCCGGATCCCTCTTGGCGAGGGTTGTAGGGTGCGCTTAAGAGTAGGGACTTGTGGCGTGCGAAGCTGTATACGTGGGGCGGGAGATGCAACGGAGGCCAATGGTGTACCTCGGGGCGTGCGTCGTGGGGCTCCCGTTGCTGGCCCTCGTGCTGGCGCAGGTCTTCCTACCGACGCTTGCGGCCAGGCGTGTGCGCGACCGTGTGGCCCGCTACGGCACGGTGCGAAGCGTAAGCGTCAGCGCCTTCCCGGCCGTCGAGCTGTTGTGGGGCAAAGCCGACACGGTCCACGTCAGCGCGGGGTCGTTGTCGGTCAAGCTCTCGCAGGTCGCCATGCTCCTTGCGGAAGCGCGCGAGGTGGGCTCGATGAGCGTCAGCGCCGAGGCGGCGACGCTGACGGCGGTGCCAGAGCTGCCAGAGGGGCTGACGGTCAGAGACTTGCGCATGCAGAAGCGGGGCTCGGCGATCAGCGCCACCGCGACCCTGACCCAGCAGCAGCTCGACGAAGCCTTGCCGAGCGGCTTTCACATCGAACCGACTGCCAGCGGCGGCGGTCAGGTGGAAGCTCGTGCGTCCGGTGGCCTGTTCGGCCTGCAGGCGTCGATCACGGCGTTGGTCAAGCCGCTGGAAGGGCGCCTGGTGGCCGAACCGCAAGGGTTCCCACTGGCAAGCCTCGGGACGGTCACGCTCTTCAGCGACAGCCGCTTGCGCGTGGGCTCGGTAGGTGTGCGCGTGCTACGCGACAAGCCGCTGACATACGGCCTGTCGTTCCTCGCCACCTTGGCCTGAGCCTGCTCTTTGCGTTTGTGGCCTGCTCTGAGGAGCCACGCCTCGGACCCTTGCGCAGGCCAGCTCCCAGCTGTGCCCGGCGGCCTCTCGCTGCCGGGCGGATCGAGCGTCAGTCGCCCGCGCGCGCGTGCACTGTCATCGGCATGCCCTCGCGCGGGCTGATCGTCGGCATCTGGCGGTAAGTCAATTTGAAGTCACGGGGCAGCTCGAGCGTGAAGTCGCGCGCGATCAGCGTCGCGATCGTGCGCACCTCGAGCTGCCCGAAGCGCATCCCGATGCAGGTGCGCGAGCCGCCGCCGAAGGGGATGTAGGCGCCCTTGGGGATCTCTGCCTTGGCCTCGGGCGCGAAGCGCTCGGGCCGGAAGGCCTCGGGCTCAGCCCACACGTCTGGTAGGTGGTGCGAGGCCCAGGAGCTGTAGTTGACGTACGCGTTGGCGGGCACGGTGCGTTCTTCGAACTCGAACGCCTCCACCGACTTGCGCGGGCCGATCCAAGCCGGCGGGTACTTGCGCAGCGTCTCCTCCAAAGTCATCTCCAGCTGCGCCAGCTCGCCGCTCATCAGCTGCTGGGCGCCCGGTGTGCCGCCATCGAGCAGCGCGTCTTGCTCGGCTCTGAGCCGCTCGGCCAGGTGCGGCGCCTTGGCCAGCTCGTAGAACATGAAGGCGACGGTCGATGTGGTCGTGTCGTGCCCGGCGAACAGCAGCGTCATCATCTCGTCGCGGATCTGAGAGTCTGAGAGCTGCTCGCCGTCCTCGCTCTGGGCGTCGAGCAGGAGGCTGAGGACGTCCTCGCCGCGCTCCCCGCTTGCCCGCTTCGCTTCGATCTCGCTGTAGAGCATTTTGTTGAGCTTGCGCGTCGCGTCCTGCAGTCGCGCCCAAGGTGTGCCGGGCGTGCGGATGAAGCGGAACTCGGGGCCGGAGGAGAAGAAGCCGAGCGCCTGCTCGAACATCGCGGCGGCGTCGATCTCGCGTGCGGCGGGACCATCCGGCTCGATCCCGAACAGAGCCCGCATCGCGACGCGCGTCGCCAGTTTTCGCGTCCAGGCATACAGGTCGATTTGGGTGCCGTCGTGCCACTGCTCGAGCGCGCGTTCGGTCTCGGAGGTCATCACATCGAGCGAGGCGGCGATGCGCTCGCGGTGAAAGGCCGGCAGCATGATCTGGCGCGAGCGCTTGTGGTAAGGGTCGTCGGTCGTGAGCAGCCCGTCGCCGAGCACGCTGATGAGGTCGCGAAAGTGCGATTCGCGCCAGAGAAAGTTGTTGGCGTGCGAGACGGTGATGTAGTGGTTGGCGGCCGGCCCGAGCATGAACACGACGTTCGAGTGCAGCACGCGCATCGTGAAGATCGGCCCATAGCGCTCGTAGCCTTCCAGCAGCAGGGGAAGCGGCTCCTCGATGAAGCGCTTCGTGCGCGCCAGGGAGAAGCTGGTGTCGCCAGGCGGGTAGGGGACGGTTCTGGCGCGCTCGTCGGCGATGTCCTGCGTCAGGATGCGGAACGGGTTTTCGTGACGTAGGCGTGGCGGCTCGAGGATCGGCATTGGCCTAAGCGTAGAGCAGAAGGCGGGCGTTTGGCTGGCCGGCCAGTTTTTCTTGGTATTGGCCGGCTGCCGCGGCGTCGCGCTACCTGTTTGGATCGCGAGGGGCATGTGTTCTTCGAAATCGGCACTGCCCCCCCGCGCGCGGGCGCGTGCGTGTCTTTAACAACTCCTTGCTTGTTAGAAGACCGCGCGTACGTGCGCGGTCTTCTAATTACGGCCTGGCTTGTTCTCGAGGCCACGCGCGCACGCGCGCGGCACAGCGTTTTGCAAAGACTGCACCGCCGCAGCCGTGCCCGCAGACCAGATAGCCGATGTCGGCCACAACGGTCGCTTTCCCGAGACCCATCAGCTGCCGGCATGTTCGCTGCGCTAATCTGCGCTGGCACGTAAGAAAGTCCCGTGCTCCAGCACGGGGGCGTAGCTCAGTTGGTTAGAGCGCTGCCCTGTCACGGCAGAGGTCGCGGGTTCGAGTCCCGTCGCTCCCGCTTTCGGCACCACCCTGTGCCGGTTGGTGTTGAAGGAAACTGCTGTGTGGCTTGGAAGTAGGGCAGCAAGTCGTCGTGTGGTTGTACGGCGACGATCTGCCCGTTCTGGGTACGTCAGCGCACCAAAGTCTGGTTTGTGGCGCAACCCCTCAGGTAGCCTGAATCAATGGCAACCTGTCGCGTCAAGATGACCGACATTGAATACCGGGCTGCTGACAGACACCGCGATGCAGGGCGGTCCGTCCGAAGGCTGCACGAACATCTGTTCGTGCAATCGACTACTCATCGTCTGCTGTCGTCGGATCCTCCCGTTAGGCTCGTGTGGGGCGAGCAGGCGGTAGACCGGCCGGGCACCCTGCGTCGCCATGTCCACATTTGACGTCTACTTCTCCGTTGATATCGAGACCGACGGCCCTATCCCGGGCCGCTACTCGATGCTGTCCTTTGGTATCGCCGTGGCTGGCTCACTGCGAGATGGGAGCTTTCAGCGTGCGGAGCAGGCACCCAGCACGTTCTATCGCGAGTTGCGCCCTATATCGGACGACTTCGATCCAGAGACGCTAGTAGTGCTCCGTTAGGTTGAAGGGGTTTGTGTTGGGTGGGCGAATCTTCTCGGTGGTGTTGTCGTCGTCGAGGGGGTCATGATGGAGCCGGTGGCTGGTCTGTCTGAGCGGGAGCTTGCGCGGGTGCGCGGGCGGCTGG
>DATCEK010000154.1:0-26979 GCA_036510155.1 Solirubrobacteraceae bacterium | reverse complement strand
GGGCTTTGGCGAAGGCCTGGTGGCGAAGGTCGGCGAACTTGAAGGCGTGCAGGTGGCGGCACCGGTGCTGCGTGAGAACGTCACGCTCGAGGGCCCCCACGGCCAGCAGACGGTGCAGTTGATCGGTGTGACCCCGAGCATCGAAGCGCTGGGTGGCGTGGCCACGCAGCAGCTCGGCGCGGCCACGGTATTGCTCGAGGGTGGCCTCGGCCTGCCAAGCGGCGTGGCCACAGCGCTCGGCGTTCAGCCGGGCGAGCAACTGCGGCTGGCGAGCGGGGGTGACGTGCGCGCCACGCGCATGCGCGTGCTGCTCGGCGGCACGGTCGCCGGGGCGGCTGCCAGCCCGGTGGCGGTTGCCGTGCTGAGCGCCGCCCAGGGTCTGGTGGGCGATCGGGATCGCGTCAGCGGCATCCTCGTCCGCCCTTCTCCAGGTGCCGGGCAGACGGCGTACGGCGAGCTGGCGCGCCTGGCCGCGAGCGAACACCTGGATCTGCGCCCGGCCGACGACGAACTGCGTTTGCTCGACGTCGCCACACGGCCCAACCGCCAGTCCACGTCATTGTTCAGCGCGATCGCGGTGATGATCGGCTTCCTGCTCGCGCTCAACGCGATGCTGCTGACCGTCCCCGAGCGCCGGCGCTTCATCGCCGAGCTGCGCCTGCAGGGCTATGACGCGCGACAGATCGTGCTGCTGATGGCCATGCAGGCGGTCACGCTTGGCCTGGTTGCGTCGCTGGTAGGGATCGCGCTCGGCTACGAGCTCTCGCATCTGTTCTTCCAGCAGGTCCCAGGCTTCTTGACGGCGGCGTTCCCGATCGGCGCCGAAGAGGTCGTGCACGCAGCGACGGTCGCGGCAGCGGTGGCGTGTGGCGTGCTCGCGACCGTGCTCGCCTCGCTGTCGCCGCTGCTTGACCTGCGCGGCGCCCAGCCGTTGGACGTCGGCCTGCACCAGCGCGGCGCCCACAGCGAGGTGGTGGGGGAGCGCACGGTCATCGTGCTTGGCGGCATCGGCGTGGGCCTGATCGTCGCGGCGATCGTGCTCGCGCTGCTCGTGCCGTCGCTGACGATCGCGGCAGGCGTCGCGTTGGCGCTGGCAAGCGTCTGCCTGATCCCGGCGGTGTTCCGCGCGCTCGCGCATTGGCTGCCGCGGGCGGGCGAGCGGATCCATTCCAGTGCTTTGATCGTGGCGACGTGCGAGCTGCGCGCGACGACGACGCGCTCGGTCGCGCTCGCGGGAATCGTGTGCCTGGCGGTCTACGGTGGCATCGCGATCGGCGGCGCGCGGCGCGACCTGCTGGCGGGGATCGAACGCGCAACCGACCAGTACTTCGCGACCGCGCAGGTGTGGGTGACCTCGGGCAAGGACGTGTTCAACACGAACGCTTTCGGGCCGGGCGCGCCGGCGGCTGAGATCGCGCGCGCGCCGGGGGTCGCGGCTGTGCGTGTGTACCGCGGCGGCCTGCTCGACGTGGGCGAGCGGCGCATGTGGATCAGAGCCAAGCCGGCGAGTGACGAAACGTTGCTGGAATCGAGTCAGCTCGTGCACGGCGAATATGCGCGCGCCACGCGCTTGATTCGCGGGGGAGGTTGGGCGGCGGTCTCCAGCGAATTCGCGAACGAACGCCATTTGCGTGTGGGCAGCCACTTCGCGTTGCTGACACCCACGGGCTCCGCGCGCCTGGGTGTGGCGGCGATCACGACCAACTCGGGCTGGCCGGCGGGCGCGATCACGCTGACGTCAGCCGACTACGCGCATTTGTGGCGTACGAGCGAAGCGGCAGCGTTGGAAGTGGCTTTGAAGCCGGGAGTGAGCCCGGCGGCGGGCAGGCAGGCAGTGCTGGCGGCGCTCGCTGTCGGTCCAGCGGTGCGCGGCGCCGGCACGCGGACGCGCAGCGACGGCGGACAGCTGCCCTCTGGCGGCGGCTCGGGCCTTGAGGTGCGCACCTCCGAAGAACGCGCAGCGCAAAGCGCCGCAAGCGCGCGCCAGGGGTTGCGCACGCTGGAAGAGATCTCGACGCTGTTGATCGTGGCGGCGGCCTTGTCGGTGGCCGCGGCGTTGAGCGCCGCGATCTGGCAGCGCCGACCGCGGCTGGCGGCGTTGAAGATCCAGGGCTACGACGCGGCCCAGCTGTGGCGCGCGGTGCTGTTGGAGTGCGGCATCACGATCGGTGTGGGCGCGCTCGTCGGCGCGCTCGTGGGGATCGTCGGTCATGCGCTCGCGGGTCGCTTCTTGCAGTTGACAACGGGTTTCCCCGCCCCATTCTCGCTGGCCCCTGAGCAGGTGCTCTTGACGATCGTGCTGTTCGGGGCGATCGCGCTCGCGGTGATCGCCCTGCCGGGAATGCTCGCGGCGCGCGTGTCGGCGCGGGCGGTGTTGCAGGAATGAGCGTCGCTCAGGGCCAGTCGATTTGCTGGGCGAGCTCTGTGGGGCCGAGGTCGATCAGGGCGCTGTGCTCGATCGGCTTGTAACCGTCGGCGGTGAGCGCGAGCCAGTGGATCTGGCGGGTGTCGGGGTCGACGATCAACACCTCGTCGATGTGGTGGGCGGCGTAGAAGGGCAGCTTCTGCCAGGTCTCGTCGTCGGGCGAGAGAATCTCGAGCGCCAGGGCCGCTGTTGCGATCCAGACGCCGCGGGGTGGGGATCGGTGTAGGCCGCCGTCGGGAATGCGGAAGTCGCTCTTGGAGCCGCCGACATTGAACTCGTCGGTGACGATCAGTCCCGCGGCGGCGGCCGGCGCCGCGAGCAGTCGCTTGACCTGTGCGCTGAGCATTGCGTGCTCACCGGCAGGTCCCGGAACCATGTGCAGCACCCCCTCCCAGACTTCGTCTCTGCGGTCCTGGCCGAGGCGTTTGCGGCGCTCTAGCAGCGCCTGTAGCTCGGCGGGTGGGGGGTCGGGAAGCAGCGTCCGCATCAATAAACAGGGTAGCGCCGGGAGAGGGTGGGTTCGCGGGTGGCATCGCGCCCTCTCATCCGACCGCCGGCGCAAGACGGGACGACGGCGCGAGAGTGGAGTGGCGGCAACCTCAAAGGGTTGAGCTGAGTGAGGGTTGGTTCAGGGCCAGTCGATTTGCAGGGCGAGCTTGGTGGGGCCGAGGTCGATCAGGGCACTTTGCTCGATTGGCTTGTAGTCGTCGGCGGTGAGCGCGAGCCAGTGGATCGTTCGTGTGTCTGGGTCGAGGATCAGTAGCTCGTCGACGTGGTGGGCGGCGTAGAAGGGGAGCTTCTGCCACGTTTCGTCGCCGGGGGAGAGGATCTCCACCACCAGGGCCGCGGTGGGCAGGTAGACGCCACCGGGTCCGGGGCGCAGCAGCGCCGCGTCCGGCACGCGGAAGTTCTTGGGCTCGCCGAGGTTGAACTCTCCGCGCGGGCGCAGCCCGGCGCGGCGTGCCGGGGGATTGAGCAGCACGATGATCTGCGCCTGCAGGTCAGCGTGGCGGTCGTGCGGCGCGGGGACCACGTGGTACACCCCCTCCCAGATCTCGTCTTTGCGGTCTTGGTCGAGCTGCCGCCGGCGCTTCAAGAAGGCCTGCAGCTCGGCGGGGGGTGGGTCGTGTATCAATGTACGCATCGAGTAGAAGGGTAGCGGTGGTGGCGGGCGATCCGGTGGCTGGCATCCTGTCTTCTCATCCGACCGCCGGCGCCAGGCGGGACACGCCTCTCGTGGAAATCGGAACGCGGCGTGGAGAACGCCGCCATAGGTGGCGTGGTTGGTACGTAGACAAACTCTAAATTCAAGTCCCCTAATTTCGTCTTGTTGCGAGAAGGCGATGCGGCGATCCTGCTCGACAGGGAAATGACGTGCGTCGTCAGGCGGGGGCTGGTCCCTGGCCAGCAATTCGAGGAGGGGATGTCGGGATGAGGATTCTTGTTCGCAGCGCCATGGGCGCACTGTGTGCGCTGGCCGGTTGCTTGGCGTTCGGCGTGTCGATCGCGCCGGCGGCGGCTACGCATGAATTCTTGCCCGAACTCTCCGAGAAAATCAGCGAAGGGGTGCCGGCTAGCTCGGGTGTGCAGTTCACTGGTTCCCTGCTTGATCCTGCACACCTGACAGTTGATTCAGGTCGCTTGTGGATCGACGAAAGTCGAAATAACGGAAATAATAATCTTAGCGTGGTCGACAAGTGGGACGCGTCTACAGGTGGGTTTCTACCGCCGCAGATAAACGAAGAAGGAGAAGTGACTGCACTCAGTTCAGGAGGCATTGCTGTCGGGCATCCCGGTGGCGAAGAACAGATCTACGTCGGTGCGGGCATTCGCAGCAAACCCGTGGTCGTCGTCTACGGATCTTCTGGGAAACTGTTGCCCGGGGATGTGTGGACTGGCGCCAATACCCCAGCCAAAGAATTCACAGAGGGAATCGAAGGTATTGCGGTCGACCACTCAATGAGCCTTGAAACGAATGGCGATGTCTATGTCGCGACCAAACAGGGTGCGGTAGATATCTTCAGACCACAAGCAGGTGGTGGTGAACCAGCAGGTATTGTCGGACAACTACCGGGTACTCCGTATGGTCCACTCAATGAAGTCACCAGCATAGCAGTCTCTGGATTCAATGGAGACGTGGTGGTCGCCGAAGGCGATCGAAATAGGTGCAATTTGAGAACGAGCAAATGCTTTATTAACGTATTCGCGCCCGTGCTCGGAATGCCGGGTATGTACACATTTATGTTCCGAATTTCGGGAGTGCCGCAAGCGCCATTTGGGGCGCTGGAATCCCTGGCGGTGGATAGTGGCGACGGCGACATCTATGTTGCCGAATCTGGGAGAGAGATCGTCGACGAGTTTGATGCCGAAGGTAAATATCTCGGGCAAATAATAGGGGCCCCATTCAAGCGGCCCAACGAAGTCCTCCCCTTCAAGAGCGTCGAGAGTGTGGCGGTCAGCCCCGAAAGTCATGACGTGTATGTCGCCGACTTCCGCGATGCCAACGGCGCAGAAAACAGCGTGGTTGACGTATTTGGTCCAAACCGCGTGACCCCCGACGTCACGACGGAAGAAGCGACGGACAACACAGGCACAGGTGACGGCCACATCCGCGCCGTCCTGAACGGCACGGTCAATCCCGAGAAAGAAGGCGAAGCGTCGTGTCAGTTCGTATGGGGACCAACCAACGAATTTGGTCAATTGGCGGCTTGCGAAAAAACGGTGGGCGAAGGTGTCAGTGCTATGCCGGTGCAGGCAAGCTTGAGTGGACTGCCGCCGGACACCACCTACGACTACCGCCTACAGGCGACGAACAAGAACGGGACGAACCCGGGCGAAGCTTGGCAGACAAAAGAATTCACCACGGCCGGGCCCGGGATGCACGACGAGTCCGTCTCGAGTACAAGGTCCGAATCGGTGACGCTCGACGCCAAGATCGATCCGCACGGCAAGCCGACCACCTACTACTTCCAATACGGCAGCAGTGCCGGCTACGGAACCGACCTCCCGGCGCCGGGAGAAGAAGCGCTCCAGGGGGCGGAGGTCGGTTCCGGCGAAAGCGACATCGAAGTGTTCCAGCACGTAACCGGCCTGGCGACAGCGACGCTATATCACTACCGCGTGGTGGTCGTCAGCGAACTCGCGCCAGGCGAAGTCGAAACGTTCTATGGGCCGGACCAGACCTTCAGCACGCAGACGGTGGGACTGCCCTTCCAACTGCCCGATGGGCGTGCATGGGAGTTGGTCTCGCCGTCGCACAAGGAAGGCGCGCTGCTCAGCTCGATTTCGCGAACTCCAGTTCAAGCCGCCGCCAACGGGGACGCGATTTCAGACGGCACGTCGGTTCCGATCGAAGCCGAGCCTGCCGGCGGCGCCAGCTCCCCGATGGCCTTCTTCGGCCGGGGCACGGCTGGCTGGTCCTCCAGGGATATCAGCCCGCCACACATCGGTCGCACGGAAGTAGTCGGCGGCGAGGAGTACAAGGATTTCTCGGAAGATCTGACGACGGGAGCCGTTCAGCCGCAGGGCAGTGTTCCGCCGTTGTCGCCCCAGGCAAGCGAAGCCACGGCCTACCTGCACACCAATTTCCTAAACGACAATCCTGGCGAACTGTGCACAACCAACTGCTATCAGCCGTTGGTGAGTCCGGCAAATGTGCCAGCAGGCACGAAGTTTGGAGAAGAAGGCCTCACCCCCGACTGCGAACACGACTCATGCGGGGGTCCGCGGTTCGTCGGGGCGAGTCCGGATATGCAGCATGTGGTACTGAAGTCCCGCGCTGACTTGACATCCACGCCTTCGGAAGGGCAGGGATTGTACGAGTGGAACAAAGGCACGCTGTCACTGGTCAATCTCTTCCCTGAAGGAGAAACCAACTCACACGGAGGCCCCGTTGCCGAATCCGCTCAACTCGGAGTTGGGGAAGACAAGATTCAACATGCGATCTCCAACGACGGTACTCGTGTGATCTGGACGATGGGCACAGGCGAAAACGGCCACCTCTACTCTCGCGACACGCTGACGGGGGTGACAACGAGGCTCGACGTCGTGCAGGCTGGGGCGTCGGGCCCTGAAAACAGTGAGGCGCTGTATCAGACGGCAAGCAGCGATGGCTCGCGCGTCTTCTTCCTCGATCAGGGGCGGCTCACGACCGACTCGACGGCGCGTGGCGGGCGCGCCGACCTGTACGAATACAACTTCAACGCTCCGCTTGGCAGCAGGCTGACCGATCTGAGCGTCGATCCAAACGAACCGGCTGAGGTCGTCGAGGTGCTTGGCGCCAGCGAAGACGGTTCGTATGTCTACTTCGCGGCTCCCAGTGTGCTGGCAACCGGTGCGGTGCGGGGACGCTGCGGATACCTGGAAAAGAACTCGCTCGTTTGCAACCTCTATGTGAGGCACGACGGCACGACCACCCTGGTAGCTGAGCTTTCCTCTGAAGACTTCCCTCAGTGGGGTGGGGGTGGCGCACAGGTGACAGACCTTCCCGCTAGCGTGTCGCACAACGGGCAGTGGCTGGCGTTCATGTCAAACGCCGACCTGACCGGATACGACACGACCGACGTGGTGCGGAAGCAGCGCGATCAGGAGGTCTATCTCTACAACGCCGTCGCCAACAAGCTTGTTTGTGCCGGTTGCAACCCGACCGGGGCGCGACCGCTGGGGTTGGGGCTTAGCCTCGATCGGGATGAGATGACGGGCCTTGGAGGTTCGTATCCGGCGGGGTCAGAAGAATCTGAAGGTATAGAGGTCGCGTCAAACGTGCCGGTCTGGACCGATCAATTTTATCAGTCACGCTACCTGTCCAACGACGGCCGACTGTTCTTCGACAGCAGCGATGCGCTGGTACCGCAGGACGTGGACGGTACCGAGGACGTCTACGAGTACGAGCCGGCGGGAATCGGTGGCTGCAATACTTCGCAGACGACGTTCAGCGAACGCTCCGGCGGTTGCGTGGCTCTGATCTCCTCGGGCGCGTCCAAGGACGAATCGGCCTTCCTCGACGCGAGCGAAGGCGGCGGCGACGTCTTCTTCCTGACGACCGCCAAACTCCTGTCACAGGACGTCGACGACTCGCCCGACATCTACGACGCGCGCGAATGCAGCGCGACGAAACCGTGCTTCACGCCACCGCCTGTGGAACCGCCGCCGTGCGAAACGGGAGATTCGTGCAAGGCAGCGCCGTCACCGCAGCCGACGATCTTCGGCTCGCCCGCGAGCGCAACGTTCGCCGGCGCCGGCAATGTCGCGACACCCGAACCGCCTGCCGCGAAAGCGAAAACCCTGACACGAGCGCAGAAGCTTGCCCAGGCGCTGAAAGCGTGCCACAAGCAAAAGGTCAAGAAGAGACGGGCCACGTGCGAACGACAAGCTAGATCGCGCTATGGGGCGGCAAAGAAGTCTCGAAAAGTCAAAGCGACGAAGAGGGGCAGGGGATGAGTGTGGTGCGTCAAGTGAAGCGAAATCTGGCGGTCGTATTCGCGATGACGCTGCTGGCGGCTCTGGTCGGCGCTTCGCCCGCGCTTGCCGAACCGTCGTGGTGGCACCTCAACTCCAGCAGCGAGCCTGCTGTGCTGCAGCCCGGACAAGCCAAAGAGGAGGCGCTGGAAATAACGGTCAGCGCGACCGGCGGCAACTACGTGATCGAAGACACCGAAAACGAAGGCGCCGCTGTGTTCAACTGGAACGACACGGACCAGGAAATGCAAACCGGGCTGGAAGAAATGTATGGAGCCGGCAACGTCGAAGTGACGGGCGGTCCGGGCGATGAAACCGGCAGCAAACCGTATACGGTCACCTTCAAGAATCAGTTGGGATTCAAACGGGTCGCTCTGCCCAATATCTATTCGTCTTTCTTTGGCCTGTTCGAACTCAAGTGCGAAGGCGCGGTCGGCTCAGGCTGCATGCACGAAGCGAAGGCAAAGCTCGTGAGCTCCGGTAGCACAGACGGACAGATCGTGGTGACGGCGGCGAACATGGGGCAGGCGGCATTGAGCGGTACGGAAACACCGATAACGATCACCGACAAGCTCCCCGCTGGATTGACGGCCATAGCGATAAAGGGCGAATCCGACCCAGGTCTGCAGGCCAACAGACATCCGCTCAATTGCTCGCTGGCCTCGCTCAGTTGCACGTTCAACGAAAAGATCCCTCCCTACGAAGAACTCCGGATCGAGATCGCCGTGAATCTCAAGCCAGGGGCGAAAGCCGGCGAAGCCAACGAAGTGCTTGCGTCGGGCGGCAGCGCCCTGCCGGTCAAGTACTCGCGTCCGCTGAGGATCGGCGGTACCACGACGTTCGGCGTCGACACGTTTGAAATGACGCCGGAAGAAGAAGGCGGCGCGATCGACACGCAGGCAGGGTCGCATCCGTTCCAGTTCACGACGAACCTAGGCCTCAACCGCGAGCACGAATCTTTGTTTTGCAGCAATAGCAGCCACTGCACGGAAGAATCCAACACGCCTGAAGCTGTCAAGGACCTGAATTTCAAGCTGCCCCCCGGACTGATCGGAAATCCCACGCCGTTCCCGCAGTGCCGGTTGTCATCGTTCCTGAAATCAGAAACATTTACAAACGAATGTCCGAACGACACGGCGGTTGGGGTGGCACACATAAAATTCTATCTCGGCCTGACAGGCGAAACGGCGGTGACGGTACCGCTGTTCAACCTGACCCCCTCGACCGGTGAGCCCGCGCGCTTCGGCTTCCTTGCATTGTCCGTCCCGGTATATCTCGACACGGCGGTACGCACAGGGAGCGACTACGGCGTGACGGTCAGCGTCGACAACATCACCCAGATCGCCTCGCTCATGGAAAGCCGCGTAACCCTTTGGGGCGTTCCCGGAGACAAGAGGCACGACAGTTCGCGGGGGTGGAGTTGCATCGACGAAGGCGGCCTTGCCGGTCCACAGAACAACAAACCGAGGGTTCTCCCCTGCGCCGCCACCGGTGAACTGACGCCGCCGCCGCTGATGGAGATGCCGACGTCGTGCACGGGTCCGTTGCAGGCGACGGTCGAAGCGGAGTCGTGGACCAACGAGGGGAACTTCACGTCGTTTGAACCGAACGTGCCGATGACCGCGATGGATGGCTGCAACGTGGTGCCGTTCACGCCATCGGTCAGCGTCGCCCCGGACAGCCACGACGGCAGCACGCCCAGCGGCCTGACGGTGGCGTTGCACGTGCCCCAGGAAGTGAGCCTCGACCCAAAGGGCCTGGGCGAGGCCGAGGTGAAGGACACGACGGTCGCCCTGCCTGAAGGGGTGGCGCTCAACCCCGCGGCTGCCGACGGCCTGATGTCGTGCACCGAAGCCCAAATCGGCTTGCACGTGGACGCGGTGCCGGACTGTCCGGAAGCGGCAAAGGTCGGTACGCTCGAAATCAAGACGCCGCTGCTGCCGAACCCGCTGGTCGGAGACGCATACCTGGCCGCGCAGAACGCCAACCCGTTCGGAAGCCTGGTGGCGCTCTACTTCGTCGCGCAGGACCCCGTGTCGGGCACGCTGATCAAGGTGGCCGGCGAAGTCAAACCCGATCCGGTGACCGGGCAGCTGGTCTCGACGTTCTTGAACACGCCGCAGCTGCCATTCGAAGAATTCAAGCTGCATTTCTTCGGTGGAAGCAGGGCGCCGCTGGGGGCGCCGGCGCTGTGCGGCTCGTATACGACCGACACGTCGATGGCGCCCTGGTCGGGCAACCCGCCGTCGACGTCGACGTCGACATTCGACATAACAAGCGGCCCCAACGGATCGCCCTGCTCTGACCCGCTGCCGTTCGTGCCACAGTTGACAGCCGGTTCCACAAACATCCAGACCGGCGCGTTCAGCACGTTCACGATGACGATGAGTCGCGAAGACGGCAACCAGAACCTGAAGGCGGTGCAGTTGAAAATGCCTCCGGGCCTGCTGGGCACGCTCGCGACCGTGAAGCTGTGCGGCGAAGCCGAAGCGAATGCCGGCACGTGCGGCCCCGAAAGCCTGATCGGCGAAACGGTCGTGTCGGTCGGCTTGGGCAGCACCCCGTTCAGCGTCACGGGCGGCAAGGTGTACATCACCGGCCCCTATCACGGGGCACCGTATGGCCTGTCGATCGTAAACCCGGCCAAGGCTGGGCCGTTCGACCTCGGAAACGTGATCGTCAGGGCGAAGATCGAAGTCGATCCGATCACCGCGGCGCTGACCGTTACCACGGACACCTCAGGTCCCTATGCGATCCCGCAGATCCTCGACGGCATACCGCTGCAGATCAAGCACATCAACGTGTCGATAAGCCGGCCCGACTTCACGTTCAACCCGACCAACTGCACGCCGACGGCGATCACCGGCAGCCTGACGAGCAGCGAGAATGCGACAGACGCGCTGTCGGTTCCGTTCCAGGTGACCAACTGCGCCACGCTCGCCTTCAAACCGCAGTTCAAAGTCTCGACAGCCGGGAAGACCTCGCGCACCAACGGCGCGAGCCTGGCCGTGAAACTCAGCTACCCGAAAGCCGCGTGGGGCACCCAGGCGAACATCAAGTCGGTCAAGGTGGACCTGCCCAGGCAGCTGCCGTCGCGGTTGACGACGCTGCAGAAGGCCTGCACGGCGGCGGTGTTCGATGCGAACCCGGCAGATTGTCCAGCGGACTCGCGGATCGGGTCCGCGACGGCGACAACACCGATCATCCCGGTGTCGCTCGCCGGCCCGGCGTACTTCGTCTCCTACGGTGGCGCGAAGTTCCCCGAACTGGTGATCGTGCTCTCGGGCTACGGGGTCACGGTGTATCTGCACGGCGAAACGTTCATCAGCCCTGCAGGAATCACGAGCAGCACATTCCGCACGATCCCGGACGTGCCGATCGGCACGTTCGAATTGAAGTTGCCGCAGGGACCGTTCTCGGCGCTCGGCGCCAACAAAAACCTGTGCACGGTAAAGGGAGGCTTGAAGATGCCGACCGTGTTCACAGCCCAGAACGGACTCGTGATCCACCAGAGCACGCCGATAGGCGTCACGGGTTGTCCCAAGGCCAAAGCCAAGGCGAAAGCCGGGAAAGCCCACAAGGGCGCCAAAAAGAAGAAGTAGGAGGGCGCTCGTGCCGCCCGAGAACGGATACGTTTCCCGTTCGGGCCCCCCCAGAGGGGGACAGGCGGGCGGGACACGGGACACAGGCCCTGGCGAGCGCTCCGGGGGTCGCGAGCAACTGCTCGACATCCAGCGCGGGCGTCTGATCGCTGCCACGACTGAGCTCGCCGCCGAGCAGGGTGCGAGCAAGCTTTCGGTGGCAGCGATCGTGGCCCGCTCCGGCGTCTCGCGACGCACGTTCTACGAAGTCTTCCCCGACGTGCGCGATTGTCTGCTGGCGGCGCTGGAGGAATCGCTCGAGTTTGCCCGCGCCCGCGTGCGCGAGGCCTATGACCCGCAGGAGCCGTGGCGCCTGAGGATCAGGCTTGCGCTGCACGCGCTCCTGTGCCTTTTCGAGGACGAGCCCACGCGTGGCAGGCTGCTCGTAGTCGAGGCCCCAGGCGCCGGCCAGGCCGCGCTCGAGCGCCGAGCGCAGGTGCTGGGAGAGCTGAGCGACGCCGTCGAGCAGGGCAGAGCCGAGACGGGCCGCGGCGCCGCGCTCACCGCACTGACGGCCGAGGGCCTCGTGGGCTCGGCGCTAGCGGTCGTACACGCGCGTCTAATAGGGACCGGCGCTCGCGGCGCTCCCGGCCTGGTCGAGCTGACCAACCCGCTGATGAGCATGATCGTGCTGCCCTACCTCGGCGCGGCCGCAGCTCGCAAGGAGCTAGAACAACCGCTACCCAAACGCAAGCGACACGCAGCCCAACCCACGGACGGCGCCAGTCGCCTGAACACGCTGCCGATGCGCATCACCTACCGCACGATGCGCGTGCTGCGAGTGATCGGCGCCCAACCGGGCGCCTCCAACCGCAAGATCGGCGAGATCGCCGGCATGAGCGACCAAGGACAGGTATCCAAGCTCCTGCAACGGCTCGAGCGGCTCGGCCTGATCGTCAACGCCACACCCAGCGAAGAACGCGGAATGGCCAACGCGTGGCAGCTCACGCCGGCCGGCGCCGAAATCGAGCGAGCCACCGACCACGCCTGGAAGGCCGGAGATTGAGATGAGCCCGCACGTGAGCCGTGGCGACAGCGCAGCCTCGGCCGCGCTGTTCGTGCGGGCCGCGTGGACGTACTGGACGATTGTATTCCCGCAGGTCGGCAGCGAGCTGGCCCGCTGGCGCGAGCGCGCGGGGGAGATTTCAGATCAGGCCTCGCGCACGCAAGCGCTTGAAGCGCTCGGAAAGCGCGGCAACATGGAGGGCGCGGCCGCATTCGCGACATTCGTGGCGAGCAAGCACCGCCCGGCGGTCGTGCGCGCCACAGTCGCCTTCCAAACGGCCTACAACCACCTGGACACGCTCTCAGAGCAGGCGGGAGCGATCGGGTCGGAGCAGGCACAGGCCTTGCACGAGCCGCTATTGGCGGCAGTGGCAGGCGTCAGGCCGGGAACGTGGAGCGGCCGCGGAAGATCAGCACAGTCGGGACACGACCACGAACGCCCCATCCATCCCCCAAAAGAAGACGCCGGCGGATACACAAGAGCGCTTGTCGAGGCCTGTAAAGAGGCGTTGTCAAAGCTGCCCTCCTACATGGTGGTCGCGCCCGCCGCGCGGCGCGCCGCCGAGCGCGTCGTCTCCTTCCAAGCGTTCAACCGGCAGGAGCGCGAGCAGATCGAGCATTGGGGGCACGCCCAAACCCCGCCCGGGGAGGACCTGCGCTGGTGGGAGACCGCCGCCTCCGGGGGTTCCTCGCTGGGAGTGCATGCGATGATCGCGGCGGCAGCCGAACCCGGAATCGACCAGGCGCACGTCGACGCGCTGGAGCGGGCCTACTTCCCATGGATCGGGGCGCTGCACTCGATGCTCGATCAACTCATCGACATCGAGGAGGACGCGCGCGAGGGGCAGCCCAACCTGGTCGAGCTGTACGGGTCAACGACAGAGGCCGCGGAGCGAATGGCGCTGCTGGCAGCACGTGCCCTGGAGTGCGCGCACGGATTGGAGCCCAGACATCGGCACGAGCTGATCGTGGCGGCGATGGCGAGCTTCTACCTGGCTGCTCCCGAGGCCCAGGAGGGGGAGGCGGCCATCGTCACACAGGCGGTGCTGGACGTGTTCGGAGGATTGGCGCGGCCGGCGCTCGAGGTGTTTCGCGTGCGGCGGGAGTTGAGCAGGTTCAGTAGGCCATCCGCGGGTAGCGGCGGGGCTGCTCAGGGCCAGTCGAGCCGCTGGGCGAGCTCGGCAGCACCGAGGTCGATCAGGGCGCTGCGCTCGATCGGCTCGTAGCGGCCGTTGCTGAGCCCGAGCCAGTGGACCTGATGGGTGTCGGGGTCCACGATCAGCACCTCGTCGACTTGATGGGCAGCGTAGAAGGGCAGCTTCTCCCAGGTCTCCTCGCCAGGGGAGAGGATCTCGACCACCAGCGCGGCGGTAGCAAACCAGGTATCCAGTGGCCTAGATCGGTGCAGTCCGCCGTCCGGTACGCGGAAGTCGGCAATGGTCTCGCCGAGGTTGAACTCGGCCATCGCCGGGAACAGCCGCGCGCCTCTGGCGGGAGGACCAAGCAGCTCCGCCAGCTGCTGGGTGATGTCGGCATGCCTACCGGTGGGTGCGGGCACCATGTGCAGCACCCCCTCCCAAACCTCGTCTTTGCGGTCCTGGCCGAGGCGTTTGCGGCGCTCGAGCAGCGCTTGCAGCTCGGCGGGCGGTGGGTCGGGAAGCAGCGTGCGCATTGGCAAAAAGGTTAGCGCCGGGGGCAGGCGATTTCGCAAGTGGCATCCTGCTTTCCAATCCGACGGCCGGTGCCAGGCGGGACGGTCTCCGTATTGCCGAGCGGGTGTACTACGCTTGCCGGAAGCATGGCTCGAGCGACTGACGCGCACCCAGCCCCGCCATCGCCGCGGGCCAGCGCCGGGGATGTGCAAGCGCGCGTCCCGTCGATCTCGGTGGCACTCTCGCGAGTAGGCGTAACAGGAGTCGAGAAGGTCATCCGCATCCGCGAGGAGCTCTTCTACGCGCGCCTTCAGTGCTACGTCGACCTCGGCTCCGCGCAGAAGGGCGCGCACATGTCGCGCTTCGAGGAGGTCGTCAACGAGGCGATCGGCGAGGTGGTCCTGAAAGAGGCCCCGTTCCGGGCGGAGACACTGGCAAAGCACATAGCCGAGCTGGTGCGCGAGCGCCAGGGCGCAGCGAGGGCGGAGGTGAGGATCGCCGCGCGCTACCCGGAGCACAAGCCCGCACCGGTGTCGGGCGTTGAGACTCAAGAGATCTATACGTTGTTCGGCCGCGCCGTCGCGTTGCCCTCCGGCACACGCAGGCTCGTGGGGGTGGCGGCCACAGGCATGACCGCGTGCCCGTGCGCGCAGGAGCTTGTCGCCGCGCGCGCGCGCGCGCGCCTGCGCGCCGAGGAGTTCAGCGAGGAGCAGATCGAGAGGATTCTCGAGAGCGTCCCGGTCGCCACCCACAACCAGCGGGGCGTCGGCACGCTGCACATCGGCTGCCCCGAGGGGTGCGAGACCGAGATCGAAGCGGCAAGCCTGCTCGAGATCGTGGAGGGCTCGATGTCCTCGGAGATCTACGAGCTGATGAAGCGAGTAGACGAGGTGGAGGTCGTGGAAAAGGCCCACCGCCGCCCGCGCTTCGTGGAGGATTGCGTGCGCGAGATGGTAGCCGCCACAGTCGAGCGCTTCCCCGATTTGCCGGAGGGCGCGTTCGTCTCAGCGCGCCAGGAGAACCTCGAGACGATCCATCAACACAACGTAATAGCCGAGCGCCACGGCCTCATGGCCGAGTTGCGGGCGGAGATTCGGGAGCGGGAGCCGGTTGCGCATCAGACGACGCTGGACGAGTGGCTCGGCGGAAGTAGTCGGAACTAGCACCCTCCGCCGAATACCGTCGCAAGCGGGCGATAGGTTCGTCGGTATGTTCTGGATCTATCCCCGGCGCCGAGCGCGGTCATGAGCTTGAAGAAGGACCTCGAGGCGATCCTCGAGGCGGCGGAACGGCAAGGATGGCGGGTCGAGTTGGAGCGATCCGGTCATTACAAGCTCTATGCTCCTGATGGCGAGAACATCGTCACGACAGGTTCCACGCCGAGCAAGCCAAGTGCGTTGCGTAATCTGATCAGCCTCATGCGCCACCATGGCTTCAAGTGGAAGGGGCGTTGACCATGGACTACCAGCTCACCATCACCTTCGCCGAGCTAGGCCATCGTGCCGAACTGCCCGATCGACTGCTCACGATTCTGCTCGAGCGGCTTCCCGACACGGGTCCGACGCTCGCGCACAATCAGGCAACCGGGACACTGACGGTTCTGCTCTCCTTTGCGTCAGTCGCTCCGTTCGAGGAGGTCTCACGCTTGTCGAAGGCGCTCGGGCTGGCGTTGCTCGATGCCGGCGTAGAAACGTCGCCGACGGTAATCGACGTTCATGTCGTCGCGATCCACGAAAGTGACGAGGATCCCACAGCTCTTCCTGGTGTCCTATCGCTAGCCTGACTGGCTAAACCAACACAACGTGATCGCCGAGCGATATGGCCTCATGGCCGAGTTGCGGGCGGAGATTCGGGAGCGGGAGCCGGAGGCGCATCAGACGACGCTGGACGAGTGGCTCGGCGGAAGTAGTCGAGGCCCGAGAGCACCGTGATCGCCACCATCAGGTAGACCAGCAGCGAAACCCAAAGGGGAGACCCGGGCACCGCGATCACGGCAAGAATCGCCGCGATCTGCACGCAGGTCTTAAGCTTGCCGAACATCGAGGCTTCGATCACGACCCCCGAGGAGGTCGCATTCATGCGCCACATCGTCACGGCAAGCTCGCGCGCGATGATCACCATCGCAACCCACCCTTCCAGGCGGTCGAGCGACACGAGCGACAGCAGCGCCCCAACGATCAAAAGCTTGTCGGCAAGGGGATCCATCAGCTTGCCGAAAGTAGTGATCGAGTCGCGCGAGCGGGCGAGATAACCATCGACGAAATCGGTCAGCGAGGCCAGCGCGAACACGACGGCGGCAAGCACGTCGCCGGAGGGCGTGTCGCCGAGCAGCGCGACGACCAGCACCGGCACCAGCAAGATGCGCAACACGGTCAACAGATTGGGGAGATTCAGGGGCATTGGCTTCGTGGCCATTATGGACACAATCGCAAGCGTCGGCCGGGCGGTCTGGGCGGCTCGGCCGGGGGCCATAGGCGCCGGCGCATCAAGTCGTGGCCGGATCGGGCGCTCGCGCTCGATAGGGTGTGCCCAATGCCCCTGATCCCGATGGTCATAGAGCGCACCGCAAGAGGCGAGCGCGAGTTCGACATCTTCAGCCGCCTGCTGAACGAGCGCATCATCTTCCTCGGCACGCCGATCGAAGATCAGGTAGCCAACCTGGTCGTCGCCCAACTCCTGCACCTGGAGTCACAGGACCCCGACAAGGACATCTCGATCTACATCAACTCGCCGGGTGGAAGCGTCTACTCGGGCCTTGCGATCTACGACACGATGCGCTTCGTCAAGCCCGACATCCACACGATGTGCGTCGGCGTCGCGATGTCGATGGGCTCGCTGCTGCTGGCGGGAGGCACGAAGGGCAAGCGCGCGGCGCTACCCAACTCGCGGATCCTCATCCACCAGCCCTCGGCCGGCTTCGAAGGCCAATCGACGGACATCGAGATCCACGCACGCGAGATACTCAACATCCGCGAGCGCCTCGATGAGATCTACGCCGAAAACACGGGCCTATCCAAGGAGCAGGTGCGCGAAGACATGGAGCGCGACCGATTCTTCACGGCCGAGCAGGCTTTGGAGTACGGCCTGATCGACCGCGTGCTCGAGCCGCACTGAGCGAGATTCGCACTCCCTGTGGGCGTGTGTCCGAGTCCTCGGCCGTGCAATCGCCGGCTCTGACGGATTCCGAAGGCGGTCAGGCGATCGAGTGCTCGATCGCGCCGAGTCGCTCGATCTCGATACGCACCACATCGCCGGAGGCGAGAAAGCGCGGCGGCTCGAGGCCCATGCCCACGCCGCTCGGCGTACCCGTGAGGATCAAATCGCCAGGCGAGAGCGTGCAGGTCTCTGAGATGAAGGAGACGAGCTCGGGAATCTTGAAGATCAGGTTCGAAGTGGAGGAGTCCTGGCGCAGCTCGCCACCCACCCAGGTGCGAAGCCATAGCGCGTGCGGGTCGGGAATCTCCTCGGCGGTCGTGATCCAGGGTCCGTAGGGGCAGAAGCCGTCGGCCCCCTTCGCGCGCGTCCACTGCGTCTCGCGCCCTTGCAGATCGCGGGCGGTGAGATCGTCGGCGACGGCGTAGCCGGCGATGTGTCCGTTCGCGCCCATCACGACGGCAAGCTCACCCTCGTAGTCCAGCCGTTTGACAACGCATGGACAGCGCACGGCGGCATCGGGAGCAGCGACCGAGGCAGGCAGCTTCGTGAAGACCAGCGGCGTCTCGGGCGCAGTGCCCCCGGTCTCCGCAATGTGGTCGGCGTAGTTGAGGCCGATGCCGAAGATCGCACGCGGCGCGGGGACGGGGGCAAGCAGCGTGATATCGCCCAGCGCGAAGGAGGGTCCGTCGGCCGCAGGCGCGCCAGGGTCGCGCAGGCGGTCGAGCACGGTGAAGGCCTCGTCGGAATAGGCCACGACGTGCTCGCCGCGCACCTCGCCGGCACGGGCCTGGGCGCTGCCGGGCGGGAGGAAGGTGGCAAGGCGCATGCGCTGGGGAAGCCTAGCGGGACGTCAACCCGAGGATCAGCAACAGCGCCCGCTCGATCTCGGCAAGTGTCGCTGGTCTGACGGTCCCCAACTTGCGCAGCAGGCGTGAGCGTGCCACACCTCGGATAGCACGGGGAATAGCGTGGCTCGGTCGATCCACGCCATTGACACCTTCCACCTCGGGACGTAGCGCCGAAGATGCGGTCGAGCTGGAGAGGGGCACGACTGCGATCAGATCGGCCACACTGTCGGTGCTCAAGCTATCGAGTGAAAGGACAATCGCTGGGCGATTCTTGCCCGGCTCCCCTGGCCTGGAGGCACCAAAAGATACGAGCCACACCTCACCACGACGTGGCTCAGCCGATGCCATCTTCCAGCGTCGCCTCCCAGAGACGCATCTCCTCCAATGCGGCTGGGTTCTGAGCGTCGGCACGAGTGGCCTGTCGCTCCGACTCAAAGATCGCCTCTATCTCTCGCTCCCGCGCGATCTCGGCGAGCAGTGCAGCCAGCGAGACTCCACGTTCGTGAGCTTGGTCGGCAAACTTATCGCGCGTCGTCCGGGCCACACGTATGGTCGCTGTTTCAGTTGCCATGGTAGACGGATTATAGCGCCATCATTCAGCGCCTAGATGTCCATCAAAGCTGAGCAGCGCGCATGCGCCACCCTCACTATTGTCGCGGGCAAGGATGAGTCGGCTCACCCCCACAGAGCGCGCTGCGCTCCTGACGATCGCGCTCTTGACGGCGATCGCGGGCGCAGCCAACTACGGGGAATGGGCGGCTGTGCCGCGCTTTGCCGTGGCAACGCTCGCGCTCGCCGGCCTGGCGTGGGTCGTCTCGTTTGCGACCGAGCAGCTCGGCGAGCGCTTCGGCCCGGCCGTCACGGGAATGATGCAGTCCACGCTCGGCAACCTGCCGGAGCTGTTCGTGGTCATCTTCGCCCTGCAAAAGGGCGAGCTGGTCGTCGCTCAGACGGCGATCATCGGCTCGATCTTCGCGAACGCGATGCTCGTGCTTGGCCTGGTGATCGTGGTTGGAGCGCTGCGCGCCCCCGACGGCGTCATGCGCTTCCATCATCGCCTGCCACGCGACACGGCCACGCTGCTGTTGGTGTGCGTGTTCATCATCGTCCTGCTGGGCCTGTCGCTCGCCGCGCACGACCCGGCAAGCCATCACGTGGACACGATCTCGGCGGTTGGGGCGGTGAGCCTGCTCGTCGTCTATCTGGCGTGGGTCGTCCCATATCTGCGTGCCGACAGGTTGCCCGGCGCGGGGGACGACGGGGCGGGGATCGACGGCGCGGCGGACGGGATTGACGGCGACGGTGCGGTCGACGGTGCGGGGCGCGACGCTTCAGGATCGACACACGCCAGAACAACGGCCTCGGATGCGTCGGGCGAGGACACGGATCGTTCGAGCAGCGCCCCCCCGGAGCGGGCAGGTCCACGGCTCTCGCTGCGCCTGACACTCGTGCTGCTACTCACGGCCGGCGTCGCCTCGGCGTTCGTCTCCGACTGGTTCGTAAACGGTCTGGAGCCGGCGATCGTGCAGCTGAAAATCTCCCAAGCGTTCGCGGGCCTGGTGATCGTGGCGATCGCCGGCAACGCGGTCGAGAACACCGCTGGGTTGGTGCTGGCCTGGAAGGGCCGCTCGGACCTGGCGATCTCGGTCGTCAAGAACTCGGTGGCGCAGATCGCGGCGTTTTTGTTCCCACTGCTGGTGTTGATCTCGTTCTTGCTGGCGACGACGCTGACGTTCGCGCTCGCGCCGGTATACATAGGCGCGCTGCTGGTGATGGCGCTGGCGATGTGGCAGGTGACCGGGGACGGCGAAGCGGCAGCGTTCGAGGGCTGGGCGCTGGTCGCGCTGTATGTGATCCTGGCGACGCTGACGTTGTATGAGTGAGCCGGCGCCTCGTCGCCGCCGCTGATGGCTGCGCCGAGGGCACGGGCGCGCTAGACTTTGCTCAACCTCGCGCCTGGGCGGGGTTTTTCTTTCGTCTGGGCGCGCTCGTCGACAACCACGCAGGGATCTTTTTTAGCTATGGCTCGCGGAGACGTTCGAATCGCTATCACCCTCGCCTGCGAGGAGTGCAAGCATCGCAACTACCAAACAAACAAGTCCAAGCGCAACAACCCCGACCGGGTGAGCCTGCGCAAGTACTGCCGCTGGTGCCGCCGGCACACCAGCCACCGGGAGACTCGCTAGCGCGGGAGCGCTGCCGTGGCTCGTGACCGCAAGCGTGCAAGGCAACGTCGCCAACGGCCCATCCGCGAGGGCGCGACGACCCCATCCCAGAATCGCCCAGTCCGCGCCGACGTTCCGGCGGCACTCTCCCACGCGGGCGATGCCGACGAGTTCGACGCGGCGCTCATCGCCGGCGCCGGCGGCGTGCCGGTCGAGCAGCCGGTCGAGGGTGAGCCGGGCGGCGAGGGTACTCGCGAGGCATCCTCAGCCGACCTGGTGCCCGCCGGCGCGGGACGCGGCGGCCGTAGAGGCGGAGGCGACGAGTCGGTTCTCGACGAGCTGCCAGAGCCAGCTCCTCCAGATGGAGCGACTCCGGCTACCAAGCCATCGCAGCCGCTCCCACGTCGCGCAATCGCCTTCCTGCGCGCCAGCTGGGCTGAGCTGCAGCGGGTCCAATGGCCAGATCGTCGTCAGGTCACGCAGGCGACCGCTGTCGTACTGGGTTTTGTCGCCGTTGCGGGCCTGTATCTCGGCGCCGCCGACTGGGCGGCACAAAAGATCGTCAACTTCATTCTCTGACGTCCGATGACCTGCCTGACGCCCGATGACCGGCGCATATCTGCGTCCTCGTTCGCTCGTGTGCAAAGCACACTTCGCTCCCTGCGTCCTGGATCTGCTTGGTCCTCGAACGTCAGGAGGCTCCTCTGATGTTCCTTGACCTGCTTGGTCATCGGACGTCAGAGCGCTGAGAGCGATACCGTCTCGCCCCCGTCCACCACAGTCTTTCCCCGTCTTATCCACCAATTCAAGCTGTCAGGAAGCTGAATGTTTCGTTGGTATGTCGTCAACACTTACTCCGGTCACGAGAACAAGGTCAAGCACAATCTCGAGCACCGCGTTGTATCGCTGGGCCAGCAGCGTTCCGTGCGTACGGTCGTCGTTCCCACCGAGTCCGTCTCGGAGATGAAGGACAACCAGAAGATCACGGTTGAGAAGCGAACGATGCCTGGCTATGTGCTCGTCAACATGGAGCTCAACGAGGATTCTTGGGGTGTCGTCAAGGGCACGCCAGGCGTGACAGGCTTCGTCGGCGCCTCACAGGAGCCGGTGCCGCTCACCCAGGTGGAGGTCGATCGCCTCTTGCACAAGGAGGTCGCAACGGCCCCGCGCACACGCGCTCAATTTACGATCGGCGAGACCGTCAAGGTGGTCTCCGGGCCGCTGTCAGACTTCTCGGGAGAGATCTCCGAGATCAACGACGATGCCGCCAAGCTCAAGGTCCTGGTATCAATCTTTGGCAGGGAGACCCCTGTTGAGGTCGGATTTGATCAGGTGAAGAAGCTCTAGGACGTCCGCTGGCCGGCGCGCTACGGCGTCCTCAGGCGCTCATGTGCAAAGCGCATTTTCGCTTTTTGCGTCCTTGTATCACTTGACCAGCGAACGTCCTAGACGCCCCAACCGGAACGCTCAGAAAAACAACCCGAGATAAGCTGAATATCCAATGGCCAAGAAGGTATTGACAACAATCAAGCTGCAAGCGCGCGGCGGACAGGCGAGCCCGGCTCCGCCGGTCGGTCCTGCCCTGGGCCAGCACGGCATCAACATCATGGAGTTCTGCAAGGCCTTCAACGCGCAGACGCTCAGCGACACCGGCACGATCATCCCTGTGGTCATCACTGTCTACGAGGACCGCTCATTCACGTTCGTGACGAAGACGCCCCCGGCGGCGGTGCTGATCCGTCAGGCGCTCAAACTGGAGAAGGGCTCGGGCGAGCCCAACCGCAACAAGGTCGGCAAGATCACCGACGCGCAATTGCGCGAGATCGCCGAGCGCAAGCTCGGCGACCTAAACGCCCACGACGTCGACCAGGCGGTCAAGATCATCGCCGGCACGGCCCGCTCGATGGGTGTGGAGGTTGCCCTATGAGCGCCCGCGGCCGTCGCCACACAGAGGGTCTTCAGAAGTTCGTTCGCGAGCGCGAGCACCCCCCAGCCGAGGCGGTCGCGCTCGTCAAGAGTCTCGCCAGCGCCAAATTCGACGAGTCGGTCGAGATTCACGTACGCACCGGGCTGAACGTGCGTCATGCCGATGAGCAGTTGCGCGGCACGATCGCGCTGCCCAACGGCTTGGGCAAGAACGTCAAGGTCGCCGTCTTCGCTCAGGGCGAGAAGGCCCGCGAAGCCGAGGCTGCCGGCGCAGATGTCGTCGGCGCGCAGGACCTGGCCGAGCGTATCCAGGAGGGCTTCGACGACTTCGACGTCGCGATCGCCACACCTGACCTGATGTCGGTGGTCGGGCAGCTCGGGCGCATCCTCGGCCCGTCCGGCAAGATGCCAAACCCAAAGGTCGGCACTGTCACGATGGACGTCGCCAAAGCGGTGGAGGACTCCAAGTCAGGCAAGGTCGAGTACCGAACCGACCGCACCGCGATCGTGCACATGGTGATCGGCAAGGCATCCTTCGACGAGCGTCAGCTGCTCGAGAACTATGCTGCGGTCGTCGAAGAGCTGGTCCGCGCCAAGCCGTCCTCGGCGAAGGGTCGCTACCTGCGCACGATCACGATGACCTCCACCATGGGCCCCGGCGTCAAGGTGGACCCGGCTCGCACCCGCGACATCGTCGAAGAGGCAGCCGCAGCCTGATTCAATCAACGGCTCACCGCCCGAGACCCCCGGCATCGCCGGCCGATCGAAGATCGGCATCGGCAGAGAAGACCGGGGCAGGTGGAGCGAGCGAAGGCGGTTCACCCCCGCTCTCGACGCCCCGCTGTGCTTGGGCGTCTGAGTTCTTCAAAGAGAGCAAGGGATGAGATGAACCGAGAGCAGAAGGCAGCGACGATAGAGGCGCTCGCAACGGAGATAGACGAGTCACAGGCCGTCTTCGCCGTGGACTACCGCGGCATCTCCGTGGCCCAAGCGGCCGAGCTGCGCTCAAAGCTGCGTGAGGCCGACGCGACCTTCACGGTCGTCAAGAACTCGCTGACCGAACGCGCGGCCGATCAGGTGGGCGCCGAGTCGCTCAAGTCTCTGCTCTCAGGCCCAACCGCGCTCACGTTCGTACGCGGCGATGCCGCGTTGGCCGCCAAGGCCGTCGCCGACCAGGCTCGCGCCACACAGTTGTTGCCGTTCAAGGGCGGCTTGATGGACGGCGAGGTGGTCGATGCCGATCAGATCCGCGCCATCTCGCGCCTGCCTTCGCGCGAAGCGCTCTACGGCCAGCTCGTCGGGATCGTGGCATCGCCCATCTCGGGCCTGGTGCGCACACTCGGAGGCCTCGTCGGCGGCCTTGCGGTCGCGCTCGGCCAGGTGCGCGAGAAGAAGGAGTCCGGAGAGATACCCGCCGGCGAGGCCCGTGTGGCCGAGGCTGCTCCTGTGGAGGAGGCTCCGGCTGCTGGGACTCCGACTCCCGGCGAGGGCGCAGACGATGCTCCCACCGATGAGGCACCTGTCGCCGAGGAGACCTCCGCTGCTGAGACTGCGCCCGCAGAGAAGGGCACTACCCACGCCCCTGCCGAGGAGAGCACCGCAGTTGAGGAGCAGTCCGAGGCAGAGGCTGCCCCGGCTGAGGAGGCCCCGGCTGCTGAGGAGGCCCCGGCTGAGGCCACCCCGGCTGAGGAGGCCCAGACGGCAGACCAAGCTGAGTCGGCGATTGAGCCGACACAAGACGACAACCAGACGGACGCTTCGGAGCAAAAAGCCGAGAGCGCCGAAGCGACCAAGGAGGACTGACCGATGGCAACAAGCACACAAGATTGGATCGAGGAGCTCAAGGGCATCTCGGTGCTCGAGCTCGCCGAGCGCATCAAGGCGCTGGAGGAGGAGTTCGGCGTCTCGGCGGCGGCAGTGGCCGCACCGGCCGCAGCAGCAGGTGGCGGTGGCGGCGACGCCGGCGGCGAGGACGAGGGTCCGACGACAGTCGACGTGATCCTCACGGCGGCCGGCGACAAGAAGATCCAGGTGATCAAGGTGGTGCGTGCCGCCACCGGCCTTGGCCTGAAGGAGGCCAAGGCGCTCGTCGACGAGGCCCCCAAGCCGGTCAAGGAGGGCATCGAGCGCGAGGAGGCCGACAAGCTGAAGGCCGAACTCGAGGAGGCCGGAGGCAGCGTCGAGTTGAAGTAGCTTGGAGCCCTGCTCCTGTCGGGTGTTGTGGTTTGAAATGCGATGCCCCCCGCGCGCGCGGGGGGCATCGGCCTTTTTGGAGTCTTCGACGCCACGATCCCCGGTTTTCCCAAAATCGGCGAATCTCCGGTAGAATCGGGCGCGCTGGCCGATAGTCGCAGCCACCCGAAGCGACAGACACCGCGCCACATACGCGGTGATCAGGGGTGGGGTCCGTGAGCGCCGGCTGCCCCACTTGAGGGTGCCGATAGTCTGTGCTATCTTTGCTGGTCGCGCGTTTGCGCCCGCCTTTGCCCGTCTCTCGCCCTCCGAAGGAGTCACTTCTTGGCTGCTGTTGATGCTCTCCGGACGCGCCGTTCCTTCGCGCGTCTGTCCAAGTCTGTCGACGTACCGAACCTCATCGATATCCAGCGCCGCTCGTTTCTGTGGCTGACCGATCCCCAAAAGGGCGGTCTGCGCGAGACGATCGACGACATCTCTCCAATCGAGGACTACACAGGCAACCTCGCCGTGCAGTTCGGCGAATTCGTCTTCGACGAGCCCGTCGCCTCGCTCGAGCAGTGCCGCGAGAAGGACCTGACCTATGCCCGTCCGCTGACGGTCACGGTCGCGTTCATCAACCGCGAGACCGGAGAGATCCGCGAGCAGTCGGTCTTCATGGGGGATTTCCCCTGGATGACCGAGCGTGGGACGTTCGTCATCAACGGCACCGAGCGCGTCGTCGTCACACAGCTCGTGCGCTCCCCCGGCGCTTATCTGATGGAGCCCAAGGACCGCGAGAAGCAGGTCTTCATCGCCAACCTGATGCCGGCTCGCGGCTCATGGCTCGAGCTCGAGATCGACAAGAAGGGCAAGGTCTTCGTCCGCATAGATCGCAAGCGCAAGCTGCCCGTGACCGTGCTCTTGCGCGCGATGGGCTACGCGACCGATGAGGAGATTCTGCGGCTGTTCGAGAACTCGCACTACATCCGCAACACGATCGAAGCCGACACCGAGCAGACGCGCACCGAAGAGGGCGCCCTGATCGAGCTGTTCAAGAAGCAGCGCCCCGGCGAGCCGCCGAGCGTCGAGAACGCCAAGGCGCTGCTCAATCAGCTGTTCTTCGATCCCAAGCGCTACGACCTCACGCGCGTGGGGCGCTACAAGCTCAACTCGCGTCTCGGCCTCGACATCGACATCGACACGCGTACTCTCACCCACGACGACATCCTCGCGCTCGTCAAGGAGCTCGTCTCGCTGCCCAAGCGACTCGGCATGCCCGAGGAGCCCGAGATCGAGATCAAGGACTACGCCGCCGAGGCGACATCCATGCCGCGCGAGCCCGTCGAGGAGCACCTCGACGAGTACGAGCACTTCGGCAACCGCCGTCTGCGCACCGTCGGCGAGCTGATCCAAGAGGCCTTCCGCATCGGCCTCTACCGGATGGAGCGCGTCGTACGCGAGCGCCTGACGACCGAGGACGCCGACACGATCACTCCGCAGACGATCATCAACATCCGGCCAGTTGTCGCGGCGCTGAAGGAGTTCTTCGGCTCCTCGCAGCTCTCGCAGTTCATGGACCAGACGAACTCGCTCTCGGGGCTCACGCACCGTCGGCGCCTGTCCGCGCTTGGCGCCGGTGGTCTGACCCGCGAGCGCGCGCCGATCGAGGTGCGCGACGTGCACCCCACCCACTACGGTCGCATGTGCCCGATCGAGACGCCCGAGGGTCCGAACATCGGCCTGATCGGCTCGCTCTCCTCGTTCGCCGAGGTGTCCGAGTACGGGTTTGTGACTACCCCGTACCGGGTGGTCAAGGACGGCATCGCCACCGAGGAAGTCGTCCGTCTGGACGCCACCCAGGAGGAGGAGCAGCTGATCGCTCAGGCGAACACGCCGATCGACGAGAAGACCGGCAAGCTGCTCGACAAAGAGATCCTCTGCCGCACCCAGGCCGGCCAGTACGTGACCGTCGGGCCAAAGGATGTCGATCTCGTCGACGTCTCGCCTGAACAGATCTGGTCAGTCGCCACCGCGATGATCCCGTTCCTCGAGCACGACGACGCCAACCGCGCGCTGATGGGCTCCAACATGCAGCGCCAGGCCGTGCCGCTCTTGAAGACCGACGCCCCGCTGGTGGGCACAGGCATGGAGCGCCGCGCAGCACTCGACACCGGCGACGTGCTGCTGGCCCGCGAGAGCGGCACGATCGACTTCGTCGACGCCAACCAGATCGTGATCGAGACTCCCGACGGCAAGGACGAGTACGAGCTACAGAAGTTCATGCGCTCCAACCAGGGCACCCTGATCCACCACAAGCCGCGCGTCAGCTCCGGCCAGAAGGTCAAGGCCGGCGACGTCCTGGCCGACGGCTCCTCCACCGACAAGGGCGAAATGGCGCTCGGCAAGAACCTGATGGTGGCGTTCATGTCCTGGGAGGGCTACAACTTCGAGGACGCGATCATCCTCTCCAAGCGCCTCGTGCAGGACGACGAGCTCACCTCGATCCACATCGAGGAGTACGAGATCGAC
>DATCEK010000153.1:0-54258 GCA_036510155.1 Solirubrobacteraceae bacterium | reverse complement strand
CATCGAGCCCCGCCAACAGGATGCCCATGCATACGTGATAACATACAATCGTATGCCAGCCGTACGCGATTGGGATGGTGCCAGCTACGACCGCATCTCCGGGACGATGGAGGCGCTCGGGCTCGAGGTGCTCGCCCGCCTGGAGCTGCAGGGGGATGAGCTGGTGCTCGACGCCGGCTGTGGCTCGGGCCGTATCACTCAGGCGCTGATCGAGCGACTGCCGCGAGGTCGAGCGATCGCTGCCGACCAGTCGGCCTCGATGGTGGAGGCCGCAAGACAGCGACTCGGCGAGTCTGCGGACGTTCGCGTCGTCGATCTGCTCGAGCTCGAACTGGAGCAGCCGGTCGATGCGATCATCTCCACCGCCACCTTCCACTGGATCGCCGACCATGATCTTCTCTTCGATCGCCTGCACGCCGCGCTGCGCCCCGGTGGTCGGCTCGTGGCTCAGTGCGGGGGAGAGGGCAACATCACGACTCTGCGCGGCAAGGTAGCTCCTCTAATCGGCCAAGAGCCCTACGCCGAGCATTTCCGTGGATGGCAACCGCCGTGGAACTACGCGGGAGCCGAGCAGACTCATGAGCGACTGCTGTCCGCCGGCTTCGCTTCGGCCGAGTGTTGGCTTCAGCCGGCGCCGCGCGAACCAGATCATCCGCGCGAATTCCTCTCCACGATCGTGCTCGGCCCGCACGTGCAGCGCCTCCCAGGCGAGCTGCGCGAGCGGTTCATGGACGATGCGATGGCGGCCATAGGGGAGCCGGTCGTCGTCGACTACGTGCGTCTGAACATCGACGCATTGGCGTAGGTCATATCGATCTGAGTTCGCCGTAGGCCGCGCTAGATTCGAGCGACGGTGTCGATCGCAAGCGAAGTCCCCTACCGAGCAGCAGCCGATAAGGCGGCATCCAACGAGCCAGCACCCGATGGGAGCGCGGCTCCGCGAACCGCAACAGCCTCCCAGGAGACACATACGACAAATGGGGAGCAGGCAAAGCTTGGTACTTGCGTAGCCCACCTGGATGCCGACGCGTTCTATGTCTCGATCGAGCTGAACCGTCGTCCAGAGCTGCACGGGCTACCGGTTGTCGTGGCTGGTAGTGGGCCGCGCGCGGTTGTGACCACCGCGAGCTATGAGGCTCGCCGCTTCGGCGTAGGCTCGGCGATGCCCGCCGCTCGTGCTCGCCGGCTCTGCCCGCAAGCGGTGTTCATACCGCCCGACGGGGCGCACTACCGCGAGGTCTCCAAACGCATGATGGGCATCGTGCGCTCGCACGTGGAGCGCGTCGAGGTGGTGGGGCTCGACGAGGCCTACCTCGACCTGAGCGGCCTGTATTCGCCGCGTGCGGCGATGCGCCGCGTGCTGGCCGACATCAAGGCCGCCACGCAGCTCGTCTGCTCGGTGGGGATCGGCCCGAACAAGCTGATCGCAAAGGTCGCCTCCGACGCCGAGAAGCCGGCCGGGTTCGTCGTGATGACGCGCGAGCAGGCCTGTGAGCGCTTCGCCGGAGCGCCGCCGGGGCTGATCCCGGGGATCGGGCCGAAGACGGCCGGGAGGCTCGAGGCCATGGGCCTGCGCACGCTTGGCGAGCTCGCTCGAGCACCCGAGCAGATGCTGGTCGAGCGCTTCGGACCCAATCATGGGCGTGAGCTGCTCAGGCGCGCCCACTTCGAACACGACGGACAGGTGAGCGGGGAGCGCAAGGTCGTCTCGGAGTCGCGCGAGCGCACATTCGACAGCGACATCCGCGATCCCGAACTGCTGCGCGAAGCGCTCGCGCGCATGGCCGGCGAACTCTGCGGGAGCCTCTCGGCCCACGAAAACCGTGGACGCACGATCGGCATCAAGGTGCGCCTCGACGACTTCTCCACGGTCACGCGTGCCCGCACGCTGCCTGCGCCGACTTGCGACGCCGAGCAGGTCACGCGCGTGGCGCTCGCTCTGCTGGAGGAGTATGCGCCGTCACGGCCAGTACGCCTGCTGGGGGTGCGCGTAGCCGGCCTTGTGCAACAGGGAGCATCGGCGCCCGCACAGGCGCCGGCCACCGCCGCCGGGCAGCTCGAGCTGCCGGTGTAGGCTTCATCGCACGATGGCATTCGCCAAGGCAGGGGAGATCGAGCTCAGCTACGACCGCGCCGGCGATGGTCCGCCGCTGCTCTTGATCATGGGGATGAGCGGCACCAAGCACCACTGGGGCGAGTCGCTGCTCGAGTTGCTGCGCCGTGACTTCGACACGATCGTCTATGACCACCGCGATGCCGGTGACTCCACACGCACGGGCCGGGGGTTCACGATCGTCGATCTCGCTGGTGATGCGGCAGGGCTGCTCGCGGCGCTCAACATCGACTCCGCGCATGTGATGGGCATCTCGATGGGCGGCATGATCGCCCAGGAGCTGGTGCTCGCCGACCCCGACCGCGTGCGCTCGCTGACACTCGGCTGCACCTATTGCGGCGGCGAGGGCAGCATGCTCGCAAGCGAAGGGGTCATGCGCAAGCTTGCTGAAGGGATGAGCTCGGGCGAGCGCAAAGTCGCTATCCGTGCCTCCTGGGAGGTGAACGTCTCGCCGGCGTTTGCTGCCAATGAGGCCGCGTGGGCCAGGTTCCTGGCCACAGGCATGAGCTACGGGTTGCCGGTGGAGGTGATCATGCGCCAGATGCAAGCGATCGCCGGGCACGACACGAGCGCGCGGCTCCCATGCGTGGAAGTCCCAACACAGGTGGTGCATGGAACGCTCGACCAGTTGCTCCCGGTCCACAACGGTCACATGATCGCCGAGCTCATCCCCGGTTCGCGCCTGGAGATCTACGAGGACGTCGGGCACATGTTCTTCTTGGAGCAGCCAGAGCGCACGGCACAACTCTTGTGTGAGCACGCGGCGCTGCATGTCTAGTGTCCCAAAGCATGAATTCGCTCGCGTCCCCCGGCCCCTGATCGCGCCTGAGGCCAGCCGCTATCGGCTCACGTGCTACCGGCACGCAGAGCGGTATCGTCGAACCTCAGATCACGATCATCCATCCGGGTAAACCACTCGGTGGCGGACCCAGAGCAGCTGAGCGTCGCCGGCGCCGGGCACGTGCAACTTTCGGTGGAACAGGCGGGGAGCGGGCTGCCGGTCGTGTTGCTGCACGGCCTCACGGCGACTCGCCGCTACCTCCTGATGGGCTCCCGGGCGCTCGAGCGCTCCGGTCATCGTGTTGTCGCCTATGACGCCCGAGGCCACGGCCATTCCTCCCCGGCGCCCAGCCCCGATGCCTACACATACGAGCTGCTCGCCGAAGATCTGAAGGCCGTGCTCGACCGGCTGGAGATCGAGCGAGCGGTGCTTGCCGGCGCCTCGATGGGCGCCCACACGGCGCTTCGCTTCGCGCTCGAGCGACCCGAGCGAGTGCTCGCGCTCGGGCTGATAACACCGGCGTTCGACCCGGACACGCACGGGGAGGACTCCTTTGCGTCATGGGACAGGCTCGCGCAAGGGCTCAGGGCTGGGGGAGTCGAGGGCTTCGTCGACGCCTACGACCTCGATCAGGTCCCCGAGCGCTTCAGGGAGACCGTCGCGAAGGTGCTCCGCCAACGCCTCTCCGCCCACGACCATCCGCTTGCAGTGGCCGATGCGCTGCAGGCGCTCCCGCGCTCGCGACCGTTCGAGAGTTGGCTCGAGCTGCGCGCCGTGGAGCTTCCCACGATTGTGATCGCAAGTCGCGACGAGGCCGACCCGAGCCATCCGTTGGCTGTCGGCGAACGCTACGCCGCGGAGATCCCGCGCGCCGGGCTTCTGGTCGAGCAGCCGGGCAGCTCACCGATCGCCTGGCAAGGCGGGCAGCTCTCAAAGGCGCTCGTCGAGTTGGCGTCGTCCGTCTGAGCGAGCCTCCTTTGGCCAACCGTTGGATAGCGGCCTCAGGCCAGCGCCGCAGAGGGATCCTGGCCTGGCTCCTCCACGATGGCGCCCCGCAGCAGCGCGGCGTAGCGGCCGTTCAGCTCCAACAGCTCCTCGTGGGCGCCGCGCTCTACGATCTTGCCGTTGTCGAGCACGAGGATTTGGTCGGCGTCGCGGATCGTCGAGAGGCGGTGGGCAATCGCGATCGTGGTGCGCCCGCGCGAGAGGTCGTCGAGCGCTATCTGCACGGCCCGCTCGGTCTCGGTGTCGAGCGCCGAGGTCGCCTCGTCGAGGATCAGCACCGGCGGGTTGCGAAGGACCGTGCGCGCGATCGCGATGCGCTGCTTCTCACCGCCCGAGAAGCGGTAGCCACGCTCGCCGACAGGTGTGTCGTAGCCCTCGGGCAGCGAGGAGATCAGCTCGTGGATCTGCGCGGCCTTGGCGGCGTCTTCGATCTGCTCGTCGCTCGCCTCGGGACAGGCGAAGCGCAGGTTCTCGCGGATCGAGGAGTGAAACAGGTAGGTCTCCTGGGAGACGAGCCCGACCGTCGCGGCAAGCGACTGCAGCGTGACCTCGCGGATGTTGTGCCCGTCGATACACACCTCGCCCTGCTGGGGCTCGTACAGCCGCGCAACAAGATAGGCAAGCGTCGTCTTGCCCGAGCCGGTCTCGCCGACGAGCGCCGTGCGCGTGCCCGCGGGAATCTCCGCCGAGATGTCCTGCAAAGTCCAGGGAGCCTCAGGCGCATAGCGGAAGCACACTTTCTCGAGGGTCACATCCCCGCGCACGCTCTCCAGTGCCTGCGCGCTCGCGCGCTCCTCGATGTCCACAGGCAGATCCAGGTACTCGAAGATGCGCCCGAACAGTGCAAGCGAGGTCTGCACTTCAAGGCCTACCGACAAAAGCTGCTGCATCGGGAACAGCAGGCGCGTCTGCAGCGTGGTGAACGCGACCACCGTCCCCACCGAGATCACGGCGCTGCCGTGCACGCTGCTGTAGCCGGCAAACCAGTAGACCGCGGCGGGCATGATCGCAAAGCTCATCTGGACCGACGCCATACGCCAGCGCCCAGCCATGCGCGCACGCACCTCCAGATCGGCCAGTTCGCTCGACTCGCTCGTGAAGCGGCTGGTGAGCTCGCCCGAGCGGCCCATCGTCTTGCCGAGCAGGATGCCCGACACCGAAAGCGACTCCTCGACGAGCGTCGACATATCGGCCAGACGGCCCTGGCGCACCGACTGGATGCGCCTGCGCTCATTGCCGACGCGGCGAGTCAGCCACACGAAGAACGGCAACAGGACCAGCGAGAACAACGTCAGCTGCCAGCTGAGCGCGAACATCGCCGTGACCGTCGCGGTGACGGTGGCAACGGTCGAGACGGTCGAGGTGGCGGTGCTTGTGACCACGTCGTCGATCCCGCCGATGTCATAGGCGATGCGCGCCTGCACCTCGCCTGAGCGCGTGCGCGTGAAGAAAGCAAGCGACATGCGCTGCAGATGCGCGTAGACGGCGGCGCGCAGATCGTGCATCACGTGCTGGCCGACCTGATTGGAGATCCAGGTTTGCGCGACGCTGATCACGCCGTTGATCACTGCCAGCGCGATCATGCCGGCGACCATCCAGCTCAGCAGTTCGAGATCGTGTCCGATGATGCCCTTGTCGACCGCTTCGCGCAGCAGAAACGGCGAGGCGACGCTCAGGATCGAGCCGACCACGATCAGGCTCAACAGCATGCTCAGGCGTAGGCGGTAGGGGACGAACAGGCGTCCGATTCGCTTGAGCGAAACCGGCCGGTCGGGAACGTCCTCAGGGCGCGGCTTGGAGGCCGAGCCGCGTCGCCCGTCGCCCGCGTGCCCGGACGCGAACGGTTGATGGCTCATTGCAAATCGGCCGCTTGAAAGCTCAAGATCCAGATTCTAGTGTCGAGACTCCCGGCTTCAGGGCCAATCCGGCCTGACCGTGAGCGCCCGCCGCCCTCAGGCGAGCGTTGGGCGAGAGCCTCGTGCTTCGAAAGCGCCAACAGGCCCTCGACATGGGGATCCGGCGCGCGCGTGGCGGGCGGGCAGCGTCGTATTCGGTGGCGTGCGAGCTCCGTGGCTCGTAGGATGAGAGGCGATGGACCTGTCCGCCGCTGAGATCCGCGTGCTCGGTTGCCTGCTCGAGAAGCAGCGCACCACGCCCGATCATTACCCCCTTTCGCTGAACTCGCTGCGGCTGGCATGCAATCAGGCGACCAACCGAGAGCCGGTGGTCGATTACGACGACGCCATAGTGCGTGACGCGCTGCATCGCCTGGAGCGTCGCGGCTACACACGCCTGGCTGGAGCGAGCAGGGCGGCCAAGTACCGTCACCTGCTCTCTGAAGCACTGCCAATGTCGAGTGCTGAGCAGGCGGTGATGTGCGTGCTGATGCTGCGAGGCCCGCAAACCCCTGGCGAGCTCAAGCAGCGGGGCGAGCGCATTCATGCCTTTGCAGGGCTGGATGAGGTGCACGAGACGCTGGCTGCGCTGATCGAGCGTGATCTCGTCGCGCAGCTTGGGCGTCGTCCAGGCCAGAAGGAGGATCGCTACACACAATTGTTGGGCGAGAGCGAGAGCGCCAACGGGAATGGGGCGATCGAAGGATCGGCAGTACAGACGGCCTCGCCAGTTCCGCCGCGCCGGTCCCACGACGATCTGCACGACCGAGTGGCGCGCCTGGAGCGCGAAGTTGCCGAGCTGCGCACGGCACTCGCCGAGCGCGATGACGCAGGCTCCACGGCCGTTGAGCACCACGACGCAAGCTCTGCCACGGCCGTTGAGCACCACGACGCAAGCTCTGCCGCCGCCGTTGAGCACAACGACGCACGCTCTGCCGCGGCGGTTGATTACAACGACGCCGGCTCTGCCACGGCCGTTGCGCCTCCCGAGGTGTCCGCGCCGGATGACCGTCACAGCGTCGAGCAGCCGGGCTGGCGCGAGACCGCTCCACCGGCATGACGGCCGCACATCTGATCCTCGCCTCCTCGGCCTCGGATACTGCCAGCGGCGTTGGCATCCCCGTGGCGATCGCCGCCGGGCTCGTGTCATTCCTCTCGCCGTGCGTGCTGCCGCTGGTGCCGGGGTACCTCTCGACGGTGATCGGCGTCGCGCCGGCCGACATCCAACATGCCGGGACCAGACGCGTGTTGGTCCCGAGCCTGCTGTTCATCTCGAGCTTCTCGTTGATCTTCATCCTGCTCGGGCTCACAGCCACGCAGGTGGGATCGCTGCTCAGCACCCACATCGAAACGCTGCGTACTGCCGGCGGGGTCCTGATCATCCTTATGGGCATCGCCTTCCTGGCGACGCCGTTCGTGGACGCGCTCAACTTCCAATGGCATTCAGAGTCGCTGACACGCCTCGCCGGCCGCGGCGGCCCGCTGATCGCCGGTGCGGCGTTCGCGATCGCCTGGACGCCGTGCACGAGCATCACGCTCGCGGCGATCCTCACGCAGGCCGCGGTGTCCGAATCGGCCGCGCACGGGGCGCTGCTGCTCGCCTTCTACTCCGTGGGGCTTGCAATCCCGTTTCTCTTGATCGCACTTGCGTTCGAGCGTATGAGCGGCGCGCTCGAGATAGTCAAACGCCACTTTCCCGTGATCGTCGGTATCGGCGGGGCGGTCATGATCGTGCTGGGACTGTTGATCGTCACGGGAGAGTTCACGGTTCTCAACTCCCAGGCGAACAGCTGGCTGCACGACACCGGGCTCAACGTCTCGAACGTCTGAGCGTCCGCCGCCTGCGCGCCGGCGACTACCCTCGCCTGTTGACGATGACCAAAGCCCATACGCCATCTCCCCAGCGCACAGCGCTGGTCTCGGTCGTCGCGGCCGCCACGCTGGTCCTGATCAAGCTCGTCGTCGGGCTGCTCTCACACAGCCTCGGCGTGCTCGCCGAGGCGATCCACTCCGCCACCGACCTGGCCGCGGCAGTGCTCACGCTGTTTGCCGTCAGGGTCGCCATGCGTCCCGCGGACCGCGAGCACCCCTACGGTCACGGCAAGGCCGAACACCTCTCTGCGCTCGGCGAGGGCGCGATCTTGATCGGCGCGTCGATCGCGATCGCGATCGAGTCGGTCTATCGGCTCACAGGCCACGGCCCGCAGGTGGAAACGCAGTGGTACACCTTTGCGGTCCTCGCGGTCGTGATCGCAATCGACGCAATGCGCTCATACGCCTCCCACCAGGGCGCCCACCGTCACGCAAGCGCCGCCCTGAGCGCAAACGCGCTGCACTTCACGCTCGACCTGGTCGGCTCGGTGGCCGTGGTGGTCGGCCTGTTGCTCGTCCGAGCCGGATACCCGAACGCGGACTCGATCGCGGCCCTGTTCGTTGCGGGTCTGGCCCTGTTCTCAGCAGTCCGGCTCATGCGCCGCAGCGTCTATGTGCTGATGGACACCGCCTCTGACGACGTGGCCGAGCGTAAGGCCCGCGACGCGATCGAAGCGATACCCGACATCCTCAGCCTGCGGCGGCTGCGCATGCGCGAGGTCGCCGGCCGGCACTTCGCCGACATCGTCGTCGGCGTGCCGAGCGACGCCGACCTCAGCTACGGCCATGCTGTTGCCAGCGCCGTGGAGATCGCGATCGAGCGGGAGCTGCCGGGCAGCGACGTGGTCGTGCACATCGAGCCCGACGGGGCAGGCCTTGCGCCCTCAGCACAGTCCTCGCGCCAGAGGAGCGCACAACTGCTGGTCCGTCTCGGCCCAGGCGCCACACAGGCAGACGCCGAAGCCTTGGCGAGCCACCTGCGCGCAGAGCATCCCGAGGTGCTCGACGTCGCGATTCGCACACCGAGGGACGCGAGCGGCGAAAGTTCGCGCGTCAGTTGATCGCCGCCGGGCGAGCGAGTCTGACCAGCCGAGCTTCGAGACGTACCCCGCGCAAGAGCAGAGTCGCTCCCGCTCAGTGCCCGGCTGGGAGCGGCCTCTCAGCCGAGATGGCATCGAAAGGCTGCGGGCTCGCCCCCCTCCTCTCCAGAAAACGCTTTTCCCAGGCCTGCTGGTTGCGCTTGGCGTCGAGCACGAACGGCGAATAGCCGATCGCCTTGACGATCAAGCGGTTGATCTGATCCCAGGGAGGGGGGAGGGGGCGCAAGACGTCCACGAACAGCACCACGCGGGTCTCCTCGGTGTCGTTCCAGACCTCGTGGTTGAAAGTGTCGTCGAAGATCAGGCTCTTGCCGGCCTCCCAGTGGCGGATGTCATCGCCCACCCTGATCCTGCACTGCTCGGCCTCGCGCGGCACGATCAGTCCGAGGTGGTAGCGCAGCACGCCCTTGTAGGGGCCGCGGTGGTCGAGGATGTGCTTGTGCGGCGAGAGGATCGAGAACATGGCCGTCGTCATCCCGGGAATCTCGCGCATCAGCGCAGCCGTCTCAGGGCAGGTGCGCACACCCAGCTCCGCCTCGAAGCCATAGCCGTAGAGGAAGTAGGTCTTCCAATCGTCATCGTCGGTTATCTCGATCTGATCCTTTGAGATGTCCTGAAAGTTGGGCAGCGCCTCGCGGTCGGCCAGCACCCCCTCGAGCTCCTCGCGAATCGTCTCCCAGCTCGCCTCGACATGAGCGATCCAAGGAAAGCGCTCCTGGGCGAAGAAGCTCTCATCGCCTACGAGCGAGCGCTTGGCGATGAAACGCTCGAGCGGGGCCAATATCCTTTCGCCAACGGCGATCGTGAGCTCGACGGTCCGCTCCCATATCGACGACTGCCACATCTGTGCCTCCTCGCTTCGGCCTCTTGCCCGAGAATGTTGGCACACGCTTGGGAAGGATTCGGACCGGGGAGTGTCATAGGGTGAGACGACCCCAAACCAGACGGAGGAACAGGCCGTGAGACTCCCCACAGCAAGACAAGCGCCGGTCCGGCGCTTCCCGATGTTCTCGTTGCTTGCGCTCGCGGCCGTGATAGTGGCGTTGGCGGGATGCGGCAGCTCGAAAGAAACCAGCTCCTCCGCGTCCACCCCTGCCGCGTCCACGCCGGCGACGACGAGTGCGAGCACCCCGACAAGCTCGACGACGGCCGCGACGAGCACGCCCGCCTCGGGCTCACTCAGCCTTGCCGCCAACCCCGAAGGTCAGTTGAAATACAACACCAGCACGCTGACGGCCAGCGCCGGCAAGGTCTCGATCGCCTTCACGAACATGTCGCCGCTGGAACACAACGTCACTCTCGAATCCTCCTCGCACGCCGTGGTCGGCGCCACGTCGACGTTCAAGGGCGAAAGCAAAACGCTCAGCGTGACTCTGAAACCAGGCACCTACAAGTTCTACTGCTCGGTTCCAGGTCACCGCATGGCCGGCATGGAAGGCACGCTGGTCGTGAAGTGATCGAAAGCGGGAGCGCCGTGCGCGTCTCGTGTCGAGAGAAGGTCCGGCCCAGTGCTCCGATTGCGCTGGTCCGGTTGGCGGGGGTGGGTGGGTCCCTATTCCCCAAATGAAGCGATGCCCCCCGCGCGCGCGGGGGGCATGCCTCGAATTTGCTTTACGCCGCCTCGCGCAGCGCCGCGAGCTCAGGCGACTCGGCCAGCTTCTTCAGAGCCCGCTGCTCGAGCTGGGAGGCCCGCTCAGCGGAGAAGCCGAGGCGCTTGCCGATCGCGGTCAGCGTCTGTGGCTCCTCGCGGCCCGTCCCGAAGCGAAGCGTGAGCACGGTCCGCTCGGTGTCGGGCAGCTTGGCGATCGCGTTGTGCACGATCCGCTCGCGCTCGTTGTCCCAGGCGCTGTCCTCCGGCGCCTCGGCGTCGGAAGGCAGCAGATCGCCCAGGGCGGTATCGCCGTCGTCGCCGACCTGCTGGTCGAGGCTGACGAGCGCGGCACGCTGGTGGCGCACCTCCTCGACCTGCTCGATTGGCAGTCCGGTCTCCTCGGCAAGCTCCTCGAGCGTCGGCTCGCGGCCGAGCCTGACCGACAGCTCGCGCTCGACGCGCCCGACCTTGCGCGAGCGCTGGGCTACATGCACGGGCAGGCGGATGGTGCGCCCAGAGTTCTCGAGGCCGCGCTGAATCGCTTGCCTGATCCACAGGGTGGCGTAGGTCGAGAAGCGAAAGCCCTTGCGCCAGTCGAACTTCTCCGAGGCCCTGATCAGGCCGAGCATGCCCTCCTGGACCAGGTCGGCAAGGGGCAGGCCCTGGTTCTGGTAGCGCCGTGCGTTTGAGGCGACCAGCCTCAGGTTCGAGTTGATCATCGTTTCCTTGGCGCGCAAATCGCCACGCTCAATCTTCTGGGCGAGCTCGATCTCCTGTTCTGGCGTGAGCAGGGGATAGCGACGCGAGTGCGCGAGCAACTGGTCGACCGACTCCGGGATGAACACCTCGGGGGTCATGTCGATGGTGGGTGTGGGCTTTGTGGTGGGGTCTGGCATAAGCGTCTCTCTAACAATTATGTGGTGAGGGGCTTCGTTCGCCGGCCTTCGGCCGGTCGGGCCACCCTCGTAATCCGATGCTTGGAGTCGGAATTATACGACGCGATAGTTGCGTTGTCAACCATTATTCCTTGGATCAGATCTCGATCTGGTTCGACGCATGAGGCCTCGCAACCTTCCCACACAGGACATAACCCGCGAAACCGGCAAAAGCTCCGCAATTTGGGCGTTGGCACGAAAGAACCGCCTCAAAGGCTCTACCCGCTTGCAGCCGTCGCATATCAAGCATCGGACGATTTGCCGGCTTTGGTTGAGGATTTGCAGGGCGTGCCTGGACGCTGACCGCTCTTTCTGGGGCATCCGGTCGTAAGCTGCTTCGCCGTGAGCGACGATCAACGAGAGGATACGAGTGCCATAGAGGCGATCGCGAGCCATCGGTCCCCTCAGCCGGAGGACCCGGCGGGCGAGCGCTCGCGTCTGTTCTCGCCCTCGCTGCTGGAGGGGCAGACAGCGATCGTGAGCGGCGGTGGCAGCGGCCTCGGCCGCGAGATTGCGCTGGAGTTGGCTCGCTGTGGCGCGCGGGTGCTCGTCTGCGGCCGTCGTGAGCAGCCATTGCTCGAAACCGTGGCGCTTTGTCAGCGCGGACTGATCGAGGCTCGTCCATGCGATATTCGCGAGGAGCAGCAGGTGGACGAGTTGGTCGAGCACGTACTGAAGCGCTACGGCCAGATCGACCTGCTCGTCAACAACGCCGGCGGCCAGTTCCTCGCGCCCGCGGAGTCGATCACGCCAAAGGGCTTCAGGACGGTCATCCGGCTCAACGTCGAGGGCACATGGCTGATGACCCACGCGGTTGCGACCAAGGCGATGATCCCCTCGGGCAGGGGCGGCAAGGTCTTCAGCGTCACGCTCTCACCGCACAACGGCATGCCAGGCATGGCTCATTCGGGCGCCGCACGGGCCGCGGTCGAGAACCTGATGCGCACGCTCTCGGTCGAGTGGGCACGCTTCGATATTCGCCTGCTCGCGCTGGCCGCGGGCCAGTTCGAGACACAGACGCTCCTGACCAAGTATCCGGCCGCGATCGTGGAGCGCATCGCCCACACGATCCCGCTCGGGCGAATGGGCAGCGAGCGGGAGTTCGCCTGGCTCGTCGCCTATCTGGCCTCGCCCGCCGGCGATTTCTTCTCCGGCGCCGTGATCACGATGGACGGCGCCCGCGACGACTGGCTCGGACCATGGCCGCCGGCACAGGCCGCCGACGAGCAGGGCACACCGCTGAGCGAGGAGCGTCAGAGCTGACCTGGAGTGTTTTGCCGGCGGGCGCCTCTATAAATGCGCCCCAACAAACGCTCATCCCAGGTCAACATGCGGATGAGTAATTTGTAGGCATGCTCGCCCGAAGGCGACTAGTGCTAGTGCTACACAGACACCGATGTCAGAGCAAGACCTAAAAGAGCCGGAGCGCACGCCCGACCCTGAGCGCCCCCACAGGCTTGACCCCAAGCGGCTCCTTGACCGCCGCACACTCCTCAAGAGCGGCCTGCTCGCGGGCGGAGCGCTCGCCGGCGGCGGCGTGGCGCTTGCCGATTTCATCGCCAAGCAAGAAGCCGCTTCGGCCCCGGCGGATGCAAGCGCACATGCCGCGAAGGCACGTCATGGCGGCGTGGAAGCTCACGGCCGGCAGGCGGGCGGAGCAAAGCAGCAGCCGGGCTCGGGCGAGCCTTTTCGCCAGCCCAACATCCTCGTCGTCATGGTCGACCAGCTACGCACCCCGCAATGGTTCAGTGCGGCCGACAGCGCGGTCGCACTGATGCCCAACCTCGCGCGGTTGCGCCACGGGGGCGTCTCGTTCAGCAATCACTACACCGCCTCCAACGACTGCACGCCCTCGCGCGCTGCCTTGATAACGGGGCTCCACACCCACCAGACGGGTTGCATGATCACGGGAGGAAGCACACTGGACCCGGGCTTTCCGACGTGGGGCACGATGCTACGCGAGCAGGGCTACCGCACCTACTGGTATGGCAAGTGGCACCTCACGCACGGCGATAACTTCTGGGATTCCGCCGAAGACGCCGGAGCGCTCGAGCCCTACGGCTTCGCCGGCGGCACCTACCCGTCGCCCGACGGCGCGCCGGGGCAGGGATGGCGGGTCGACCCGCACATCGTCACACAGTTTGAAAAATGGTTCTCGGTTGCGCCAAAGCACGAGCCGTGGTGCACGACGGTGTCGTTTGTCAACCCACACGACATCGCGTGGTGGTATCGCTGGAGTCAGCGCTTCGCCTCTGAGGCCCAGCCGACAAGCGTTGTGGGCGAATTGCCGCCGAACTTCGAGACGCCCGAAGAAATGGCCGCGAGACGCAAGCCGATGTTGCAACGCTCGCTGCAAGACACCGCTCAGCTCTCCTTCGGAAAAGTGCCCTACAGCGGTGGCGAAATGCAGCAGGCCTGGCTGCCGTTTCTGGACCTTTACCTGCACCTGCTGGCCGAGGTGGACGGGCACATCGGCGCGGTGCTCAACACGCTCGCGAGCCGCCCTGAGGTGGCGGCCAACACGGTCATCCTGTTCACCTCCGACCACGGTGAGTACGGGGCTTCGCACGGCATGCGCGGCAAGGGGGCAAGCGCATATGAGGAGGCGATCCGCGTGCCGCTGGTTGTCAGGGACCTGCGTGAGAAATCGATCGCCAAGGCTCCAGCGCAAGCGCGTACAGGGCTTACATCAAGCGTGGATGTCGCGCCGTTGTTGCTCGACATCGCAACTGGTTTCTCGGGCTGGCGCAAGGGCAACGACTACTCCCAAATCGCCTCCCGCCACGAAGTCGGCGCGATGCTCGGCGATCCCCTGGCCCCGGGACGTGACTACGTGCTGCACGCCACCGACGAGACGGTGACCGAGTTCGCGATAGAACCGTACGCCGCCGAAGCGCCGCTGCATGTCGTGGCGCTGCGTACGCCCAAGGCCAAGTACGCGACCTACTCCAACTTCGCCCCGGACAGCATCAAACTGCTGGACGCCGGCCGCGAAACCGAGCTTTACGACTACAGCACGATCGAAGGGCAAATGGAGCTTGACAATGTTGCCGGCAACAGCGCTCTGGAGCCCAAGCTGAACGCGCAAATGCAACGCGCGATCCGCGACGAGCTGCGCGAGCCGCTGCCGACCCGCCTCTATAGCGCGCACAAGCGCGGCCTGCTCGACTACTTCAACACGGCCGGCAAGGCGGCACTAAGGGCGGCCGAAAAGCGCCGTGAACGCAGCGAACGCGAAACCGAAGAAGAAGTGCCATTCGGCGAAGAGCCGGGGCTGACGACCGGCGCCAGGCCAAACGGGCGCCATCGCCGGCACGCCGGGAGGCGCGATGTCAAGCGGCGCCGCGCAGGCGGCTGAGCGTTCCGCGGCGGCCGTTGCGGCGCAGCCGCACCCCATGGTCACGAACCAGGTGGCGGCGAGCGATCTGGCCGGTTAGACGAAAAGTTCGTCTGGAGAGGCAATGATGCGCAGGTGATCGTTGACGCCCGCGATCGTGAACAAGCGCTGAACCTGCTCTGTGCCGGGCGTCAGGGCCAGCTCCTGGCCGTTTTGACGTGAACGCTCGTGCGCGGCGAGAATCACGCGCAGGCCGGCCGAGTCCACGAACTGGAGGTCTTGCAAGTCGAGCACCATGATCGCGCTTGCCTCGCCACCGGCGCGGTCGATCGCCTCCTGTAGGAGTGGCGCGCCGAGGAGATCCAGTTCGCCGTGAAGCCCGAGCACGATCCGGTCTGACTCGTTGCGGACATCGATACGTAGATGCTCCCCTGGAGATGCCACGTCGAAAATTTTAGCGCTGCGACGGTGCTGCTTGCGATGCGCGCATGCCAAGCAGCGCAAGATCGTCGCGCAGCCCGAGTTTCGCGTGCTCGAGGGCCACCTCCTCGACATACTCGAGCAGGCTGTCGAGATCCAGGCGCGGAGCTTGGCGACACAACTCGATCAGGCCGGCTTCGCCCAGCTCGACATTTGGGCGACCCGCATCGGTGACGCCATCGGTATAGAGCAGCAGCGTCTCCCCGTCGCGCAGCTCGACGGTGGTCTCGAGGATCTCGATCGGGTCGAGCACCCCCAGCAGTGTTCCCGGGCGGCCGATCAGCTCCGCCTGGCCGTTGCGATCGATCAGCAGGGGTGGGGGATGTCCTGCGAGCGCGACCGCCAGACGCGTCACGGTGTCTGTGCGGTCCGCGGTGACGAGGCAAACAGTGCAAAGGTCGGCCCCGGGAGGCTGGCGGCGCAGCGCGCGATGAAGCGTCTCGAGCATCTCGGTGGACGATTGGCCGCTCATCGCTGCCGCGCGCAAGGTATGGCGGGCGAGCGCGGTCACGCCGGCGGCGCGCGGACCCTTGCCGCAAACGTCGCCGATCACGAGCATCCAGCGATCCGGGCCATAGTCGAAGACGTCGTAGAAGTCGCCGCCGACTTCGTTGAGCTCGCCGGCAGCGCAGTAGCGTGCACGGACCTCGAGGCCGGGAATCTCCGGCAGCGACTCCGGCAACAGCGCCTGCTGGAGGGTTCGTGCGATGCGTGAGCGCTCGGTGTACAGACGAGCGTTTTCCACGGCTGTGCCGGCCCGGCGGCCGAGACGTTCGGCGAGCGCAAGATCACCAGGGGAGAGGCGGCGCATCGACTCGGCCGAGACGAGGGTGATCGCGCCGAGCGGGCCGGTAGCGCCGATCATCGGCACGATGATCACCGAGGTGGCGCCTATGGCGCTCAGCAGTTCAAGATGCTGGTTGTCGCGAGCGTACTGCGCAAGCGCGTCGGCCGGAATATCTGTGTAGATGCGCGCTTCGCCCGTACGGATCACCTCCGGCACGCCCGCCGGCTCCTCCAGCGAGGGGCGGTAGTCGCGGTTGAGCCGCTCCGCAAGCTCGAGCTTTGCCGGATCGGGATGGTGGACCGCGACGCGTTCGATCTCATCTTTTTCGTTGACGAGTTCGACCGCGCACCAGTCGGCGATCTGAGGTACGGCAAGGCGCGCGATGCGCTGCAGGGTCTCGGCGTAGTCAAGCGAGGAGGCCAAGACTCTGCTTGCCTGAGACATGAAGCTTTCGGCCAATTGCACCCGCTTGACCTCGGTGATGTTCTCGAACACGTTCACCGCGTAGAGGACATGTCCGTTCTCGGGATCGGCGATTGGCGAGGATCTGACGATCAGCCAGCGCTCCTCCCCGGTGGCGCGCACGATGTTGCGCACCAACAGCGGCTCGGGTGACTCGCCCTCGAACAGCAACCTGCCCGGCATATGCTCGAGGTCGAGCCGACGACCCTGCTCGTCGAGCACCAGGAAGCGCGGCATGATCGTCCCTGGTTGGGCGCTCATCAGCTCCTCCGGGCTCGCGACTTGCAACAGATCGGCGGCGGCTTGGTTGGCGAACACGGTATGTCCGTGCTCATCGACAACGGTGATCGCCTCGGCCAGGTTCACGAGAATCGCCTCCAGGCGGCGCTCGACGCTGCGCACCTCCGAATACAGGCGAGCATTGTCGATTGCAAGCGCGGCCCGGCGCGCGAGCTCGCAGACGAGTTGCAGATCCTCCTGACCGTAGGGTGTGCCGCCGCCAAGGCGCAAGACCGAAAGAGCCCCGAGCGTGCGCTGGCGGGCGAGCAGCGGCGCGACAACCGCCGAGCGGTAACCGTGCTCGATCATGAACTCGGCGTGCTTCGAGCCCTGTGCGAAGGAGCTCAGCAGTCTGCTCGTCATCTCTGGCAGCAACACTGGCTGCCCGCTGCGCAGAACCTGGGCGACGGGATGTTCTCCCTTGGGGTCGAGCGGATGCTCGACGCGGAGCTCCTCCAGTTCGCGTGCGAGCTGCGGCTGCACGCACGCGACCGCTACCTCTCTGATCGAGCCGTCATCGTCGCGCAGGTCCATCACGCACAGGTCGGCAAGTCGCGGCAGGGTCAGACTCGCGACCTGACCCATCGTGACACTGGGGTCGAGCGAGCTGGCCAGAACCGCCCCGGCATCGATGAGCACGCTCGCGGCGACGTCACCCACCGGATGGGCATCGAGGTTGGTCTGCTCCCCCTTGGGCGGCTGTGGCATTGGTTGTAGCCGGGCATCGTTGAGATTTGCCTGTGGCGCTTGGCCCAGATGCCAGGCATCAGGAGTATCGCAGTCCCGGGGACCCCGGCAAAGTGCTGCGATTCTTGTGCAGCTTGTGCAGAGAGCGGGAGCGGCTGGCCTTGTGCCGGGGCGGCGATGTGCCCGGAGCGGCGACTGGGGTCTTGTACCGGAGAGGCGGCTGTTGTGCGGGGAGAGGCGGCTGTTGTGCAGAGAGCGGCGGGTCTTGTGGGGAAAGCGGCGGTCCTTGTGTAGGGGGCCGTCCCAGGCGAAAAGCGCAGATCCGCCCGACCACTCGGCTCACGCGGAGCGCGCACGAATGCCACAGGCATGGCCTTCGTGGAAGCGCACGCGCGGGCGGGAGCTTGGGTGCTTGTCCCGCCCGCACTGCCTATCTATTCACTGTGCGCAGGTATGTGCGGTTCTCATGCGGCGGCCAACCAGACGCAAGGGACCTGACGGTCCTCTACCAGCGTCCGTACCAGCGACGTCCCCCTCCACCGACGGGCGCGCCGCCTACAAAGAAGCCGATCAACCACAGCAGAAGCGCGACGATCAGCACATACCAGAGAACGTGCACGGCGAAGCCCAGCCCGCCAAGCAAAGCCAAGATGAGCACCAACGCCACTAGAGCAACCATGTCAATCCTCCATTTGTAAACGTCGACGCGTTCACGCGTCCGTGACTCCTCATTACCCCGGCCCGGTCGCTCTAACCGTTTGCGGGTTTATTCACGTTTTTTGTAGTCCAACGTCAGGTAGTGCTTTGGGGGCTGTCAACAACGTAGCGAGAATCCGATCGAAACTCCCGACCTGAACGGAAAGAGAACTGCGTTTCTCATATAGCCCAAACAGGTGTCAGCGTTGTCGTACTTTCACGTGAGAGCATTTTCAATGGTGAGGATCCAGGCTGCGCCAAGCCTTCAGTCCTGCGTCCTAGCGGCACTTGGTCACGCACACGCCATCCACGCACCCGAGTTGTCGGACAGGCTCTTAACGTGGGTCGCTGAGTCTCAACGCCAGCGTCTCGTGGGCGCCTGTGTGCAGCACTTCGTGGCGATCGGCCAATTGTTCGATCACGCCGCCCAGCTCGCCGAGCTCGGTTTGCTTGATCAGCTGTTGGGCGAGGCCGATTCCCATGGGGGAGATGTGCACCTCCAAGTCGCGGGGCTCCACGCTCACGTCGACGCTCAACTTGTCGCCTCTGATGGCCGCTTGGGCGTGCTCGACAAGCGCGTCTGCGAGCAGTTGCGCGTCGGAGATGCGATCGGTCGAGAAGTGCGCATGTGCGGCAAGTGTGATCATCAGGCGCGGCAGGATCGTGCGAGCGAGGCTGATCGGAGCTATGCAGATCGTTGCTGTAGGGCGGCCGGGAAGCGCAAGCGTGCGAGCTTGATCGCCGTCGGCGCGCAGGGGCACCAGTGCGCTCGCCTGCGGGGCTTTGAACCACATCCGCACATCTGTCCCACCCCGCTCGCCCTCCACGAACTCGACCGTTTGCGCGAGCGTCTGGATTACATGCAGCCCGATCCCGCCCGTGTCTGTTTCCAGCGACTTTGGTTCTCCCGGAAGCCCGACGCCTTGGTCGCGAACGACAACGCCGAGTGAGCGCGAGGCTAGATGGAGTTGCACTTCCAACGGTCCAGGATCGCCTTCGTATGCATGCAGGACGACGTTGTTGCACGCCTCGGTGACCGCAGTGCGCACATCGTTCAGATCGCTGTGATCCAGCCCGATGGCTTCGCCGACCCCAGAGAGCATCTCCCTGACCACCACCACGTTTTCGGGGGTGTTGGCTAGATTGAGACGAACATTTGGGGGTGAGTCGGCCATCGGTATAGGGCGATTTGCCGCAGCAAACCACCGAGATCGTGTTGCTCGCCTCTCGACTGTTTGTGAAGACAATACCGCCTGCCGGCGGGCCTACACCTCGCTTGCGTCGCGCGTGAGAGCTCGCAATTGATCCAGCGAGCGGCGCAGCAGTCGCGATACCTGCATTTGCGAGATTTTGAGACGTGCGGCAATCTCGGTCTGGGTGAGATCCTCGACGAAGCGCATGTGCAGCATGGCTCGTTCGCGAGCCGGGATGTGCCGGATCGCGGCGACGAGCGTCGCGTCGAGCTCCACGAGCTCGTAGCGCTCGTCCTCGCTGCCCATGCCGTCACCGAAAGTCATTGTGTCGTCCTCGCCACCAGGCCGCGGGGCATCGAGCGAAAGCGATTCGTATGCCTGGGTCGCTTGCAGCGCGTCGATGACCTGCTCGGTTTCGAGTTCCAGGTACTGCGAAAGCTGGCTGACCGTCGGGGCGTGACCGTGTTCATTTGTCAGCGTCTCCTGAGCGTCGCGCACCTTCAGCGCTCGCTCCTGGTCGCCTCGGGGCACATGGACAGACCACCCACAGTCGCGAAAGTAGCGGCGCATCTCGCCGAGGATCGTCGGCACGGCAAAAGACGGAAACGAATGCCCGCGGTGCGGGTCGAAGCGATCCAGCGCCTTGAGCAGACCGACGGAGGCGACCTGCAGGAGGTCCTCGAAGGGCTCCGAGGAGCGGTCATAGCGCCGAGCAAGGCTACGGGTCAACGGCATGAAACGCTTGACCAGCGCTTCGCGGGCACGAGGATCTCGCTGCTCCTGCCAAAGGGCGAACAAATGGCCCAGATCCTCGGCGGCGCCACGGTCGACGTGCAGACTGCGCGTCATCGTCGCTGTTGACACGGATCTCAACCTCCTCCTGGTTCGTGGACGTTTTGGCTCTCGGGCAAACCTCCCTGGACGTGCCCGGACATCCTGCTTCGAGCTGACTACCCCCAGGCGCAGTGATTTATGCATCCAATCTCTGGATTTGCGCGTGAGATGCGTCGGAGTCGACGTTGGTCGGTTGAGCTGGGATCTGAGCTCGTTGAGCTGGGATCTGAGCTCGTTGAGCTGGATCTGAGCCCTGTACGGGCATCGGCAAGTTCGATTGCGTCTCCCCATTCCAGGCAGGCGGAGGCGTATCCTGCGGGCGTATGCGCCATCGATCACGGGTAGCGTCCTGACCATGCCCCGCTCGCTGTGGAACGGCACGATCGCCTTCGGGCTCGTGCGCGTGCCCGTCAGGTTGCATACGGCCACGGAGTCCAAGAGCATCTCCTTTCGAGAGCGCCACTCGAGCGACGGCGCGGCGATCGCGCATCGACGCGTATGCACGGCGGAGGACCGCGAAGTGCCATACAGCGAGATCGCCAAGGGCTTTGAAGTCAGCTCAGGCTCATACGTGATGCTCTCCAAGGAGGAGATCGCCGCTGCCGAGGGACCGGAGGCGCACGTGATCGATGTGGAGCACTTCGTCGACGGTCGCGAGATCGACCCCGCCTACTACGAGCGCGCCTACTATCTGAGCCCGGGAAAGCTGGGCGACGAGGCCTACCGCACGCTGCACAGCGCTCTGAAGAGCTCGGGAAGGGTCGGCATCGGACGCTTCCTCTTCCACGGCAAGGCCCACCTCGCAGCGCTCCGCGCCCTCGAGGAGGTGATCGTCCTGCACACGATGCGCTTCGCCGACGAATTCGCCGACCCGCGCGAGCTCGAGATCGCAAAGGCGGACAAGCGGCCGAGCAAGCTAGAGATCGACACTGCGCGGCTGCTGGTCGAGCAACTCGTCGCGAGCTTCGAGCCCGAGAGCTATGAGAACAGCTACCGGGCGGCCGTGCTCGAGGTGATCGAGCAGAAGGCCCGCGGGGAGAAGATCCAGGCGCCGAGAAGGCAGGAGCAGACCGGGGAGGGGGAGCTGTTGAGCGCCCTGCGGGCAAGCCTCTAGGAGGGTCATGCCCGCAAACGCCGGCGGCCGGCGAGCGCCAAGCCGTCGCCGGCGGAGGAGGCTCCGCGATCCTCTGGCCTTAGCTCGCGCTCACCGGTCAAGGGTCCGCGCTCATCCGGCGGGTCCTCGAGCTCATCCAAGGGAGCGAGTTCCGCTCGCCGTCGAACGCGGGGGGAGGGCTGATGACGCGTCCATTGTGGTCGGGCTCGCTCAGCTTCGGTTTGGTGAACGTGCCCGTGGTTCTCCACAGCGCCGTGCGCGATCGCGGCGTGCACTTCAGTCAGTTGCACGAGCCCGACGGCTCGCCGATCCAGACGCGGCGCGTGTGTGCGCTCGAGGGGCGCGAGGTGCCATATAGCGAGATCGCCAAGGGCTATGAGATGGAGGACGGCAGTTGGGTGTTGCTCAGCGAGGAGGATCTCGCGGCCGCCGCGCCTCGCAAGAGCCATACGATCGACATCGAGGCTTTCATCGAGGAGCGTGAGATCGACCCGATCTACCTCGATCGTCCCTATCTGCTGATTCCAGAGAACGAGAGCGCGGCACGAGCGTATGCCTTGCTCGTCGAGGCGATGGGAGACTCCGGCAGGGTGGCGCTCGGGCGCTTCGTGATGCGAGCAAAGGAGCATCTGGTCAGCATCCGTCCACGAGGTGAGCTGTTGACGCTGACGACGATGCGCTTTCACGACGAAGTGCGCTCGAGTGTCGACGTGGCGGCGGAGATCGAGGCCGAGGCGGTGCCCGGTGGCGAGCAGGTCGAGAACGCGATGGCGATCATCGCCGAGCTCGAGGTGCCGTTCGAGCCGGCCGCTTATCGCGACGAGCACCGCGCCCACCTTCAGCGCTTGATCAAGCGCAAGCAGAAGGGTCAGAAGATCTCCGCGCCGGCGGCGGCGACCATGTCAGAGCCCAAGCCGACGCCAACGGCGCCGGATCTGATGGGCGCGCTCGAGCAGAGCCTCGCGCGCATACGGGGGGAGAACTCGGGAGCGGGCAAGAAGAAGGCCAAGAAGGCGCCGGCTGCTCAGCCGGCCTCACGCCGCAGCCGAGCGAACACCAAGCGTTCCCGCTGAGCTCGATCGCCTGAACCCGGCACCCAGCTCGCTCAGCCGTGGTCGAGCCGTCCGCAAGACCGCTTGCCCAGAGGCCTTGCGCTTCTATATGTGTCCGGTGATGGGGACACGAAGACTGATCGAAGCCTGCTGATGGTGCCCGCTACGCGCTACGCGCGCAGCGGCGATGCGACCATCGCCTACCAGCTCGCGGGGGAGGGGCAGCTCGATTTGCTCTTTCTGCCCGGCTGGATCTCCCAGATAGAGCAACTGTGGGAGGCCTCGGCGATGCGTCGCTTCCTCGAGCGCCTCGCGGTGTTCAACCGGCTGATCCTGTTTGACCGCCGCGGTAGCGGGCTCTCGGACAGCGTCGGCCAGACGCACTCGCTCGAGCAGGAGATGCACGATGCGCTTGCGGTGCTCGACGCCGCCGGCAGCGAGCGCGCGGCGCTGCTCACCTACGGCCTCGGCGGGCCGGTCGGGGCGCTGCTTGCCGCCAGCCACCCCGAGCGTGTCGGGGCGCTCATCATGTACGCGTCGATCGCTCGCACCTCGTGGGCTCCCGACTATGACTGGGCGATGACGAAGGCGGATCGCGAACAGTGGACCGAGCGGACGATCGACTCCTGGGGCGAGCCCGGCGGTCCCGGGCTCGCGGTGATGGCCCCTTCGATGGCCGAGGACCCAGGGCTTGCAACATGGTTCGCGCGCTTGCAACGGCTGTCGGCCAGCCCCAGCCAGGCTCGTATCCTGCTGAGCGCCGCAGCAGAGATCGACGTGCGCGACGTGCTGGGCGCTGTGCGGGTGCCGACGCTTGTGATGCACAGGGCTGGCGATATGGCCTGGGATCCGCGTCATTCGCGTTATCTGGCCGAGCACATCGCCGGAGCACGTCACGTCGAGCTGGAGGGCAAGGATTCGCTGCCGTTCATCGGCGACAGTGACGCGATAGTCGAGGAGATCGAGGAGTTTCTGACTGGCGACCGCAGCCGCGGGGAGCTCGCACGCGGTTTGCTGACGGTGATGTTCACAGACATCGTCGCGGCGACGGCGCGAGCGGCCCGGTTGGGCGACGGTCGCTGGCGCGATCTGCTGGCAGAGCACGACACGCGCGTGCGAGCGCAGCTCGCTCGCTTCGGGGGGCGGGAGGTCAAGACGGTGGGGGATGGCTTTCTGGTGACGTTCGAGGGGCCGCCGTCGCGAGCGTTGCGCTGTGCTCTGGCGGTGAGCGAGACAACCAGAGAGCTCGGGCTCGAGATCCGTATCGGCGTGCATACGGGGGAGTGTGAGCTGATCGGCCAGGATGTCGGTGGCATGGCGGTGCACATCGCCTCGCGCGTTGGCGCATTGGCCGCCTCGAACGAGGTGCTCGTCTCGGGCACCGTGTTCGGAACGGTCGTCGGCGGCCCGTTCGAGTTTGAGGATCGCGGCTTTCACGAGCTGAAGGGTGTGCCAGGCCGCTGGCCGCTGTTCGCGCTCGGCGCCTGAGAAAGCTCGCCATGCAACCTGGCGATGGTCGACTGACGCATCCCATACGCTTGCGGCCAGAATGAGCATTCACCTGTGCGTCCTGCTTTGGCCCAAGCCGGGTGGCGAGGAGGCGCTCTGCGCCTACGAGGACACGGTGCTGGATTTGATGGGTAGCCACGGGGCGCGGGTACTGCAACGCATGCGCACCGATGGCAAAAGTGGCGCGCCACTGGAGATCCAGGTTCTCGAGTTCCCCTCCCAGGGGGCTCTGGACAGCTACATGCACGACGAGCGCCGCGTAGCTCTGGCGGATGAGCGCGATGCCGCGATCGCGCGGACCGACGTGTTGCCGGCCGAGCCGGTCTAGCCGGGGCTGTCTCCGGCACGTCGCAGGCTACAGTCGGAGCCAGCGCAGTTGCGCTCTAGGCGGCCCGCCGAGATCGTCTGAGCCAGCCCCACGCACCAGCAGGTCGGGCAACCGCGCAGCGCAAGCAAGCCAAACGGCGCCAGCACGAGCGCGGCGGGGCCGGCGCTCGAGGCGAGTACGATCGCCGTCCCGATCAGGCCAAAGCCCAGCGCTCCACGCGCGAGGTGGCGCGCGACGCTCTTACTGGCAAGAACGCTTTGCTCGGGCTCAGTCATGATCTGTGTTCGCACAGACAGCGGGAGCGGATGACATTTTCAGCTGCGCACGCAAGGCTTCGCGGCCACGGTGTAGACGCGACTTCATCGCGGCACGGCTGAGGCCAAGCGTCTGAGCTGTGGCCTTGCCGGACAGACCCTGGATATCGCGCAGCACGAGCACAGCGCGCTGATCGGCCGGTAGCGCCGCGATCGATTCGACGATTTGCTCGACTTCCAGCCGGGCCAGCGCGAGATCCTCGACAGAGTGCTCGCCGGCCGAGCTTGGGATCGGCCCGCGCAGCGCCAGTCGCGATCTGCGGATGCACTCGTGGCGCACGATCTGAAACATCCACGATGCGAGCGCCGCGGCGGCGCGCAGCGTGCCGATCTTCTGGTAGAGCACGATCAGCGCCTCCTGGGTCGCTTCCTCGGCATCCTCGGGCGTCGAGCAGAGGGTGCGTGCGAAGCGATTCACATGTGCGTGAGAGCCATCCAGCAGGATCGCTATCGCGCGCGGGTCGCCTTGCCGGGCGGCATTGATTATCTCCTCGGTGGGCCAGGCCCAGCGCGTATCAGTCACGGGAACGAACCTTTTTCATAAAGAAGAAAAAGCATCCGCAGAGCAGGACGACGGCTGCAATGAGATAGAGGGCGGTCATGGGCCGGTATAGGGTCGATGGTGAATCATTTACAGCTCCCGTTCTTTCTCGATTGGACCTGGCACAGACATGAGAGGCCCAATCTCGGGAAAGGATTCGCCTTGGCTCAGTGTGAGGAGTTCGCGGGCCAGACGAGCACGGGACCGCGAACCTCGAGCTTGACCGCCAAGCCCGGGGGCAGCCGTGTCTCTCCGAGTGTCCGCACGAGCAGGTGATCAGCCATCTGCGGCCGGTCGACCTGAACATGCAGGACGGCATCGTGCCCGTGGTAGCCCGTTCGCGCGATCCGACCCGCGAGGCCCGTGTCGCTGTCGGCAGGGCGCAAATCGATCTGCTCGGGGCGGATCAGCACACTCACTGCACAAGGCGTTGGCAAGACCTCGCCGTGCCATAGCGCCGGTAGCTCGCCAAGCTGGGTTTGTACGGATGCTCCTTCAAGGACGCCGGCGATCACGTTTGCCTCGCCGACGAATCGGGCGAGCCGGTCGTCAAGTGGGCGCGTATAGAGCTCCTGCGGTGTGGTGTGCTGGGCAATTTTGCCGTCGCGCAGGACGGCAACCCGGTCGGCGAGCGAGAGCGCCTCGTCCTGGTCATGGGTGACGAGCAGCGTCGTTGTCGCCGACGCTCGCAGGATCCGTTGGACCTCCTCGCGCACATTGGCGCGCATATGAGCATCGAGGGACGCGAATGGCTCGTCCAGGAGCACGAGCTCAGGCTCGACGGCCAACGCTCGCGCCAACGCCACGCGCTGCTGTTGGCCGCCGGAGAGCTGGTGGGGATAGCGGCGTCCCAGGTCGGCCAGGTCCACGAGCTCGAGCAGCTCGCGCACTCTTCCCTTCCGGGCGGCTCGGGAAAGCCCAAACCCGACGTTCGCCGCGACCGTCAGGTGTGGGAAAAGCCCTCCCTCCTGAGGCACATACCCGATCCGGCGTCGCTCGGGTTGAACATGGATGCCTGCTCCATCGACGACGCGCTCGCCGATCCTCACGGTCCCGAGATCGGGCCGGTCAAAGCCTGCCAGCAGTCGCAGGAGCGTTGTCTTGCCACTGCCGGAGGAGCCGAGAATCGCCGTGAAGGAACCGGCGGGCACGCTCAGATCCAGGCCTACGAGCACCGGATGGGCGCCGAAGCTCTTGTGCAGGTCAACGACATCGAGATTGCGTGTTTGCCGGTTGTTCGCACCTGCGGCGCTCTCGCCGCCGCGCTCGCTCTCAGAGCCGGGCGTCGCAGTCAGCGTCTGATCGGGGTTGGGCGTCTTGCTCACCTTGCCGGTCTCCCGCGTGAGGGAAGGCGGTCGAAGAAGCGGCCGAGCACGACGCTGGGCAGCGCTGCGATGGCGATGATCGCGAGCGCAAACGGCGCGGCCTGCCCGTATGAGAGGTTCTGCTGGTAGGCCCAGAACTGGGTGGAGAGGGTCTGCACGCCCGTGGGAATCAGGATCAAAGTGGCGGTCAGCTCGGTCACAGCGGAGAGAAATACCAGGCAGAAGGCGGCGGCGAGGCCGGGGGAGACCAGTGGAAGCGTGACTCGCAACAGCACTGAGGTGCGCTTGCGCCCGAGCGAGCGCCCGACCTCCTCCAATCCAACTGGCGCCTGTGCGATGGACGCTCGCACGCCCACGAGCGCAAGCGGGAAGAACAGGATGGCGTAGGCGACCACGAGTAGTGGCGCGCTTTGATAGAGCAAGCCGTTGGTGTAGCGCTCGGTGAAATATGAGAGCGCGAGCGCGATCACGAGGCCCGGCATTGCCAGCACGAGATAAGTGCTCCGCTCGAGCAGCAGGTAACCCCGCCCGCTGTGGCGAATCGCAAGCAGCGCGACAGGTAGCGCCATAGTCGTCGAGATCGCCGCGGCGATCGCGCTGTAGAGGGCTGTGTGCCAGGTGGCGTCGAGCAGGGACACGCCTGTGAGAAAGGCATGGCCGCCTCTGAGGATCCAGTAGACGCTGGAGCCGATCGGCACGCCCAGCGCCAAGCCGACAAGCACGCCGAGGCCGAGCAATGCCGGCAGCCGGGCGCGCACGAGCCGGTGAGGTCGGGCGGCCCTTTGCGCGAGGGGTCCGGAGCGGCTGAGCCTGCCTCGCCCGCGCGCGAGGCCCTCGCCGGCTAGGACGAAGAGACTCAAGAGCACCAGCACCAGCGACAGCGCCGAGGCTGTCGGCACGTTGAAGGACACGTTGAACTCGGTGAATATCTCGGTGGTGAAGGTCTGGTAGCCGAGGATCTCAAAGGCGCCGTACTCGGCCAGCAAGACGAGCGCCACGAGCAGGCAGCCGCCGAGGATCGCCACTCGAGCCTGTCCGAGCGTGACCTTCCAGAACGTTTGCAAGCGTCCTGCTCCGAGGCTGCGCGCCAACTCCTCCTGGCCGGGATCGGCATTGCGAAAGCTTGCCGCGACAGGTAGGTAGACGAGCGGATACACGGCCAGCGTCATGACCAGCACCGCTCCCTGAAAGCCGCTGACGTGAGTGCTGAGCGAAGCCCAGCCAAAGCTCACGACGAAATCCGGGATAGCAAGCGGCACGACCACCAAGACCGCCCATACCCGACGGCCGGGAAGGTCGGTGCGCTCGATTAGCCAGGCGACGGCTGTGCCGATCACAGCGCACAGCGCCGTTACGACGACAGTCAGTCGCACGGTGTTCAACAGCAAGGTGGCCGTGAGGTTCCGGAAGATCAATTTCAAGATCGTCGAGGTCCCGGCGCCGTGGGCCTCGAAGAGCAGGAACGCAAGCGGCGCCACCAGCACGAGCGCCACAGTCGTGCTCAACGCGAGCAGTAGCCACGGACGGAGCGCACGCCGGGGGGGAGCAGGCACCGGCCTCGACGGCGATACGGATCGCGGGATCGTAGGTGCCGGCGTCGCCATCTCAACCATTCGGTCGAACGCAGGCGCTCACAACAAACCCGCTTCGCGAAGCAGCCCGATCGCCGTCGAGCCGTCGCCAAGCTGCGGGATCGTGATCGAGTTCGGTTGTAGCTGACTAAAGGGTGTCTCTGAAGCAGCGGGGGATATGCCCGGGACGATTGGATACTCGAAGCTGAGCGAGTGGGCGATTATCTCCTGGCCTTCCCGGCTCACCAGAAAAGCGAGGAACTTCTGAGCCGCGGCTTGATTTTTGGAGGACTCGAGGATCGCCGCCCCGGACACGTCGATCACATAGCCAGGATCGTGTGGAGCGAAGTAGGCGATCTTCGAATCGATGCTTCCCGCGCCGAGCTCTGCGCGCATGCGATACCAGTAGTACTGATTGATCAAGCCAAAGGCCACAGCACCGCGGTTGACCTGACTTGCGACTGTCTCATTGTCGGGGTAGGCGTGATTCGTGGCATTCGACTTGACGTTTTCAAGCCACTGCTTTGTAGCGGCGCGACCGTCGGTGTGGGCGACGGATGTGACGATCGGCTGAAAATCGGTCTCGCCCGCGGCGATTGCCAGCTTGCCGTGGTACTTGGAGTCGGCCAGTTGCAGGACCGAGCTCGGAAGTTCGCTGGCGCCAATCAGGCTGGGGTTGTAGATAAGGACGCTCACGCGTGCGGACACGCCGAGCCAGTCGCCTTGCGGTGAGTTGAACCTGCCCGGAGTCCGAGCGAGCGTCGCCGGGTCGACGGCAGCGAGCAGGCTCTTGCCCTGGAGGTGCTCGAGCGCAGGCGAGTTCTCGGTGTAGATCACGTCAGCCGGCGAGTTGGACCCCTCGGTGACGATCTCATCGGCCAGGGTGTCCTCGTCGTTGCTGCGCATGTTGACCTTGATGTGGCTCTCTCGTTCAAAGGCGGCGACCAACGTGTCCGTCGTCTGCACGTGCTGGCCGTTGTAGAGCGTGATGGAAGTGTTCGGCGCCGCGGAGGTTGCGCAGCCGCAGAGCAGGGCCACGGCGACGAGCAGCATGGCAAGCGTTAGGAACGGACGGTGTGTCTTTCGCATTTGCTGAGAAGGAGCTCGAGGACTTGGTGTCGTTGCTTACCCGGCTTGTGCCGCCGGCGCGGGTGAGGCGCTCGTGGGCACGCGACCGTCGTCACGATGGGGCTCGATGGCGCGAGGGGCTAAATCCGACTATGTGGCTCGGGTATCACCGCCGCAGCCTACCACAAGATTAGGGTGCCCTAACTGAGCGGGCCCCTTCGTTCAGGGCCGGTGGTGTGGTTCGAAGAACGCAGCCTTATGCCACGCGCGGTTCATAGCTGTGCCTGCACTTCGACTGTGTTGCTGCTAAAATGCTTTCAATGAGCGTCGCTATTACAGTCCGCGGAGTTCCTGCCGAGGTGCGCGACGAGCTCGCGGCGCGCGCCGCCAGAGCCGGAAAGTCTTTGCAGGGCTACCTCCTGGGAATGTTGCTCGATGCTGCCGCACGTCCGTCGGTGGGGGATGTCATCGCTCGCGCCCGTGCCCGAGTGGACGCGACCGGGATGAGCGTCAACGCTGAGGCGATCCTTGCTGCGCGCGACGCTGATCGGCGGTGAGCGTCCAGATCGTTTGCGATGCGTCAGCGCTCGTCGCGCTGCTCCTGGACGGTGGCTCCGACGGCCAGTGGGTCACCGAAACGATCGCCGGATCCGATCTTGCCGCCCCGTACCTCGTCGAGTTTGAGTCGGCAAACATCATCCGTCGCCACGAGCGCGCGGGGATCATTGGGGCCGACCAAGCAGCGCAGGCCCACGTCGACCTACTGGATCTCGCGATCGAACTATGGTCGTACGAACTCCTGGCCGCCAGGGCACGGGAGCTGCGCCACAACCTATCCAGCTACGACGCGAGCTATGTGGCGCTGGCGGAGCTGACCGGTGCGATGCTCGTGACGCTCGACGAGCGCATCGTCGGGGCGCCTGGTCTTCTCTGCGAGGTTAGTACACCACGAACGACTGGGAACGATGACCGATAGCGAGGATGGACGCTCGCATTGATGCGGCGTCCCGCCGATCTGAGACAGTCGAGTCCCATTCATCTGAGACCGTGACGTCCCAGCCATGTGAGATCGACGCGGCGACCTCAACGGCGCAGTCCGCGGGGGAAGCGCGAGGAGGTTCACTGCGCTCCCGTTCGGCGGCGGCCGTTTTACGTGAGCGATTCGAGCGCGAGGCCGGGTACGGCTTTGAAGATGGTGTCGTTGGAGACGAGTGGGATCCCGAGTCGGATCGCGGTCGCGGCGATCCAGCGGTCGGCGTTGTGCTCGCGCTGTGCGAGAGCGTGACCGATCGCGGCGCAGTCGGCGCGCAGCTGGGCGCATATCGCCACGAGCTCGGGGCCGGTATGGATAACCTCCGCGCCCCGGATCTTGCTCTCGAGCTTCAGCATCCGGGCCTCGCCCCAGCCGCGGCGGATCGCCCCGTAGCGCAGCTCCATAGCCGTCTGGAAGGAGATGAACGCCGGCCGGTGATGATCGGCGCGTAGCGTTCAGCCAACCGTGACGTCGGGACCAGGTCAGAGCTGAAGACATCGGTATCGATCACGATCGCGCTGCGCGATCCGGGTTCGGTCACGACTGGACAGCTGCGAGGAAGGCCTCGCCCTCCTCTTCGCTGAGATCCTCGATCACCATCTCATCGTGATCGGGCAGCGGATGCGCGCGGCGCAGCAGCTCCTCGATGGGGAGCTCCAAGTGCTCGGGTTCGCTGTGGTTCGCAGGATGTGTCGACACGATCACTGAAGTGTAGAGAGCATCGCTGCTGCGTCGTCCAGCGCGTCGTTACAGCCAGGGCTTGGTTGCACATCGGTTCGACCTGGACGCTCTAGTGCTTGCCCCTACTCGAGATCGTCGAGCATCGCTCAGATGGGCGGATTCCCCCTTCACATGAACGGGGTGCGGCGTCTCATCGATATGAGACAGGCCAGTCTCATCCATGTAAGACCGTGGGCGTCTCATTCATATGAGACTGAGCCGGAGTCGGTGAAGTTCTCCGTGAACGTCGGACAGCAACTCCAACTTCAAGCAGATGCTCTGGCATCCCACGGTCGTCTAGTGGATGCTGCGGAATTTAGTCAGCGCCAGTCGTGGAGCACGGGGGCGTAGGAGATCCCGACGATCGCGCCCTCCGGTGACTGCAGCCTGGCTACGGTCTGACCCTACGGCTCCTCGCGCGGTGGGTGCAGCAGTTCGTAGCCGGCCTGCTCGAGCTCCCGTGCGGCTGGGGTCACCGCTGCGGCGCGGCCGAGCCGTCGCGCGTCGCGGTCGTCGAGGACACGCCAGCGGGAGTCACCGGCGCAGTGGCGGCTGGGATGCGGGCCTTCGGATACGCGGCCGACAGCGACGAGGGTGCGCTGCGCAAACGCAGGTGCCGAGATCATCCGATCGCTGGACAGGCTCCCAGCGTTCGTGGGCTTGCCCCGAAGGTAAGGGCCGCCACGCCGCTGTGCTGATTCGACACGCGACGTTGAGGATCGCGGTTAGACGGGCCCGATCGGGCTGCCGGTGGTCCCGCCCCCAACCTTTGATGATCACGCTCGAACATGGCGAGGAGGCGCTCAAGCGCTCGCCGGAACCTCGGCTACCGCATCGGCCGAGTTGTGCGGAGCTTAACTTCCTTCTGGTCACGCGCCCGCCTTATTCGCTTGAGCGAGGCACCGGCTGTTCCAGTAAAGCCGGCCACTGGTAGGGTGCACGCGTTATCAGTAAGTATGTGCATGCGAGGATGATGGGGACACGCCGCCGCCGCCGCGGGCCGATCGTGGCCGCGACGGTGGTTCTCGCGTTCGCGTTTGCGCTCTCGGGACTGGGCGCCGGTGAAGCATTCGCGTTGCCGCCGACCTGGGGGCAGGCCAGCGAGATTCTCCAGCCCCTGAACGCTGATCCCGAAGGCAGCTTCGCCGATCTAAGCCTCATCAGCTGTGGCGCGAGCGGATCGTGCGCAGTGGTCGGAACATACCTCTCCACGGGGCGGCCCAATATGGGCGCCGTCGAGTCCGGCGGGGTATGGGGCGCAGCGACAGAAATCGGGTTGCCGGCCAATGCGACCCCATCCCTGGCGAACTATCTGGAGTCGTTGGCCTGCCCGCCTTCGGGCTCATGCATCGCCGCGGGTTACTACACCGCCAGCGGCAGTTCGGCCGAGGAGGGAATGGTGGTGAGTGAGACCGGCGGCGTCTGGGGGCAGCCAGCAGAGATTGAGCTGCCGGCCAACGCGTCGCCAACGGCTCAGGTCGTCGATCTCGACGGAGCCGCGTGCACCAGCCCAGGCAACTGCGTTCTCTCCGGCGGCTACTACGACACCGCCAACGTGGCACACGCAATGCTCGTGACCGAGACCAACGGAACCTGGGGCCAGGGCGTCGCGATCGCCCCACCCGCAAACGTGAGCCACACCGATCCCGCCAGCCAGCCCGACAACCTGGACTCGCTCGCCTGCTCGTCTGCCGGTTCGTGTGTCGCCCTCGGCTACTACGTCACCAACACCAACGAATTCTCAATGATGGGAGTCGTCGAGACCCACGGAGCATGGGGGCCCGCGACCGCGATCGCGCTGCCCGCAAACAAGAGCAGCCAGGAAGACAGTCTGTTCGGCCACACCCACATGGCCTGCCACGCCTCCGGATCGTGCGTCGCTGTCGGCGACTACGAAAACACCGCCGGCAATCGCGAAGGGTTCGTCGTCAGCGAGAGCGGCGGCCTATGGGGAGCAGCGACCCCGATCACACTGGCCGTACCGACCTTCGACGAAGGTCTTGAATCAGTCGCCTGCCCACCGTCGGGCGCCTGTGTCGCGGTCGCTGCGGACAGCGTCGCCACCGAAGTCGACGGCGCCTGGCCGGCAAGCACAACACAGGTCGAAGTCGCGCTGCCGGCGGACGCGAACGAGCCGCCCGGCGGCGGCCAATTCTTCCTGTCCTCAATCGCCTGCCCGGCTGCCGCAGCGTGCGTCGCCGCCGGCGACTACGACGGTATTGACACCGGCATTCGCCCAATGATCGTCAACGAGACCAACGGCGGCCCCTACAGCGGCGCCATCGCGAAAACCGGGCCGCTCCTTGAAAACACGCTGTCAGCCTCGGTCGGCGGCACCGCCGAGTTCTCCGGAACGATCACCCCCGGAAACCTGGCTTCCGGCTTGGAATGGTGGTTTCAATACGGTCCAGTCGGGACCAACTTCAATGCCACCGGCTGCGGCGAGTCAGCAAAAGCGTGTCCCTCCGGAGGCCCGACCGAAACGCCCCGGACAGCACTGTCAGCAACGCCGGGAACGTGCTCGGGGATCGCGACCCCCGAGCCGTGCGTGTCAGCGCGCAACGCCTTTCCGCTGACCGGGTACACCGCATACGAATACCGCCTCGTCGTCCAAGAAGGCCAACAGCCACCGATCTACGGTGCCTCGCTGCCGTTCATCCCGGGTAACCTGATCAACCCCAACGGATTCAAACCAGCCGGCCGCTACAACCTCGCGATCGTCTGCCCAGCAGCGTGCCAGGCACTGCTGCACGCAGACGCTCAGAACGCCTCCGGTCCCGGGCTCGCGTTCGGGCAGCTCGCGATCACACAATCCACCCCGGCCGGCGGCATCGGCGGTGCCGGGGAGGTCCTGACGGTCCACAACGGCAAGCTCCCCGAACAGCACGGATTCATCTTCAAGGGCAACCTGCTGCTCTCACGGATCAGCATGGACCTCTCACCGATCGGCGGTCCGGCGACGATCGCAACCCCGTTCTCGCTCGCCGGCGCAGTCAACTACGGCCATAGCGCGCTCGAACCGTTCACGTTCGCCGGGAACCTCACGGGCGGCGGGTACTGGGAAGCGTGCCGCCAGGAAACCGGTGCCGGCAGCTGCAGCCCCCCCGACCACCCCGACAAGAACACCGCCGGGACGGTTTCAGGCGCCGCGGGTGTCGCTTCCACGACAGCCGGGATCGCCGTCGGTGCGGGCGCGGTCCCCGGCGGCCAGCCCGTCGCGGTCGCGCTCGGCGTCTTCTCCGCCGTCACCTGGGCGATCTCACTCGACCCGCCCGACAAGCACTACAAGAAGATCACCCACCCCCGGCGAGTGAAAGCCATCCACGTCATGCCCGGACACGGCCTGAGCAAGCCAGCGGCAGCCGCGACGAGCCAACTCGCAACCGCGCTTGCGCAGGCAGGCGTCGCGGGCAACGCTTTCCTGGCTGCATGGCAGCGCTACCAGGGCGCATCGCGCACCGCCGAACCCGTCTGGCTCGGCCGTCAATACCAGGCGACACTCCAGTACGGGCACGAATTCGTGAACGATTGCCGCCGCGCCGCTGGCCTCCTTGCCGCCCAACATAGCGAGCTCGCCGATTCACCGCTGGGTCGCAGGCACCTCTCCGCACGGCGGCTGCGCCAGCTCCTACGGGCTGTACGGCGGCACGGCGTCTCGCGCAGCCTCGCTCTGCAGCTCGTGCGTCTGGGAATCACCACCAGCGTCGTTAAGGCGGCAGGCGGAGCAGTTCCAACGACACCGCCGGCTGGCGCCGCGACGCCTCTCGGTCCCGTTCTCGACCCCGCGTTCGCGGCGAAGCTGAACGAACTCGCCAACGGGCTCGATGAGTACCTGGCAAGCCTCGCGCAGCACCCCTTCTCCTAAAGACAAGTAGCGAGAGATTCACCACCACCACAGACCCTCGACTGCTGCCTCCTACATCCCACGCGAAGCAGCCACCGGATGACTCGCATTCAACGACCCTCACCGCTCTTCGCGAGATAACCCAACTCGCGACATAAATCGAGATTGAGCGCTGTTTTGGTTCTGGCGACGCGGGGTGCTCTGCGCGGAATGGACTTCCTTCGCCACTACCGGACTCCTAAAGTATCGTCGGCGACCGCTGAGGCGCCACCGGCAGAGGGCTCGGGCTTCAGCCACAGTCTCAAGATGAATGAGACCACCACGCTAGTCGCCAGTCTCATATGGGTGAGACAAAGCCGTCTCACATCAGTGAGATTCCGGTCTCAGATGAATGAGACGCCGCACGGGGACCATTCAACATGCACTACCTTGTAGCGCGCGATAATATATGTTATGTAAACCTAGAACGGTAGAGAGAGGCGCGTCCGTGCGCCTACCACACGATCCAGCCTCCGCCGCCGTGGTGCAGGTAGGAATAGGTCACAAGCAGAGTTAGAAACGCTAGTCGCACAATCAAGCGCAGTGCGCGACGTTCCGACGGCGAGATGACCAGGCGAGGAATTCTGCGTCGCTGTCGCCGCGGTTGCGCACGTTTTTGTTGAGCTTTTTCTTGTCCTCCGCGCGAGAATTCGATTTGTGCGGGCCGGTTTTGGTTGCGGCTACTTGCCAATCCCTTGCGCCGGCGCTGACCTCCTCGTTCTTCGATCCTGCGACGATCTCGCTCCCACGGATAATCCCTATGAGTGGGCACGTACGATTACTCGGCCATGTCAGGCCTGAACTTTAGTTGGGCGCCTGCCCATGGTCGGTGCTGCATGTCTGGCTCGTGGCGGGCCTTCAGCGTCGGCGATTGGACCGGTGGATTAGGATGCCCCTGCGGCCGCTCCTACTGGGAACGGTGCGCTTGAAAGGCTCCCCCCAGACCACAAAAGAGGCTACCTATCATGGTTCGACTGATCCGAACGCTGGTCGTGCTTGTTTCGGCTGGTTCGTTGCTGGCGCTTTACGCTGCGACGGCTCTGAGCGCGCCGAATCTTTCTGCCGCGCCGGCGCACGTCAGCAAGAAGGCCAAGAAGCACAAAAAGGTCAAGAAGAAGAAAGCTGCCAAGAAGGTGGCCAACGTCAAAATCATCGCGGGCAACGAGACCCTGGCTTTCAATGCTCAAGCGACACAGGCGCTTGAAAAGGCGAAAGTCAGTCTCGCCGCCGTCGGTCCCGCCAGCGGTGCGCTCACCTCGGGGGTTGTCTTTCCGCTTTCAGGGGGCACGCTGAATCCGGCTACCGGGTTCGGCTCGCTGTCAGGGACCGGTGCGCTCACTTTTTCCACGAGCTTCAGCGTGCCCGGACTCTTCAGCTCAGGTAGCGAAGCCACGATTTCCGAACCTTCCCTGAACCTCGGTTCCAGCTCGACTTTGAGCTTCACCTCCCAGCAGGCCAGTCCGCCGATATTTCCGTTTGCGACTGTCAGCCTCAAAGGAGTCCATCCCACGGTAAGCGGCGCGAGGATAGCGCTTGCGAGCCTGCCGGTCGCGCTCGACGCGACCGGCGTCCAGTTCCTTGGGGAGTTCGCCGGCGGCGCCTTCACGACCGGCGAGGTGGTTGGGACGCTCACGGTCCAAGCGACGAGCGGCTGAGATATATCGACCGGCGTGTGTGGAGCGAGCGCCCGCACGGGCTCGCTCCTCGCTTGCCTTGACGAGCCTTGGTGGGTAGCATCGAGGCTATGTCTTTGTGGCTGCTGCTTGCTCTGGTGGCGCTCTTGAAGGTCGTGATGGCGACGCTGATGGTATGGATCCCGATGCGCTCGGACTCCGCGATGAGCGTGGTCGAGCACCAGGATGGCTCGGAGTCCGACGCCGGCGAAGACGAAGGCGGCAGCAAGACTCTGCCTGGGTCCCCGTCCGAGCCGCATCCGAGGCTGCCTCGTCCCCACCGGCCACGCCGCGGTCCGCATGGCTCACCGAGCGTCCCCTCCCCCTCGCGGGTGCGCAAGTCTCAACGACCTGTCGTGGCGCGGTCGCTCGCACGACACTGACACCCTCCTGGCAAAGAACGCGTGCGCCTCGTGTCGGCGCTTCTCCTGAGCTCAGCGGTTGCGCTTGCGCTGCTGGCGGGCTGCCTTGGTCTTCGCCCGGCGCTTGCGTCTGCGGGCTGCGTGTTCTTGCGCGGTGCTGCGGCTGCCCAAGCCGTCGCCGACCGGGGCGACGCTGCGCGCGTCGCGCAGGATCAGAAACGCGATTCCCCCCAACAGCACGATGCAGACGATGGCGACTGGAATGACCACGCCGGTCGAAATGCTGCTCAGCGAAGTGCCAGAAGGCGTCGTGGCCGTGTTTGCCGCGCTTTCTTCTTCTTCGCCGGCAGCGCTGCTGGTCAAGTTCGAGGATGATTCTGAAGGGGCGCCGAAGGCATCGCTGGTCGAGGGCGTTTCCGCTCCCGCGGCCGCCGGGTTCTGCGCACCAAGGCTCCCTGCGCCAAGGCTCCCTGCGCCAAGGCTTCCATTCGACTCGGCTTTGGCTAGCGCTTCCTGGACGGACTTGTTCAGCTGAGCCCTGTTCAGCGTGGTCGAGCCTGTGGCCGCGACCGCGCCGGCGGCAGTCAGCCCGAAGAGGGCTGGGACCGCGAGCACCGCAACCAGTGATATGTGCGAGGTGATTCGACGCATTGCCCGGATCAGCGAGAATAGCGCCTGAGGCGCAGCCACCATAGAATGACTGCGATGGCTCCCAAGCAACGACAGATCCGCGTCGAGCAGCGCGGCTCCCAAGCTGCGATCGAAGCGCTCGAGCAGCGCACCGACGAGGAGCTCGAGGGCGAGACGAAGTACAAGTCGGCTGCGCTTGCGATCCTCGGGGCGCGCGCCTCCGAGCGCTTTGACGCCGAGCAAGCACGCGCCTACTTCCAGCGAGCCATCGCGGCTGCACGACCTCAGGAGAGAATGCAGCTCAGGCGCATGGCCGATGCGTCGCTGGCGCTTGCCGAGCGCCGTGCCGGCGACCTGAAGAGCGCGGTGGAGCGTCTCGGCCAGACGCCACCCACCGGGCGCCAGATGTTTGCCTTGCGGGCGATGGGGCTACTGATTCCTCCCGCCAGTGCTGGAATCCTCGCCCGCATGCGCGGGATCCTGTTGATCATCGCGCTGATCGTCTTGTTGCTGGCGCTTGGCCTCGGAATCGTGGAGCTTGTGGCACTGCCGTTCGGTGGGCTTGGGCTCGCTCCCGGGATTCTGTTTGGCCTGTTCCTCGCCATCGCAGGGGTTGCGATCGCTGCGATGGTTGGGCGTAGGCGTCGAGATCGCGCCCAGGCCGGCGCCGCCGGCGCTGCGCGTCCCTCCAAATAGGAGGTCGAGCGGCATTACGTCGGAGACATTGAGCGCGATCGTCTGCTTCTGATCTGCGCTTTTGGCTCAGCTCGAGGACAGGGTTGCGCTGCGGATGACCACAGGTGTCGTCGGAGCGCCGTCTTGTGGAGGGTTGGTCGCCAGCTTGGCGATCGTGTTCACGCCGGCGAAGCTGCCTACCACGTTTCCTACCAGCGCGTATTGCGCCGGCAACGACGCGTTGGCAGCGGTCACGATGAAGAATTGGCTGCCCGATGCCCCGGAAGGGTCGTTTGCCGTCTTGGCCATCGCCACGGTGCCGAGCGTGTAGCGCATGTCATTCGGGGGCGCCTCGACGATCGTGTAGCCAGGCCCCCCCGAGCCGTCGCCGTTGGGGTCCCCGCCCTGAATCACGAAGTCGGCGGCGACGCGATGGAAAGTGAGGTCGTCGTAGAAGCCACGCTTGACCAGGTAGGCGAAGGATGCGGTCGTGCGCGGCGCTCGCCGCACGTCGAGTTCGATTTCGATCTTGCCGCAGTTGGTGGCGAGGCTGACCACATATCGCCTGGCCGGGTCGAGCTCGAGCCTCGGCTTGGGGATGCTTTGGGCGCCACGTGGTACGGGGGCGCGTGCCTTCTGACATTTACCATCGCTCGTTTCCGAGACAGGTTTCACGGTCTGCGAGGACTGCCCATTTTGAGGATGGATGGGCGTGCCGGTCGATGCTCCGCCGCCAGTAGTGGAGCTGGCGCAGGCTGTCAACAGGAGCCCGAAGGCCGTCGTGGCCGCGCCGTAAAGTAGTCGGCGTGCGACGTTCGAGCGGGCGGACATCGAGGCAGCATAGTCGCGCCTCCCCTATGTCCGCGCCATGTTCGCGCATTCTTAAAGCATCCTTCTGCGATTCCCAACAGTGACGTTCTTGGTCCAACGTTTCTCGCGGCCCAATACGCTTGCGCGATGAGCAAGGTCATTCGTCTGATCGTGAATCCCGCCGCGGGCGGCGGCAAAGCTGGGCGCGTACTGGCAGATGTGCTCGCGGCGCTCGACGCTCAGGGCCTTCAGGTTCGCAGCGAGCTGACTCGCGACCTGGCTCACGCGCGCGAGCTGGCACGTGAGGCCGCGAGTGCAGGCGAGACGATTGTGTGCTTGAGCGGCGACGGGATGCTCGGTGCCGTCGCCGACGTGTTGCGGGAGTTTCCCGCGGCAGTGCTCGGCGTGTTGCCTGGCGGGCGCGGCAACGACCTGGCGCGGGTGCTCGGCATTCCATCGGATCCAGCCGCTGCCTGCGCGGTCATCGCCGCCGGCTTCTCGCGCAAGCTCGATCTTGGCGAGGTAGGCGGTAAAGCGTTCGTGGGGATCGCCAGTGTGGGCTTTGACAGCGACGCCAATCGCATTGCAAACGAAGCACCCGCTTGGCTCGGTGGCCTCGTCTACGCATATGGGGCGCTGCGTGCTCTGATCTTCTGGCGCCCGGCGCGCTTTCAGATAGAGCTGGATCGGCAGGGCGGGCGCCACACCTTTGAGGGCTACACAGTGGGAGCCTGCAATTCGAAGACATACGGCGGCGGCATGCGCGCGGCGCCGGATGCCCTGCTCGATGACGGTCTGCTCGACGTGGTGGTGCTCGAAAAGGTGAGCAAGTTCAGCTTTCTCACGAAGATCTTGCCGAAGGCCTTCAGCGGCACGCACGTGCGCGAGCCGAGCGTGAAAGTCTTCCGTGCTCGCGAGGTTGCGATCAGCGCGGATCGTCCATTCACGATGTATGCAGACGGCGATCCGATCGGGGAGCTTCCGCTGCGTGTGCGTGTGCTCGCGGGCGCCGTGCGCGTGCTCGTGCCGAGCAATGGAGCCCCAGCGGACGCGTTTCTTGGCGGCGAGAAGACCGAAGACGTGGCCGTGGCAGAGCGGTGAGCGCCGTGTTTGGACTGAAGCTCGCCCTGGCCCGGGCGGCCGGGGCGGTCTCTCGTTTGCGTGGCAGGGGTGGCACGAGCTTGCCGGGGAAGCTGCTTGTACGGATGGACCGCAGCGCTATCGCCGAGCTTGCTGCGCGCCTGCCGCGTGGCAGTGTGTTGGTGTCCGCCACCAACGGCAAGACGACGACCGCGGCGATGGCCGCAAGCATCTTTGAGGCTGCCGGCATCTCGCTGGTACACAACCAGGCTGGTGCGAACATGGCCGGCGGAATCGCCTCGACCCTGCTTGACGCCGCTGGAAGAAACGGCACGATCTCGGGTGAGCTGGGGCTGTTCGAGGTTGATGAGCTTTGGCTTGACCGGCTTGCCGGACAGCTACAACCACGCGTGGTCTTGCTGGCCAATCTCTTTCGCGACCAGCTCGATCGCTACGGGGAGCTAGAGACAATCGCCGAGCGCTGGGCCGGTGCCGTACGTACGGGCGGATCGGCGGAGCATGCGCGACTCGTGTGCAATGCCGACGATCCGCTTGTTGCGGACCTCGGGCGCGTGCGTGCGAAAGACGAACTCGAGCTGGCCGATCCAGACCGCACACAGGCAGAGGTAGAGGTAGCGCGCGACCTTGCTCGAGGCAAGGGCGAACGGGCCGGAGACGATATCGAGCAGGCCGGCGTCGTGTGCTTCGGTGTCGATGACGACTCCCTGGCACTTGCCGGCATGGCCCATGCCGCGGATGCCAAGCACTGTCGTCGCTGCGGGGCTCCCTATGTGTTCGATGTTGTGTACCTCGGTCATCTTGGCCATTACCACTGCGAGTCGTGCGGACAGCGGCGACCCTCCCCCACCGTGCACGCCCGCTCGGTCGTGCTTGAAGGTGTGCGTTCGGCTCGTTTCCAGCTGAGCACGCCCGAGGGTGAGGCCGAGGTGAGGCTGGGGCTGCCTGGTCTCTACAACGTCTACAACGCGCTCGCCGCGGCTGCCCTTGGGGTTGCTTTGGGCATATCGCTGACCGACATCGTCGCTGGGCTACAGACGACCAAGGCCGCCTTCGGTCGGGCTGAGACGGTTAGGGTCGCCGGGCGCGAGACGCGCATTCTGCTCGTCAAGAATCCAGCCGGGGCGAATGAGGTACTGCGCACGCTTGCACTGGAGCCTGGCTCCCACGACTTGCTCGGGGTGCTCAACGACAACACCGCCGACGGCCACGACGTGTCTTGGATCTGGGACGCTGACTTCGAGCTGTTGGCCGGGCGCGTGCGCCTCGCTACCTGCTCTGGCACACGTGCGCCTGAGCTTGCCCTGCGACTGAAGTACGCCGGCATCGAGCCCGAGCGCATCAGGGTGATCGAAGATCTACCCAGTGCGCTCAGCGCGGCGACAACAGAGAGCTCAACGACGACCAGTCCCCCGTCTACCGGTCATGGGTCATCTCCAGATGATGCGCTGTTGCAGCCGAACCGCTCGGCACCTCTCTACGTTCTCCCTACCTATACCGCGATGCTTGCCCTGCGCGAGCTGCTTGTGCGACGCGGCGAGGCGGACAGCTCATGGCAGTAGATGCTCTCGAGGGGCGAACACTGCGTGTTTGCGCTTTGTATCCCGACCTGATGAACATCTATGCCGACCGCGGCAATCTGTTCGTGCTGCAACACCGCTGCGAATGGCGTGGGATCGGATTTCAATTGAGCGGCAGCGGACTCGGTGAGGCGCTTGACGGCGAAGCCCATGACATCTACTACATCGGTGGCGGCCAGGATCGCGACCAACTGCTTTGCGCCGAGGATTTGGTCGCAGGTAAGCGCGATGCGTTGCACAAGGCCGCTTCGCGCGGCGCGGTCGTGCTGGGCGTGTGCGGTGGTTATCAGCTCCTGGGCGAGTCCTACACGCTAGGCGACGAGCAGTTGCAGGGCGTCGGCCTGCTCGACGTGCGCACCGTACGCGAGCCGGACGAGCGGCTGATCGGCAACGTCGCGATCGAGCTGGATCTTGATGGGGAGAAGCGTGTGCTCGCCGGCTTTGAGAACCACGGTGGCCGTACGTGTCTCGGGCCAGGCGCCACCCCCCTGGGACGCGTGCTCAAAGGCTACGGCAACGATGGCCGCTCGGGCTACGAGGGCGCGCGGGCGCGCAGCACGATCGGCACCTACCTTCACGGCCCCCTGCTCCCCAAGAACGCCTGGTTCGCCGACTGGCTGATCGCCACTGCGCTCGGGATCAAGGTCGGCCAGCTGGTTCCCTTGGACGACGACCTGGAGCAGCAGGCACATCGCAGCGCTCGCAACGCGGCGGGCGTGTAATCGAAATCCGTCGCGCACGATTGATACAGTTGTCAGCACGGCGAGTGTAGCGTCGAGGCGACGCAAACTGTGGTCAACAGGGAATTCGGGTCAGCGCCCGGATGGAGTTCGAGTCTCCCACTCACCGCCACAAAACTGCTGGACCCGGTCTTGACAGAGATGCAATTGGCACGCGCTCGCGGGATAGCTACCGGCCTAGTGTCAGGCTGGGTCCGCAGGCTGGTCTGTTACGCTTCGCATCGTTGACAACAGTTCGGAGGTAGCTCCTCCACACCCACACCCGACCCGCTCCGGCGGGTCGAGTTGTTTCAGGACCCATGGACCTATCCGAATATCAGCGCGAATCGCGCCGCACCGCCGAGTATCCCCGTGACGCATGGCTTGCCTATCCCGCGCTTGGCCTCGTGGGCGAGGCCGGCGAGGTCGCCGAGCACGCCAAGAAGGCAATCCGCGACGATGGCGGCAAAGTCAGTGACGGGCGCCGTGCGGCCATGTCCAAGGAGCTTGGCGATGTGCTCTGGTACGTAGCCCAGCTCGCGAGCGAGCTGGAGCTCAGTTTGGACGACATCGCCAAGCAGAACCTGGAGAAGCTGTTCTCACGTCAAAAGCGGGGCGTGTTGTCAGGAAGCGGCGACGACCGCTGATCCCTTCGGAGACGCTGCTCCGTTTGTGACGGCGAACTTCGCATAGCGCTCGGCCAACCTGGCGGGCACCAATGCGCACACAAGCACGCCCTCAGGGGTGTCCTTGCGGCGCAGATCGCCAGCAACATCGTGCAGTTGCGCCAGGGTGGCTCCCTGCGAATAGGGCACGAGCAGCTCCATCGGGCGCAGTGTGTGGCGCAGCTCCTGCTCGATGCGTTGCTCGAGCTCGGACAGGCCGTCGCCGCTTGCGCCGCTGAGGAGCACCGCATCCGGGTGTGCGAGACGCAGTTCCTCACGCGCTTCTCCGTCGAGCAGGTCGATCTTGTTGAGTACGAGTACGCGTGGGCGCTCGCCGGCGCCGATCTCCTCCAATACCTCCTCGACCGCTTTGCGCATCGCGAGCTGGTCGTGCTCCGGTGCGGAGGCGTCCAGTACATGCACCAGCAGATCGGCGAGACGCGTCTCCTGTAGCGTCGCGCCGAAGGCGTCCACGACCTGATGTGGAAGCTTGCGGATGAAGCCGACCGTGTCGGTCAGCAGGTGGGCGCGTCCGTCGATGCGCATCATGCGCGTGCTCGGGTCGAGTGTATGGAACAGGCGGTCGCGCACTCCCACGTCGGCGCCTGTGAGGGCATTCAGCAGCGTGCTCTTGCCTGCATTGGTGTAGCCAACAAGTGCGATGTTCGGCAGCGCCGCCCGCTCGCGCTCGGCACGCATCACCGAGCGCGTCCCCTTCACATGCTCGAGACGCCGGCGCAGCGCCGCGATGCGGTTGCGGGCCAGGCGCCGGTCGGTCTCGATCTGGGTCTCCCCCGGTCCACGTGTGCCGATCCCGCCGCCGAGGCGCTCCAGGTGGGTCCACAGGCCACGCATGCGCGCGAGGTTGTACTCCAACTGGGCCAGCTCGACCTGCAGCTTGCCCTCGGCGCTCGAGGCATGCGTGGCGAAGATGTCGAGGATGACCGTCGTGCGATCGACGACGGGCATGCCGAGCGCCTGCTCGAGGTTGCGCTCCTGGCGTGCGCTCAGCTCGTCGTCGCAGACGATCACGTTGGCGTCGCACTCGTGTGCGGCTCCTTTGGCTTCGGTGACCTTGCCGGGACCGAGATATGTGTTCGGATGCGGCTGCTCGCGGCGCTGGATCATCTCCCCCACGACTTCCACACCGGCGGTGCGCAGCAACTCGTGCAGCTCCTCGAGATTCTCATCATCGGGGAGCGCGGCTATGCAAAATGCTCGCTGAGTTGCGCGCCTTGTGGGTTGGTTCATCCTCTTCGAGTGTAGATCAGCCTCTCCCTCCCACCAATTCTGCTTTCGGTGCTTGGATTCTCGCGTCGGCCGGCTGCGGACTCGCTGAGCACGCTCGGCAGGTGTTGCGCTACGCCGCGGCCATCATCCGAGCGAGGCCAAACGTTCGACCGCCTCGGCGAGACGCTCGTCAGGCGTGGTGAGCGCGATCCGAAACCAACCCTCGCCACTCGGCCCGTATGCGCTCCCGGGCGAGATCACCACCGCCGCCTGCTCGAGCACGTGCTCACAGTAGGCCACCGAGTTCTCAAAATCCTCCGGAATCGGCGCCCACACATAGATCGCGCCCTTGGGCGGGGTTACGTGTACGCCGGCCTTTGCCAGTGCCTCACACACCATGTCGCGGCGGATGGAATACAGCTCGTTCATCGAGGCGACCTCGGCGTCCGTATCAGGCGAAAGCGCCGCGATGCCCGCAAGCTGGACCGCCTCGAACAGACCGGAGTCGATGTTCGTCTTCAAACGCCAGTAGTGCTCGATCGCCTCTGCGTTGCCGAGTATCGCCGCGCAGCGCCAGCCGGTCATGTTGTAGCCCTTGGAGAGCGAGAACACCTCGATGCCAACCTCCTTGGCACCGGGTGTCTGCAGGAATGACGGCGCGCGATAGCCGTCGTAGGTGGTCTCGCTATAGGCGTTGTCGTGTACCACGAGGATGTCGTATGTCTTGGCGAAGTCCACGACCAGCTCGAAGAAGCCGCGCGGCACGATTGCGCCCGTTGGGTTGTTGGGGTAGTTGAGGAACATCAGCTTGGCGGCACTGGCGGTCTGTTCGTCGATCGCATCGAGATCAGGCACGAAGCCGAGCGCCGGCACCAGCGGCATCACGACCGGCTCGCCGCCCGCCATCAGCGGGCCGCCGGTGTAGACGGGGTAGCCGGGGTCGGAGGCGAGTGCCACGTCGCCCTGATCGAGAAAGGCGAGGTTGAGGTTGAAGATCGCCTCCTTGGCGCCGATCGCCGGGATGATCTCGCTGTCCGGGTCGAGCGTCACATCGAAACGGCGCATGTAGAAGTCGCTGAGCGCTTGACGAAAGTCGGCACGACCGCGATTCGACGGATAGCGGTGCGTCTCCGGCTCGGTGACCGCCTCCTGCATGGCCTCGACGATCAACGCCGGCGTCGGCCGGTCTGGATCGCCGATTCCGAGGCTGATGACATCCACGCCCGCGGCCTGCTTGGCGGCGATCTTGCGCTCCAACTCTGCAAACAGGTACGGCGGAATGCGGCTCAGACGCTCACTCGGTCTCACACAGCTCCTTGATGAAGTCCTCGCTGAGCTCTCCCGCGAACACGGGCCGCGCCCAGCCTGTCAGGTTGACTTGCAGATCCTCTCCTATCTCGACGCTCAACTCTCCCCCGTCCAGCAATACCGTGACTTGCTCCGGCCCACCGCGCAGGTGGTTGGCTATGGCGGCGCCGGTGGCGCCTGTGCCCGAGGAGAGCGTCTCTCCCACCCCACGCTCGAATATTCGGGCGCGGATCCTGCGCTCGCCCGTTTTCTCTGTACTGGGCTCGATCTCCGTGTACCACGACACATTCGTGCGGTTTGGGAACAGCTCGTGCGCTTCGATCGCCGGGCCGACGCTCGGCAAGTCGAGGGCGTTCAGCGTCGCGGAGTCCTCGACATGGATGGCGCACTGCGGATTGCCGATGGACACGTGTTGAAAGCTCCATGCGCGCGCGTCGGCGAGGAGCTCACCTGTGCCGTCGCTTGATCCGCTTGGGAAGTCCTTTGATGTGAGGCTTGCTCTGCCCATGTCCACACGACACGTATCTGAGCTGGTGATCGTGGGGCGTATCTCTCCGGCGGCGGTCTGGATTGAGAAGACGTCTCGATCGGTCCACCCGCGCCGGCGCAGGTAGAGGATCGCCTCCCGCGCGCCGTTTCCCGACAGCTCGGCCTCCGAGCCGTCCGGATTGTAGATACGCAGATTCGCCACGAAACGGTGGTCCGGCGCTGGGCCAAGCAGCAGGATCCCGTCGGCGAAAACCCCAAAATGGCCCGCACACAGCCTGCGTATGCGCCCGGGGGTCAGCTCGAATGGGAGCTCTGCTTGCTCGACGATCAGGTAGTCGTTGCCGAGCGCTTGCCACTTCTCAAACTTCATCGGATGCCCCTCGCTGGTGGCGTGGCAATGTCTCCGAGGACTCGGGCTGATGGGATCGGGGTGTCTGTCCAGCGCGTTTGAGCATGCGGCGCGAGAGTCTAGTGTCCGCCCATCGCGACGATCTCCTCAGCGGCCTGTTCTGCCGAAAGCTCTGTCATGTCCTGCGGCTGAGCGCCGGCCAGCTTGCGCATCCAGGTCAGCTGGCGGCGAGCGTAGTTGCGTGTATGACGCTTCATCGCCTCCACATCCCCCGTCAACAGCTCCTCGAAACCGAGCGCCTTGCGTGCGGTGACACTCGCGCCGGCGATGTGGGCACTCAGCACCTCCTCACGGACACCTCGGGCAAGCATCTCCTCGACACGTGCGTCGATGCGGGCGTATAGCGCCTCTCGCTGCATCGTCAGTCCCACGAGCAGGGTTGGCCGGCGCATCTCTTCAGTCCATAGTTGCGAAGGTCCGCTCGGTGGCTCCAGCTCGCCCGCGTCCAACAACTCGAGCGAGCGCACGATCCGTTGCCGGTCATTTGGGTCGATCTCCTCGGCCGCCCAGGGCGCGCGCTGGGCGAGTCGGGCGTGCAGGGCACGCGCTCCGTCGCGTTCCAGCTCGGCGGTCAAACGCTCGCGCACTCCTTCCGGCGGCGGGCGGCGCAAGGCGAGCTCGCAGAGCGCCGCCCGCAGATAGAGCCCTGTGCCTCCCACCACGATCGGTCTGCGTCCTTCGGCGAGCGCGTGGTCGATCTCCGCGTGAGCCAGCTCGGCATACTGCCCGACGCTGAAACTCGCGTCGATCGGCAGGAAGGACACCAGACGGTGCTCCAGTTCTTTTTGCTCGGCCGGTGTGGCGACGCCGGTGAGTGTCTCGATGCCTCGGTAGACCTGCAGGGCGTCCGCTGAGATCGCCACCGGAAGCTCTTCGCGCCCGCCTGTGCCCTTCGGGGTGCCTAGGAGGCGAGCGAGCGATACAGCGACCGCTGTCTTGCCGATGCCCGTCGGCCCGAACAAGGCGATCACATGTGGGCGCGAGACCATTCGCGTAGGCTTGCAGTTAATGGATCTCTCGCGCTCCAAGGTGCTATTGACCGGCGCAACCGGTGGACTGGGCCAAGCGATAGCGCGTGCGCTCTCGGCAGAAGGCGCCGAGTTGATCCTCACCGGCCGGCGGTTGGATGTGTTGGAACCGTTGGCCTCGGAGTTGCACGCGCGGGCCGTGGCTGTCGACTTGAGTGAGCCGGCCGAGGTCGACCGGTTGCTCTCGGAGGCCGGCGAGCTGGACATACTTGTAGCCAACGCTGCCCTGCCGGGCAGCGGCAAGCTTGACTCTCTGACTATGGCGGAGATCGACCGGGCGCTCGAGGTCAACCTGCGCGCACCGATCGCGATGGCGCATATGCTCGTGCCAGAGATGGTCAAGCGTGGCAGCGGGCACCTGCTTTTCATGTCCTCGCTGTCGGGCAAGGCTGCGACCGCTGGAAGCTCGATCTATAACGCGACGAAGTTCGGCTTGCGTGGCTTCGCTGGCGCAATGCGCGCCGAGCTGCACGGAACGGGCGTCGGCGTCTCGACCGTATTCCCGGGCTTCATCCGCGAAGCGGGCATGTTCGCCGACGCGGGCGTGAAGTTGCCGAGAGGCGTCGGCACACGCAGCCCCGAGGATGTCGCCAAGGCGGTAGTGGGAGCGATCAATCACGATCGCGGCGAGGTGGACGTCGCCCCGATCTCATTGCGGATCGGCTCTGCCTTCGCGAGCATCGCGCCAGAGCTGTCGGCAACGTTCACGCGTAAGTCGGGCAGCGATAAGATCGCGTACGACCTGGCTGACGGCCACCGCGCGAAGCAAAAGCTCTAGGACGTTCGCTTGACGACGCCATACGGCGTCCCCAAAGCTTTTCTGCAGAGCCCCAGCGCGCGAGCCGCTGCCCCACAATGGCGCATCCTGTGTGATGTCGTCCCGCCTCGGCTCCCGAGGGGTATGTTCTTCTCTGACTTGCCCAGCAAATGTCCTGGTCGGCCTTCCTTGTTTGTAAGAAGGCCTCCTACAGACTCCTTCGCCTCGTCTTAGCCGTGCGTTCTCCTCGCCTTAGGGACAGGCCCCACGATGGTTGGCATAACCCGCTACCACCCATCGGAGGTTCGCGTATATGAAAAGCACAGGCATGATTCGAGTAGGCCTCGTCGTCGGGGCTCTGGCCATAGGCGGAGCCGTTGCCGGCATCGCCGGCGCCGCCGCGGCGCCGAGTTCCACTACGAGCACGACGACCCAGTCCACAAGCAATACAGCGAGCACCCCCTCGGCGACAACGCCGTCCACCACTACCACGACGCCGTCAACGACGGCGCCCAAAACGCAGACAACACCGCCGGGATCCAGCGGTCATCCGTGCCCGAACATGGGTAGTAAGTCAGGCTCGGGCTCATCAAGTTCGGGCTCTGGCTCCGGCTCGAACTCAGGCTCGGCCTACGAAGGCGGTCCTCCAGCAGGCGCCACCACGCAGTAGGCAAGACCCCTGAGGGCCGGACAGTCCTACACGACGGAAAGAGCCTCCCGGACGGACACCACCGTCCGGGAGGATTCCGTGTCATCACGGTCACGCAAGCCCGCGACTCTCGCTCACCCAGTAGTTCAGGCGGCGCGCGTGTCTGCCTCGACCGGCTCTGGGGCTACCGTCAGCGGCGTCTCGGTGCCCTGGATCGGCCTTACCTTGTCCGCGCCGATCCCGAGCGCCGCGTAGACCTTGCGCTCGATCTCGCCGGCGATCGCCGGGTTCTCCTCCAGATAGGACTTGGCGTTGCCGCGCCCTTGTCCCAGACGCTCGTTGCCATAAGAGATGAACGAGCCTGACTTCGTCACAATGCCGTGCTCGATCCCGAGGTCGACCAGGCAGCCGGCGGTCGAGATGCCCTTGCCGAACTCGATGTCGAACTCGGCCTGGCGGAAGGGCGCCGCGAGCTTGTTCTTGACGACCTTCACGCGTACGCGATTGCCGACCGCCTCTGTGCCGTCCTTGAGTGTCTCGATGCGCCTGATGTCAAGGCGCTGAGAGGCATAGAACTTCAGCGCGCGCCCGCCCGGCTGCGTCTCAGGCGAGCCGAACATGACCCCCACCTTTTCGCGGATCTGGTTGGTCAGGATGCAAAGCGTGCCTGTCCTGTTCAGGTTGCCGGCGATCTTGCGCATCGCCTGGCTCATCATCCGCGCCTGTGCCCCCACGGTCTGGTCGCCCATCTGTCCCTCGAGCTCCACGCGTGGGGTGAGCGCGGCCACCGAGTCGATCGCCACGACGTCGATGGCGCCGGAGCGCACCAACATGTCGGCTATCTCAAGCGCTTGCTCACCATAGTCGGGTTGGGAGACCAGCAGCTCGTCGATGTCCACGCCGATCTCCTTGGCATACAGCGGGTCCATCGCGTGCTCGGCGTCGATAAAGGCGCATACTCCGCCGAGCCGCTGGGCTTCGGCGAGCACGTGATAGATGAGCGTCGTCTTGCCCGACGACTCAGGGCCGAACACCTCGACGATGCGGCCCTTGGGCACGCCGCCGATGCCAAGCGCCAGATCGAGCGACAGCGCGCCAGTGGGGATCGCGTCGACGCGCACCTGTGCTCCCTCGTCGCCCATGCGCATGACCGAGCCCTTGCCGAACTCGCGCTCGATCTGGCCCAGCGCGCCCTGCAGGGCCGCGTCGCGCGCCTTTGCGGCCTTCTCCTCATCGGTCACGGGCATCGTCTTGCTCCTCCTGTCGAAGATTGGAGATCAAATGTATGTGGTGCTTCGGACGGAACCATGGGAACGTATGTTCGTTCCGCCGTACGTGAGTCCTTCAAGGCCCGCGCTCTGACGTCGTGCGGTTTCATCTGTTGCTGCTCACGCCGTTGGCCATTGAGATCGAGTTGGACCGCGTCACAAACTGTCGGGCTTCACGATGTATTGGTTGTGGGCGTCGATGAGGACCGTGCTGACGAGGCGCTTCTTGTTGCGGGAAGGAGCGAAGCTGATGCCTTTGGGCTGTTCTACGAGCGGCGCGTGGATGCCGTGCTCGCCTTCTTCTTGCGCCGCACGGGTGATCGCGAGCTCGCCGCTGACCTGACCGCGGAGACGTTCGCCGCGGCGCTGTCCGCCCTGTCGCGTTACAGCCCCCAGCGCAGCTCGGCGCTTGCGTGGCTGTTTACGATCGCACACCACAAGATGGCGGACTCGATCCGCCACGGCCAGGTCGAGGACCGGGCGCGCAGGCGTCTGAGCCTCGAGCCGCTCGTGTTCAGCGACGAGGACATCGAGCGCGTGGAGCAGCGGGCAGCGGCGGCGGACGGCTGTGCTGCGCTGCTCGAGCTGGAGCGGCTGTCGGCTGAGCAGCGCGGCGCGATCGAAGGACGGGTTCTTCAGGAAGCCGAATATGACGAGCTCGCACGGCGTCTGAGGTGCTCGGAGTCGGTTGTCCGCAAGCGCGTGAGCCGCGGGCTAGCTGAGCTCCGGACGAGAATGAGGGAGGCTTAGAGATGGACGCGATGGACAGGTTCGGGCAGGAGTTGGTGCGGGCCGGGCGCCGCCATCACACCTGGCGGCGGCCGCTGCCGGTGCTCTTCGGCACACGCTTCACGCACACATCATCGCGACGTCTCGCATCCGCGCACGTGCGCATCGCGCTCATCGCACTCGCACTCACGCTAGCCACCGCCGCGATCACGCTTGCGGCGACTGGTGTGATCCTCACGGGCTCGCCGGTCGGGACGGCACGTGCTCCGATCGCCACCGCCGGCGAGGGCGTCCCGGTGGCGGGTGGCGCGCAATTGCTCACGCTACGAGCGCCAGACCCGGCGGGCGGTCTGCCTTGGGGCATGCGGATCATCCACACGACGCGCGGGCTGATCTGCGTGCAGATCGGCCGTGTCTATGACGACCGGCTCGGTCAGCTCGGCGTCGACGGTGCGTTTCACGACGACGGGCGCTTCCATCCGCTGCCCACAGACGCGCTCCCGGGCGACCTCGCGAACGTGGCCGGAAGCATGGCCGGAAACTGCGCGAGTCCGGGAGCCATCTACGCCGGGGACAGCGTAGGGCTCGAGCTCAGCGCGGCCACCAGCCCCCGCCCGGGCGCCGGTGTGCTCGCGGACCGCCGCGAGATCTCCTTCGGGCTGCTCGGAGTGCACGCGGTGAGCATCACCTACCGCGAAGGCTCGGAGACACGCACCCAACCAGTGCTCCCGGGGCTGGGCGCGTATCTGATCGTGCAGCGCTACAGGAGCGGCAGGCCGCTGGGAAGCTTCAGCGAGAGCGACGGCCGAGACGAACCAGGCAACTACAGTCGGCCGGCCGGGCCAAACGGAGCGCTGACCGCGATCACCTATAGCTACGCGGGACGGTCGTGCATCGACCGGGGCAATCTGCGCTTGACCGCGTGCGGACTCTCGGAAGTGCCGCCCCCACGCCCGGCCGCGCTGCCCGTCGTGCGCGAGCCGCTGCACACACACCTGCACATCCACAACCATGTGATCACGGGCGCGCAGATCAGCTTTCACGCGCCATACCCCGTCACGAACGCCGACGAGAACTACTCGGTGGGTGCGCCTGTCTGCTATGGCGGCCTCGCCGGAGACGGCTCTCAGGCGGACGTCGGGCGCGGCGCGCTCGTGACCATACCGGTCGGGGAGGTTCTCTCGGAGGCGTGCGCCCGGACGGTGACGTTCAAGGTCGAATACTCCAGCTTCGCCGGCGGTCTGCCCCAATCCACGTCCCTGGGCAGCGTCACGATCCACGAGCCGCCGGGCACGCACCCCGTACCGCTGCCGAAGGGCATCGTCGAACAAGAGAGACGGTCCCACCCGACACGCAGTCTGCACGCGAGGATTCATCTCACGCTCCTGCCCCAGCCGCGCGCAGCGTGCGATGCTGCGTTCCTGCTCTATCCGTGTTACAAGGGCGAGGTCCGGTTCACGGCTCCCTACGCGGTCACCTCCCCGGCCGCCCTCTACTCCATCGACGGGTTCGCCACGTGCAAGGCCGGTGGCCGCCCTGGGGAAAACTGGGGCCTATACCGCAACGTCAGGGAGCACGAAACACTCAGAATCACCTCGCTCGGGCTGTTCGTGCTCACGCGCTCCTGCGCATCCAGCGAGGGATTCGAGGTCACCTACCTGAACGAGCAGGCCCCCTCGGTCGGGACACCTCACGAATCGGTGATCGTCGGCACCGTAACGCTGAGCAAGGCCACATTACCCAACGGGTAGGACTCGGAGTCGCCCGTGGGATGATGGCAGCGAGGCCATGATGCCTCTCGATCGCAACGAGCTCCCGGCGTCCCTCAGTGGGCGGCGCGAGCCAACAGGCTCTCCTCGCCGGATAGCGTCTGGCTCGTGGCCTTGACGATCTCAATCTGCGTCAGCTCGCCGGGCGCGGCGAGGCCCGCGAAGTTGACGACCTTGTTGTGTCGTGTGCGTCCGCGTCGGCGCTCGGGGTCCGTGCGTGAGGGTCCTTCGACCAGCACCTCGAGGGTACGGCCGACGAAGCGCTGCGCACGCTCGGAAGCACGACGTTGCACTACCTCGATAAGGCGTTCCATGCGCTCCACCTTGACCGGATGCGGCACGATCCCCTCGGTCAGCCCTGCTGCCTCTGTGCCCCTGCGAGGTGAAAATATGAACGTGAACGCGCTGTCGTAACCCACCTGCTCGGCGACCTGCAAAGTCTGCTCGAAGTCCTCCTCGCTCTCGCCAGGGAAGCCAACGATGATGTCGGTCGTGATCGATGCGTCGGGAACGTGCTCGCGAATCAGGGCCACGCGGTCGAGATAGCGCTCACGGTCATATGTGCGGCGCATCGCCTTGAGGATGCGGCTGGAGCCCGATTGCAATGGCAGGTGGATGTGCTCGCACACGCTCCCAAGCTCGGCATGGGCGCGGATCACGTCCTCGCGCATGTCCTTCGGATGGGGACTCGTGTAGCGGATGCGCTCGATCCCATCGATCGCGTCGATCTGCCTCAACAAGTTGGCAAACGTCTCGGATTTACCATCCACGCGTAGATCTCGTCCGTAGGAGTTGACGTTCTGACCGAGCAAGGTCACCTCGCACACACCGTCCGCGGCCATTGCCCCAGCCTCGGTCACTAGCTCCTGCAAGGGTCGCGACACCTCCCGCCCGCGCGTGCTTGGCACGATGCAATATGAGCAGCGGCAGTTGCAACCGACGCTGATCTGCAGCCAGCCCTGAAATGCTCGTGCGCGCTTGGCCGGCAGATGGCCGGTGAAACCCTCGAACTCGAAATATCCTTGCGCAGTGAGCGAGTCGCTCGTCAGGAACTCCGCGAGCTTGTGGGTCTGACCCGGTCCGAATGCGACATCGACGAAGGGGAAACGCTCGAACACCTCCTGCTTGACCGACTGCGCCCAGCAGCCGCCGACGCCGATCACGCGCTCGGGCTGTTCGCGCTTGAGGCGCTTTGCCTCCCCCAGGTGTGCCACAAAGCGACTGTCGGCAGTCTCGCGGATCGAGCACGTGTTGAACAGGATCAGGTCGGCCTCGGCTCTCTCAGGCGCCTCGCTGTAGCCGAGGGACTCGAGCATCCCCTTCATGCGCTCGGAGTCGTGCTCATTCATCTGGCAGCCGAAAGTCGTGAGGTGATAGCGCTTCATGACATCACCAAGAGTAGCCCGCTCGGGACGCTTGCGCCACGATCGAGCGCGGCTCGGACCTCAGGACGGTTCCGGCAAAAACTCACTATGCCCCCCGCGCGCGCAGGGGGCATCCACAATTTTGATGTAGCGACCTCGCAAGGTTGGATGGGCCGCCACTGCTCATAGCTTGCGCCCTCAGCACGGGCCAGGAGCGCAAGAGCGCCGGCCATCGACCGGCGCTCTAGTCGTCGCGCTCCCCTTCGAGCAGGCGGCGGATCATGTGCATCGCGACGAGCGCTGAGCGCTCACGCACGTCGGCACGTCCTCCCGGCAGGCGCACCGAGCGCGTCAGGCGGCGACCGTCCCCCCCGGACACGCACAGCCAGACCATTCCGACAGGCTTCTGCTCGTTGCCACCCCCAGGTCCCGCTATGCCTGTGAGCCCCACTCCCAGCTCGGCGCCAAGCTGCATCCGGGCGCCCTCGGCGAGCGCCTGCGCCACCTGCTCGGAGACGGCTCCGTGTGCCTCGATCGTCTC
>DATCEK010000152.1:0-3754 GCA_036510155.1 Solirubrobacteraceae bacterium | reverse complement strand
GAGCACGATGCATTCGCCCGTTGGGTCGTGTTCGAGGAAGGACTCGGCCAAGACCCGGGCGTAGGCCAGGTAGTTACGAGCGACAATCGTGCAGATCCGCATGGGGCCGAGCGAATGCAAACGCGTGGCAGCGTGAACTCTACGCAGCGCGACTCCGCGGAAGCCCCAATCGCACGGTGGCCTCTCGCCAGCGCCTGTTCGCGCGGCTGGAACGAGTTGCTCGGTCCTTGGGCAATCCTCGTCGCACCGTTTGAACTTCGAACGGTGGGTTCATGCGTCCATCCGAGTGGCTTGCGAGAGTACGATAGCCATGCCGTTGGCGGCTGGCATGACTGTATGACCGTGAGCGACGCTGACATCGCGTACCAGTGCTCTCCGTCCGAGCGGAGCCGTCACGCATCGGTGATCGAGATCTGTATGATCGCGTGCCGGATATTCCTAGACCGAAGTGGGGAAGACCTCCCCGGAGTCGCTTGTAAATCTCCTGAAGTCGCTAAGCTGGCGCTCCTTGGTTGCGCGCATTACCGGCGTGCGAAGCTGCTCGCAAGGCGACGCATCGAGCTATGACTGACCTAATGTCCGATCATCATCCGACAAATTCACCCACGATACGACAGGTTCGTAACCTGGGTGATGCGCAGGCGATGATCACGCATCTGCGATCGCCGCACTCCGGCCTAATGGGACAGCTGGTGCGCTTTGGATTGACCGGCGGTCTGGTGACCGTCGTGTATCTGACGATTACGACGGTGCTCTCTCAGGTCTTTGGTCTACCATTTGAGCTCGCGCTGGCGATTGGCTTTGTCTCGGCGCTGCTGTTGCACTTCAATCTTCAGCGGTTTTTCGTGTGGATCCACTACGAGGGGTTTGCGCTCCCCACAAGGCGTCAGGTGACTCGTTATCTGATAATGGCCGGTATGCAGTACGGCTGCACAGCCGTCTCGACCGCTGTGTTGCCAGCAGTGCTCGGACTAGAAACTGAGATCGTCTACCTGGGCACGATGGCCGTTGTAACAACGACAGGCTTTTTGGTTATGCGCTTTGTGATTTTCCACGGCAAGACACAGGGCAGTGATTCTGCGCAGGACTCAGTACACGGGATCGACTGAGCCACTCCGCCCTGTGACATAGGATTGCAACTCCTGATGCTCGCCATCTATGTGACAATAATCCTGGTCTGCCTGTCCTCAATCGTTCTGGGACAGGCGATCTTGCGCATCTGCGGGTACGCCTCGGACACAAACCTGGCTCCCGCCCTAGGATTCTCGGCCCTGATCGTGCTCTCCTCCGCGGTATTCTGGCTACCGGGACATAGGGTCACGGGGGGGATCATAGTCGCGATCGTCTCGCTGCTTGCCGGCGCATACGCAATCCAAAGCGGCTGTCGCCCTCGCGCGGCGCCGGTGATCACGGCACTGATCACACTCGGAGCTGTCTCGGTACCGTTCTTCGTCAATCGTCACAGCGGGATCATCGGGGTCTCTATAGACGACGATTTTGCGGCGCATCTGACCTGGGCGAGCTCGCTGTACACACCGTCGATAGACGCCGCGGTCTATCCCTATTACCCGCTTGGACCGCACGTCCTTGCAGCTTCAATGGCAGGGCTGCTTGGGACCACGTTGGAGCCCACCTTCATGGGGGTTCTGATGGCGATTCCCATACTCGCGGCCCTAACGGCGCGAGCAGCTTTGGCTCGGATGACGGCCCTCGCCCAAGTCATTGGTGGCGTGCTTGTTGGGATTCCATATCTCGTAGCTTCCTATCTCGCCGAGGGTAACTTCAAGGAGCTCATGATGGGCTTGATCCTGCTCGGCTTTGCGCTCACACTGCGCCAGCTCAGCCGGGATCGCGACTGGCGGGATCGCCGCGCTGTGGTGCTTGGCATCATGGTCGCGGCGTCGATGCTGATCGACGGTCGGGTGGGTGCCGTGTGGCCGCTGGCCGCCGCGAGTCTATGGGTGGTTGCCGAGTTGCTTAGTGCAAAGCGGATGCCCTCCTGGACCACGACTCGCCAGGCCATCGGCTTCATCGCCATCGGGGTGTTGGCCGCTTTCGTCGCGTCGCTTTCGGAGTTTCTGCGTCTGTTGCATTTCTCGGGCAATGTGCCCGGGGGCAACGTCACAAGCTATATCTCGCCATCCGAGGTGCTCGGAATATGGTTCAGCGGTGACTTCCGTAACTCTCCCGTCAACGTCTTTGGCGCGGGACTATTTGTTGGCCTTGCGCTGATGGTCGCTGTCTATGCGGCCGTCTGGTGGATTCGCCGCCGCGACTTCGCGGTGCCGGCTGCCGCTGCCAGCTCGCTGATCCTCTATATCGGTGTACGGCAGGACACTGGACCATACCTCACGGCTAAGGCGCTGGCCATGGTTGCCGCACCGGTCATGCTCTACCTGGTTGCCCCGTTGGTCTCGGTCTGGAACCGAGATATCAGATCCGATATAGGCCGGCTCGCCGTAGGACTGGTGGCGCTGGTATTCGTTGTAGGCGCTCTCTGGTCGTCTGGATTTGCATTGCGCTATGCGCGAGTGAACTCCGACGAACGCGCCAACGAACTGGTTTCGATCGCGCCGCTCACACATGGAGAACCAACGCTCTACCTGGCGGAGGATGACTTTGCTTTCTGGGAGTTGCGTGGAGCCAGACTGTCAAGTCCCCTAGAATATGGAGCTGCTTCTGAGACTCCGTTCGAAATGCGCAAGGCAAACGCCATTGGTGCCGCAGTCGACGTCGACTCGATCGTTCCGGGCACGCTGGATCGCTTTCGCTATCTGGTCACCACCACTAGCCAGTTCGCCAGTGAGGTGCCAGCCAACTGGCGGTTGGTGGCCGCCACACGAAACTTCGAGCTCTGGCGACGCTCAGGCTCTACAGTGCCACGTAGCATCCTGGCAGAGGGTAATGCGCCGGGTGCCCTGCTTGATTGCGGCACGTCGCTCGGACGTAGGATCCAGCAATCGTCTGATGTGGCCGGCGTGTGGGACACTGCTCCTGTGGGACCGGCTTTCAGCTGGAGTATCGGCGCCACTGCCCTACCGGCCAATGCTCAGGGTTTCGTAACTGCACTGACGGGGAGCACTCTCACCCAAAACCTATCGCTGCCGCCCGGCCGCTGGGAAATCTCTCTCGCCTATCAGAGTCCGGCGCACCTGTACCTGACTATGGGTAACCTGCGTGCGGTCATTCCTTCGGACCTTGCCAATATCGGGCCATTTTGGCGAGTGGGTGATGTGACCAGCACGGGAGCGCCCATGACGGCGACCCTGAAGTTGCAGCCGATGCGACTTGACCTTGCCGAACAATCAGCGGCCGTCGGTGGGCTGGCGGCGGTTTCGCTGCCTCGTAGGATTGATATCGTGCCCATTGTTAGAGCGTGTGGGCGCTATGTCGACTGGTATGCGAGATGACATTCGATAAGAAGACGAGCGACGGTGCCGTCGCGATATCGGTTGTACTTCCCGTGGACGACGATGGGCGGATGCTGTCGGGGGTCCTAGGCGAGTATGTCGATGCCCTCGACGCGCTTGGAGAGAGCTGGGAGATCGTGGTTGTGCACCCCACCGATGGGAAGGCACGACTTGCCTGTGAGCGCATTGCCTCAGTCCACGCTGAGGTCAAAGCGCACGCGTCCGCAGGTGACTGGGGTGCGTCTGTGCGTGTCGGTCTGCAGGCGAGCATCGGCGGACTGTTGTGCTACACCAACTACCAGAGAACTTCGGCGGCAGTCCTGTCGGAGATGCTGAGCTTTGCG
>DATCEK010000151.1:0-6467 GCA_036510155.1 Solirubrobacteraceae bacterium | reverse complement strand
ATGCCGCCACCCTCTCACAAAACGAGTCCATGAATAAGGGTCCAGACCACCCGGCTCACTTCATGGGGACCCCGTCACCTCGGCGGTGTCGTACTTCACGCGGCGGTAGCTTCCTCGGTTGTTTGCTTCACGAGTGCGGCGACGTGTCCGCCGTTTCGCTTGGCGTGCTCGGCGAGCTGGTCCGGCGTGGTGCGGCCTTCTTGGAGGGCCTGGCGGACGGCCATCTGGATCTGCTCTGGCGCGGTGCCTGAGCGTGCCGCGTCGATGATCGTCCTCGCTGGGATTGTGACGCGGATGCCGTGGCGGGTCGTGATGTCGCCGTCCGGTATGGGCGCGGTAGCGGTGTGCAGGGTTACGCCGGTGGGCGCCCGGACTCCCCGGTGCTCGCGGGAGACGAGCAGATGCACTGTATTTGGCAGGACGTCGGAGAGCCCGTGCAGCACGAGCGCGCTCTCGTGCGAGACCACGGCCCTCTCCATCCCGACGGTGAGCCATGCTGCGCGGATCTCATCGTGGTTCGCCTGCCGGGTAGTCGCTGAGGCGGTAGAGCCCCTGTCTCATCCGCTGGAAGCGGCCTGAGCGGGCGTGGTGGGCGAGAAGCTGTGCGCTCACGCTCGGAGACGACGATCATGAACATGCGCTGGAGGTCATGGCGGTGGCGGGCAAGCACGACGAGCTGTTGGTGATCCATGCGATGGAGCTGCGCGACAAGTACCGAAAGCGTTACGAGGACCGGAGATGACCAAGTCACGACAGCTAGTGGTGAGGTTCTCACCGACAAGGACATAGAGGCGCTGGCCGACGAGGCCGAGCGCGGCTACGACCTGGACAAGGCGATCAGAGTTACGGTCGGACGGCCGTCTCTCGGCACAAAGGGCGCCACTCCGCGCGTGCAGGTTCGCGTCGACCCCGATCTCGCCAAGGCCCTGCGCGCGCGTGCCCGCAAGGAGCGCCGGTCCGTCAGCGAGATCGCCGTACCGCGCTGCGCGAGTACGTCGATCGAGCGGCCTGACATTCGCGGACAGAGCGCTACAATCCGTCCTCACCCGGCCCCGTCGTGGGCCGGGTCTCTTTTTTGCCGTGATGGCGCGCAGGTCAAATGTGTGGTCGCTCCAGACCGCTCACAAAGCCGCCCACGCCCCGAGAATCCCTAGCGTTCAAGCCAACCACCACCAATCGCCCCGATTTGTAGGTTGGTGGAGTCAGGGAGATGCTGGGGGACTCTCTAGCATCGGTGGGTGGCAGCAGGGTGTCCCAGCTCCCGGGATGGAAGTCTCCTCGCAGGTTCTTGTCGATGCGGGTGTCGTGCGCGCGGTTGAGCTGGATATCAACCCGGAGTGGGTCGCCGGATACCTTTACACGCATCGTGCGGGTGGCCTTATCGCCAAGCAGGTAGTGGCAGGGCAGTCGGAAATTCCCGGTCGGTTTCTCAGGGCCTACAGACGTGACTTCTTCACAATCCTCGCGAGCTGAGGCCTCGACTGAACTGCGAACGGGTCAACGTACCGTTCGGCGGCCGGCCAGCTCGATATGCGGGCAGGCGTACTGCCCCTGACCGTACCCCGTAGGCGAGTGCAATCTCATCGAGTCACTTCACTTCACCGTTGACGCGATCGTGCCCATCTCCCGAAAATCGCCGAGACGATGCAGATGAGGAGTATCAGGAGTGCGGCGACGGCTACGATAGCTACGCCGGGAGCAAGGAACAGCGCGACTGCCGCGATCAGTGCTCCGAGACCGATGTCTATCCGAAGCCGGTAGCGACGTCTGCGCGCCTGGCGGCGGCGGGCGCGCAGCTGGGGCATGTCCTTCGGCGGCTCGATTGCGCTCACTGTTTCAGGCGCTGGAAGAGAGGACGGGGGAGCAGGCGCAGGGCAAGCATCACCCAACGGAGGGCGGGCGGCGCCCAGACTGTATGTGAGCGGCGGTCGAGCCCGTCCACGGCGACTCGGGCAACCTCCGAAGGACTACTTGACAGCGGCGATGGGTCCAGTCCCTTGGTCATGCGGGTATGCACAAACCCAGGGCGCACCACGAGGACACGCACGCCGTCTTCGCGCAGTGCATCGCCCAGTCCCTGCGCGAGGGCATCGAGCCCGGCCTTTGAGGCTCCGTAGACGACGTTGGCGGCGCGGGGGCGCTCGGCGGCGATGGAGGACAGGACGACGAGTGTGCCAGAGCCCTGTTGGCGCAGGCGTCGGGCGCTGTGGATGAGCAGCGAGCCTGATCCCACGAGATTGACGTGGAGCAAGTCAAGAGCAGCGGCAGTGTCCTCGGGCAAGCCACCGCGCTCCCCGAGTACTCCAACGGTCAGTATCACGATGTCCGCGCCGCCCAGCTCCTCGAAGGCTTCCCCGATGACCTGCTCGTGGCGGTCGAGGTCGTGCGCATCGAGCTTGAAGGTGAGCGCGCGCGTACAGCCGTCTTCTGTGAGATATCCCGCCGCGAGGGCAAGGGCGTCGGGGTTGCGACCAACCAATGCCACTTCGCGTGGTTCTCGTGCATTCAACTCGCCCACGATCGCAAGTGCGATCTCTGAGGTACCCCCAAGCACCACTATCCGCTTGCCTGCCGAATCGCGGTGCGCGCGGCTCACGGCGCAGCCTCGCATAGTCCCAGGCGGCGTGCGAGGTCCGAGCGCAGGACCCCGCCTGGATCGACTCTCGCACGCTGAGCATGGAAACGGTTGAGTTCGGGGTACATGACCGTCAATATCTCACGGCGCAAGCGGACATCCTTGGTCAGGTATACGCGTCCGCCGCATCCAGCCACGATCTCGTCAAGCTCGTCGAGTACCCCCATAAGCCCTGGTGCCCTCGCAGGCAGGTCAGCCGCCAGCGTCCAGCCCTCCGAGGGGAAGGACAGTGGCCCGCCAAATTTCTGACCGAGCCGCTTGAGCACCGCTAGATATACGGGCAATCGCCGCTTGCGCAATAGCTGGACGCATCGCACTAGTTGTGCGTCTTGGCCGCTGGGCACGACGAACTGGTATTGGATGAAGCCACCTGGGCCGTAGAGCCGGTTCCAAGCTCCGAGTGCGTCCAGCGGAAAGAAGTAAGGGGACAGCGCGAGTGGTCGTTCGTGCTCGTTGCGTGCCACGCGCCAACGCAGCGCGTTGAAGGCACGCAAGCCCGAGGGACGCACGAGTGCACCAGGGAAGCCGCGCGGGACCTCCAGCCAAGGGCGCGGCGAGAGCGAGCCCGGATATGTCGCGTGGGTCTTCCCGCTTGGCGGAGCGGCTCGCCCTGTCGGCCACGGGTCGGCTCGGCTCACAACTGCTCGCCCAAGTCGTGAGTCCTCCGCCAGCAGGTCCAGCCACGCGACCGAGTATCGATGGCGCTCCTCGCCGGACATCACCGCAAGTGTCTGCTCAAGGCTGTCGGTGCGGTCCGTGCTCGCAAGTACCCACGGCGCCGCGAGTGGCTCGGTCCCAAGAGTGGCCTCAACTATGACCCCTGTCAGGCCCATGCCGCCGAGCGTGGCGTAGAACAGCGCGGGGTCTGTCTCTGGGGATATCTCACGACAGTCTCCCGTGGGGGTACAAAGGGAAAGCGCGTGTACGTGGCGGGCAAGTCCACCGTCGCGGTGATGGTTCTTGCCATGGATGTCGCTGGCGATGGCGCCTGCGAGCGTGACGTGGCGCGTTCCGGGCACTACGGGTAGCGTCAGATTGTGCGGGGCGAGGCTTACCATCATCTGCGCGATCGTGGCGCCCGCCTGTGCGGTGATCGATCCTCGCTCGCGGTCGATCGAGATCACCCGGTTCAGCTCGGTCATGTCAAGCACGTCCCCGCCCTCGTTTTGAGCGGCGTCGCCATAGCTGCGTCCGGCTCCGCGAGCGATTACACCAGTGCTTTGCGTGAGCGCGTCGACGACCTCCTCGGTTGTGCGTGGAGTGCTCACTCGGGCGCGACTGTGGGAGATGCGCCCCCAGCCGCATAGCGATCGCTCGAGGCGGGCGCCGTGAGAAGGCCTGGAGAGTTCAGTGGCCGACATAGACGCCGCCGAGGAAGAGCAAGCCCCATATGACGCTGAGCGCCAGCAGCGTTCGATCACGCAAGATCAATTCCTCTGGCGCCTGCCCTGCACCCGCGCCAATCAGGCGCGTATACCGACCCAACCACAGCAGCAATGGCACTATCGACAGTCCATACCACAGGACATGCGAGGGTCGCGTGAATGCCCATCCGGCATAGGCGAAACTGGCCAGTGTGGCCGCCACCAGCAAGGTCAGACGCAAACCCTCGAGCGAATAGAGCCGCAACGTCGCGCGTATATGGTCGGCCTCGGTAGGCTCGCGCAACTCGGCGTAGCGCTTCGCGGCAACCAGAAAGACTGCGCAGCATGCCGTCACGATGACAAACCAGCGCGACAGGTAGATGTCCGTTGCGACACCTCCGGCCACGGCCCGTAGTACAAAACCGGCCGCGATCACGACGATGTCAGCGACAATCACGTGGCGCAACCACAGTGAATAGCCGGCTGTCAACGCAAGATAAACGCACGCGACCGCGCCCAAACCGGGTGCGATGACGATGGCGGCACCGACACCCGTAACGGCCAGGGGCGAGGCCAGCCAAAGAGCCGTTCGCGGCGAGAGAGCGCCAGAGGCAACCGGTCGCGAGCGCTTGCGTGGATGCTGGCGATCCTGCTCGCGATCGTGCACGTCGTTGACGAGGTAGGTCGCGCTCGAGACAAGGCACATCACAAGGAACGCTCCAATCGCCTGTAGCGCGACCTGAGGCCTGTCGATTACGCCCGCCGCGCACGGCGCCGCAAACACGAGCACATTCTTGCTCCATTGGCGAGGACGGCACGCGCGCAGCAGCAAGAGGCTCGAGGGCCGAGTTGACGGTCGCGGTTGGATTGCGAGGACCTCGCCCCGCGACTCCGCTGCTTTAGTCGGGTTTTGCGCCTCTTCGACGCGTGCGATTGCTTGAAGTGACTTGATATTTGATCTCCGATGAAGGAGCAAGGCGGGGTAAGTCATGGCTGGGTACCTGCAATTCGATCTCTAACATGACTACTGTATTTCCAGCCCAATTGCGCCGCCGGAAAAGTGAGACTTCTCATACGTGAGGGTGCTCTCATTTGATTGGGCGAGCTGCGCGTGCGGACTGGCCTAGGCCTACAGTCTTGGGTGTGGAGCCCGCCACCGCTTTCCGCAGTAGTCCAGCCCCAGATAGCGACCGCCAACCAGGCCGCTCCCGGGGAGAGGCCGTGCGCAGAGTCCGACGGATCGCAGTCGTGGCCGCCTCTGTGGCCCTTGTTCCAGCGGTCTTCTCCTATGTCCACACGATCCTGGAACCATCCAATTCAAATATCGACATTCGTTCGGTCGAGTGGTTGCGCGACAACGGGGCCAGCGGTCTCGTAGCCCGGGTTGAGTCCATTTATTACTCGTTGACCGCTCCTAGCAAGGGCGGCGCTAGCTTGCGCGCCCTGCCTCGAGTCGGCTATGGCGGCGCCGGCGGTGGGCGAGCGAGGCAACTACACGCGCGACGGTTGGCCGCCTATCGACCGCATCGGGTGGCTGCGCTACTGAATCCCGCGCTGCCGGGCGAGGGCGTCTGGCGCAGCGCCCGCCCAGGTGCCGCAACGGCTGCTCCGTTGTTGATCACGACACTGCGCAACCAGCCTGAATACCCGCGCGTGGTCGCCGGCCTGGCGTGGATCGACACCAAGCGCACGGTCGTGACACTCAATCCCGGGCGCCTCGAGCCGTCGGTATCGGTCCCACGCGGTTCGATGGACGTGCCTTCGCTTCGCCGCGGCAAGCTACTTGCGACCTTCAACAGCGCCTTCAAGCTGAGCGACTCCCACGGCGGCTTCGTCCTGAACGGCATTACCTACGCCACGATGCACAACGGCCTAGCTACTGTGGTCGGCTACCGCGATGGTCGCGTTGACGTCATCGACTGGCGTTACGGACCAAACGCCCCGAGCTCGATCTCCTTTGCGAGGCAAAACCTGCCGCTCATCGTCTACAAAGGACATACCAATCCGAACCTGGGCAACGGCTCTGAATGGGGGGCAACGGTCGGAAACGCGGTCCTGGTGTGGCGCTCGGGCATAGGCGTGGACCGTCATGGCAACTTGATCTACGCCGCCGGTGAAGACCAAACGGTTGGGAGCTTGGCGGCCACGCTTGCTCATGCCGGGGCTGTCCGGGCGATGGAGCTCGACATCAACTCATACTGGGTCAGCTTTATCACCTACGGTGCGCCTGGCGCGAAAGGACCCTCAAACCTGCTTCCGGGAATGGAACGCGCCACCAAGAGATATCTCACGCCCGACGACCGCGACTTCTTCGCCGTCTACTCACGCTAAGTGACTATCCGAGAACTGTTTGTGGGTGTTGTTGGAGTTGGTGGCGTCGGCGGTACCAGAGCAGAGCGCAGGCTAGCTGGATGAGTCCGAGGTAGTTGGTGGGGTTCTTGTCGTAGCGGATGAGGATCGCCCGGCAT
>DATCEK010000150.1:0-12512 GCA_036510155.1 Solirubrobacteraceae bacterium | reverse complement strand
ATGCCGGGCGATCCTCATCCGCTACGACAAGAACCCCACCAACTACCTCGGACTCATCCAGCTAGCCTGCGCTCTGCTCTGGTACCGCCGACGCCACCAACTCCAACAACACCCACAAACAGTTCTCGGATAGTCACTTAGTCGCGTCAGCCCGCCTTCAGGCCTCGTCCACGTCGAGGAAGCGCACGCCATACCTCCCCCAGAACGATTCGACCTCGCGGCTGAGCGCATCCCTTTGGCCGACTCGACGCCCATCGAGGAGCCCCAGGCATGTACTTCTTCCGCGAAGGAGCTCTCCCGCCGGCAGGCACATGCTCACCAGCAGGTCCGAGCCCCGGGCCACCGCCGGGTCACGCACGACCTCGATCTCGCGTGGCTGCCCGTCGACGCCGAGCGCCAGCTGAAGACGATCGGGTGCATCCTGCACCAGACGCACAGGTGCGCCATGTTCGCCGAAATAAGCGCTCATCAGCCTCGTCACGTCCCGGCATATCTCCCAACGACGATCGTCGTCGATGCTTCGAGGCCAGCTATCGGCCGACCGCAACACGCTCGCCGGCACGCCGGCCGCCAGCGTGCGTGCTGGAATCGAGCGGTTGACGACCGAACCGGCCCCGATCGTCGCCCCGTCGCCGATCACCACGCCGGGGATCACAAACGAATGCCATGCCAGCCACACTTCGCGGCCGATAGAGATGGGCTCGAAGGTGACCGGATAGCCCTTCAAAATGCTTTGCCATGAACCATGTGTGAATATCGAGGAGCGGCCACCGATGCAGCTGTCGTCGCCGATGCTCAACGGCCTGCTGGGATTCAAAAAGCAGGCGTGAAACACGTGCACACGTCGTCCAAGCTCGAGCCGTGAGTCCGGCATCAGCGGTCCACCGACAAAGACCTGCTCGCGTACCCTGGTGTCGTCGCCGATAAGGAAGTCGCCACCCTCGAAGATGCAGAAAGCGCTGATCTGCACGCGGCGACCTATGACTATCGATCGACCGCGCAGGACACAACCCATCCCGATGCTGCTTCCCGGGCCGATGGACACCTCATCCGCCTCGATCACCACCCCCGGCGCCAACTCGACGTCGGCGGCGATGCGGTACCCGCGCCGTCGATAGATAGCGCGCTGCGCCCGCGACGGGAGCAGGCCCGGCACGATCATGTCCTTGACGGGAATATTTGGTCTGTCGAACATTGGGTTTGATCTTATGGGGTCGACTGAGGAGGGACGCGTGCTCGCTCCTGAAGATCGGCATCTCTCGATTGGCCTCGGCGTGTCCTGATCGGCCGAATAGAGGTCCAGGCAAGGACGGCGAGGATCGCCAAGCAGGCCAGCAGACTCACTGTCCATCCCGCGACCAGGAGTGCGTTGTGCGCGACTTCTATCACCACATGGACTGGCCCTTCTCCTTCTTTCGTGCGCCTTAGGACCGCAAACCCCTTGTCGTTGCGCCCGATCCGCGTCAGACCGGAAATGTGCACCAGGTAGGAGCCGCCGGCTATATCTGTTTGGATTGGCGCCATGCCGGGCGGTACGTTCATGGAAGCGGCAAAGCGATCTCCCTTTACTTCGTTTGGAGGGATGATGAGAATGCGTTCGCTCGAGGCCTCGGCAAGGGGCGCTTGCTCGTCGTTGTAGGAACCTTGGTCATACCAAGTGCGCGGCGTTTCGCTCGTACTTGCCAGTGCTTCTTCTCGATTGCTGTAGGACCAGCCCGGAAACAGCGAGTTTGGCGCCCACTCCTGCCATACGCATAGACCCAGGCTTACGGCGCACACACCCACCAGCAGAATGCGCAAGGCTGTGACCGTCCGGGGTAATCTTCGCTCCGTGGCCGCTCGTCCCAGTATGAGCGCGCTCAGGAGAACAAGCACACCGACTGCGTAGAATATATAACTGCCGAGCCTATACGGAAACTCGATTTGGTCAAATGGGGACGGGATGCTGCTCCACAGTGGCGTGATCGTCAAAAGGCCCAGCAGCAACGCCGTGAGCGTAGCCGCACCGATCCATGCACGACGCAGTTCTTTTCCAGCCCGGCGTCCCCACAACAGGAGTCCCGCAGCAAGGACGCTCCAAAGAAGAAACCAGTCAGGGACCTGCACGAAAAGCGCTGGAGTCGTCGATTGCCCGGGTACGGCGCGTAGTGGGTTGAAGATGAGCTGGGGGGTGTCGAAGAAGGTTGAGCCGACCGATCCGACATCGTGAAATGCGAACACGTTATGCGCATAAGCTATGTCAGGCAGGAGGAACCAGGCGTTTACCGACAAACTGGCAAGGCCCAGCCCCGCCACCATGATCAGCCGACGCATTGGCAGGCGTGTGGGTGCGCCAAGCGCCAACCACGCTATGACCAGCGCGAGGGCCAGGACAATCGTCCCCCAAAGCAGCGTGATGTTGTGGCTGCCTGTGAATATGATCGTCGAGAACACGAACACGAGCACAGGCCACCCTCGCCACGGCGCGGTCCGGGCGAGATATACCGTGCTTGCGGCGAGTGGGGCGATCGCCGCAACCGCCATGAACTCCGACCATGCGCCTCGCCCGTAGAGGTTGGTGATGAAATAGGCGCTTGTGAGCACCGCGAGCGCCGGGGCGTGACTTGCCCAACGACTCAGGCCAAGTTGACGACCCAACCAGAGCATGCCGCCATAGCAAGCCGCGATGGCCGCCGTCGTGAACGCGACATAGGCAACGATCGGATCGCCGCCGAGCAGGTCGGAGATCCCGCCCCCGAGCGCGTAGAGCGTGCCTCCGTAGAAGGCGAACCAGGGGTAGAACACGCCGATCGTGTCCGCATTGAGGAAGTAGCTCGGGTGGCCTGCCTGTAGCAGCGCTTTGCCCTCTACCCACGTTAGCCAGAGATGATTGGTGAAATCTATAGCGAACCCTGAATTGGTGAAGATCATCGGAGCGGCAACGATTAGCACGGCAATGCCGGCGAAAAGCAGATCGACCGGGCGGGAGTCGATCCATGTCCTGGCCGTGGGCCGTACCCGCCCGAAGGCAAGATAGGGAGCAGGCACAGCCAAGCTCGAGCCACTGATTCGAGATAATCGGCTATTTCGTAATACTGGGATCACGGCGGGGAGGAAAGCATACCTGTTGGGCCAAAATAATCAACAGATTTGACCCGACGAGCCTTGATGCCGGCGCAGCCCTGCCCCTACCTGAACAAACCGCCGAGCAGGCAGGCAGCTGCGAGGCCAGGTCGCCTCGACGAACAGAAGGCGGACGGGCAGTTCAGCTGTGGCGCAAGCTGACGCCCGAGCTGGGGAAGTGCGCGACGAACTCTGGCTCGTCCGCGCTCTGTAGCGCACCCCACCAGCCTGGCCGCGCGTAATGCTGACCTGTCGCGCGTCGAATACGACGGGAACGATTCGACAGTCGGAACGATTGCTACTAGGATGGTGCGGCTATGGGACGCACAGCCACGGCACCAGGCCAGTTTGGAGGGGAGGTCATCCTCGGGCTGCTCACTGAGGAACTGTCCGGCAGCTATCAACTCGATCGTCGTCTCGCTGAGCGCTTCGGATCGGTCGGCTACGCCAACGGGATGGCCAAACAAACGCTCAAGCGGCTGCGCGAGGCCGGCCTTGTGCGTCCTGTCGATGCCGAGGCAGACGTGACACCGCCGCCCGGCGTCAGTCGAGCGGAAGCCATCATGTACGAGCCGACCTCCGCCGGCATCAAGCACTTCCGGCGGTGGATGTGGGCCTCGATCACAGCGCCGCCCGTACGCGAGGAACTGCACGCCAAGATCGCCCTCTGTCAGCCGAACGACATGCCGCGCATGATTACGCTCGTCCGCGAGGCGGTGGCGGTCTGCGCCGGCAGATTGCAGGACTTGAACGTCGAGACCCAGGCTCGTCGCAAGCGCGCAGACCCCGAGCGCTGGTCCAGTCGGATGGACGTGATCGTCACCGGGGGCGATCAGGCGTGGTGGGAAAGCAGGATCAAGTGGCTCCAACGGGTTCGCATCTACTTGGAGCAGGAGTGGCGGGCCTATCAGGCTGGCCTGCATTCGCAGGTTGCTTGATTCTGTATGGCGCGATGGATGCCCTGCTCTCGTTCCAGAATGCCTCGTTGACGTTCCCACGCGGACATCGACACGTTGTCCGGGCGCTCGCAGATGTTTCACTCGACCTCGCCCGCGGCGAGCTGATGGCTGTGCTCGCCGGGCGCGCTCAGGGCAAGACGACGCTGTTGCGTGCGGCTGCCGGTTTCGACAAGCCGGTGCGCGGCAAGGTTCTCTACAAAGGCCGTGACCTGTCGCGCCTGTCGGACCGCCAGTTGTCTGGTCTGCTGAGTAAGCAGATTGCGTTTGTCGAGCCGATCGGTCCCGACCTGGACCTGCCGGTCATCTCCCACGTCGCGCTGCCGCTGTTGGCAATGCTCAGCGAGAACGTCGCCTACGAGCGTGCGAACACGACGCTGCGACGGCTCGGCGCCGACGAGTACGCCGACCAGCGGTGGTCGAGCCTCGCCGATTCTGAGCGGGTGCTGGCGACACTGGCGCAGGGGCTCGTGCGCGAGCCCGAGCTGCTGCTTGTGGACGACCTGATGGCGACCCTCGGCATGGGCGCGACCGAGCAGATTGGTCGCTTGCTCCATACGATCGCCCGCGAGGAGGAAATGTCCGTGTTGATGAGCACGTCCGACGCTGAAGCGACCACCTGGTTCGACAGGGTGGCAACCCTGGCCGGCGGCGAGCTGTACGTGCCGCCGCCATCGGAGCCCGACGGCAACGTGATCGACTTCCCAAGCGACCAACCCCGGAGCGCCTAGCCGAGATGCTCGAGATACGCGACCTCGTGAAGCACTACCGCATCGGCGACGGCGAGCCGGTGCGCGCGGTCGACGGGGTGTCGCTGTCGATAGCCGCCGGGGAGATGGTCGCCATGTACGGTCCGAGTGGTTCGGGCAAGACGAGCTTGCTCAACCTGATCGCGGCGCTGGCAAGCCCGGACAGCGGCAGCGTGATAGTGGACGGGGTCGATCTCGGCTCGCTCTCTGACACGCAGCAGTCCAGGTATCGACTGCGCGAGCTTGGCTTTGTTGACCAAGAGCAGGATCTCTTGCCGGGCGCGAACGTCGTGCAGAACGCGGCGATGAAGCTGTGGCTGATGGAACACGCGCGAAGCGCCGAGCAGCGGGTGAGTCCGCTGCTGATCCGCCTGGGATTGGAAGCGCGCCTGCGCCATCGCGCCGACCAGCTTTCGATGGGGGAGCGCCAGCGCGTCATGCTCGCGCGAGCGCTCTCGACTGAACCCAAGCTCCTGCTCGCCGACGAGCCAACCGGCAACCTCGATACCCAACGCAGCCGTGAAGTGCTTGGCCTAATCGCTTCGGTGTGCCAGGAGCTGGGGACAGCGGTTCTGCTGGCAACCCATGACCCGCAGGCGACGATGTTCGCTCATCGGGTACACACGCTGCGCGACGGTCGTTTGCTGGATTACGAACCTGCCGAGATGGTGGCGGCGCCTGGCAGCGCTGGCACCATCATTCGCTGACATGCAGCTGTCTAACATCGTTCATCTCTACACCGTGCGGCTCAAAGCTCGCATGATCCTGGTGCAAGAGGCATTCGTCGTCTTGGGGATCGCCGTCGGCGTGGCGCTGTTGTTCGCCTCACAGATCGCCAGCACAAGCCTTAACGGTTCAGTGGCTCGGCTGACCAGCGGGGTGGTCGGACAGTCCAAGTACGAGTTGGCCGCACGCAGTTCCGCTGGCTTCAGCGAAGCGCTGCTAGGGCAGGTCCGCCGACTACCTGGGGTCTACGGCGCCATTCCCATCCTGGAACAGCAGATCAGTATCAGCGGCCCGCACGGCACGCGGCCGGTGGACCTAATCGCAACCGATCCGCGCGCGGTGAAGCTGGTCGGGCCCCTCCTGCACCGCTTCACCGCCACGCAGCTAACTCATCAGCAGGCACTCGCGCTACCCCAGCCGGTCGCCCGCGCTATCGGGGTCGGACCGCTGGAAGAAGCTACCCTGCAACTTGGCGGCCGGCGCATCGCCGCTCTCGTGGCGCTCGAACTGGGCTCGCGTAATATCGGCGAGTTGGTCGACAGTCCGGTCGTAATTGCGCCGCTGGCCTATGCGCAGCAGCTTCTGGATGCGCCTGGGCGAATCAGTCGAGTGTTCGTGCGTTCTCAACCAGGACGCGATGCCGAGGTTCAAGCCGGCCTGAAGCGCCTCGCGGCTAATCACCTCAACGTCGAGCCGGCGACCTTCGACGTGACGCTGTTTGACCAGGCGGCCACCCCGATCAATCAGTCAGCCAGCACCTTCGCCGCGATTTGCGCGCTGGTCGGATTCGTGTTCGCCTACTGCTCAATCCTGTTGACCATCGACTTGCGGCGAGCTCTGATCAAAGAACTGCGCCGTAGCGGCGCAACCCGGCTGGAAACCTGCAAGGTGCTCCTATTTGACGCGCTCGTGCTCGGTGTCGTCGCATCAACGCTCGGCCTCGTCATCGGCGACGTGCTCTCGATACTCGTGTTTCCATCGAGTGCCGGTTATCTCGCATTTGCGTTCCCGGTTGGGACGCAGCGCATCGTCACCGTGCAGAGCGTCATCGTCAGCGTGGCCATCGGGACGCTCGCCGCGACCGTTGGCGTGGTCAGCCCTGCCCGCGAACTCTGGAAACGTCCGACGACCACCCGTGATTCGCCCAGCGGCCCCAGGGTGTTCGGCCCTCACTCGCCTTTACAGCTTGCGGCTGCATTTATGTGTCTGGCTGTGACGACCGTGGTTTTGTTTGTGGCTCCGCAGTCCGCGATCGTCGGCATCATGATGCTGCTTGTCGGACTCCTCTTTCTGCTGCCGCTCGTGGTTGACGCTGCCACGGCGGTTTTTGAGCGTCTCTACAACGTCGGCGGAAGCGCCGGTGCCATCATCGCCGTCCACGAAATACGCTCGCCTAAGACGCGCGTTCGTTCGGCCACCATCGCGGCCATCTCGGCAATAGCGGTGTTCGCCAGCGTCACTATTCAAGGCTCGCACGTTAAACTCCAAGGTGGTCTGACTCGGCTGGTATCGGAGCTGTCCACGGTCGCCAACATTTGGGTGCTGCCGTCAGGCCAACAGGATCTGCTGGCGACCACGCCGCTGAGCGGCCAGCGGCCTCTTGATCTGTCTCACCTGCGCGGGGTACGGAGCGCCCAGCCGTACCGGGCGAGCTTTCTGACCTATGACGCCCGGCGCACTTGGGTCCTGGCCCCGCCCTCGACCGCCACTTGGCCGATACCACCCAGTCAGCTAACGGCCGGGAGCGATTTGGCTATCGCCACCGCTCGGATCAAGGCCGGCGACTGGGCCACCGTCTCGGACGCTACCGCCAAAGACGAGCATCTGCACATCGGCGAGACGTTCACGCTACCGACTCCTCACCCAATAACCGTGCGGCTGGCCGCAACGACCACAAATCTCGGATGGCCGCCAGGCGCGGTCGTCCTCAACCCAGTCGACTATGTACGCGGTTGGGGAGAATCCACCCCAAGCGCCTACAACGTCATGCTCACGCCCGACGCTTCCGTCCCAGCGGTGGAGGCCGAGATACGCCAGGCGATTGGTCCCGGCACCGCGCTGACAGTACAAACTGCACGCGAGCGTGAACGTCAGCAGGACGCGGCCAGTTACGAAGGTCTGGCGCGGCTGACTCAGATCGCCGTACTCGTACTCTTGGCCGGTCTACTGGCAACTGCGACCTCGATGACCGCTGCAATCTGGCAGCGCCGCCGACGCTATGCCCGAATGAAGGTGCAGGGCTACGACACCAAGGCGCTGTGGTTGGCGCTGATTTGGGAGAGCCTGATTCTGTTCGGCGCCGGCTGCGCGCTCGGTGCCGCCCTGGGGATGTACGGACAGTTTTTGCTCAGCCACGCTCTGCTTACGGTTACGGGCTTTCCGGTCAGACCTTCACCTGAGGCATTCTTGGCGCTCGGCAGCTTTGCGGTCGTCACCTTCGTTGGTGCCGCAATTGTCTGTGTCCCCGGCTATCGGGCGGTGTCCATACGCCCGTACCCTTACCGTCGCACATGACCTACTAAGCTGTCCACACGCCAGGGCGGTCATTACCAGGGCGCTGGCGGTAACGAGCCGACCGCCTGCCTGTCTCCAGGGCAAGCCGCAACGCTGCTGCTTATGGCGGGGCGGCAGTTGACCTGGGGACTGCGCTCGGTCAACTGTGAGGTTACACGATGGCACCAGCGCGCCAAGCGTATCCCGTGTGAGCCGGTCCGCCGAGATGCGATTGCTGCCCTACGCCTCAAGCGGCCCCATCTTGATGGCGCGGCGTTGTTCTCGACCATACCAAGACGACGTCACCTTCCACTCCTGCAAGCGCTCGTACGCTACGAGCTAATCCTTGAGTTTCTCGACAACCTAAACGAGCGGTTCGTAGATTTTGGCTTGGCCAACGCACGTCAATTGCATGTAGCTCTGGTAGAGGCCGTCGATACGGGCAGCCCCATCTCGGATTATTATCGCTATATGCCGTGCTGTGACGATGGTGGATTTCTGCGCAGCCTGGTGACCGCCTGTCGCGACTCGTGCGACGCATTGCCGGGATATCGCGCGGTGCGAGCTCCGATCGTGCGGGAGGCGAGACTGGCCGACGTTCTGCCCTTGAATCACGAGCCCGATCCGACGCGTCGCGAGTGCCTGTTGCGACGCTGGACTGCTCACTATTTTGGCGAGGATGCGGGCTATCGCTGGTTCGAGCTTAGCGGCGCAGCTACCTCGTCTCTGACGCTACATATGCTGCTGACTCAGGCTGCCGAGCTACCGGTAGACCGTCCCGACCTCCGGCGCTCTCACCTGACATATTTCCCAGACATCGCGTTGTTGTCAACGATGCTTGATAGCTATATTGACGCCACCAGCGATATAGCCTTAAACCAGCATAGTTATATCAGCCACTACGCTGGCACAGACAACGCTACCCGTCGGCTGAGTGAGCTTATTGCTGGTACGCTTGCCGACGCTCGGAGCCTTCACCGAGGCAACCGCCACGCGGTCATCGTAGCAGCCATGGTAGCATTGTACCTTTCTGATGACAACGCCAATATGGCACATCAACATCAATACACCGTACGGCTCGCCAAGGCTGGCGGAGCGCTAACTAGATTTCTCCTCCCGATTCTGCGACTATGGCGGGCCATGTATGGCCTACCATCAGCTTAACGGCGGTGAGCGATGTGTCCCACGGTACGCTGCCAGGCGATTCGCTGATGCCGTCGGCGATCCAAACATCGCTGCTGTGGTTCTATCCATTTAGCTACCTCGCAGAACGCAGTCCCGCGACCGGCCGGCCATTCACTATTCGCGCCACCAACACGCCACCACTCGTATTCTTTAGAGATCCGCAGGAAACCGGCGCTGTGCTTGCTGGACCAGGTAGCGCGCTTCACCCAGGCGAGGGCGGCGCCATGATCTCACCAATTGTCGGCGAGAACTCCTTCATGCTGTCTGACGATAAGTTGCATCGTACCGGCCGTAAAGCGGCGCTCGCGGCTCTTGGTGCCAGGGCCATCGAGGGACATGCCGTCATGATCGCTGAAGTCGCGCGCAGGAAACTGACACATTGGCCGAGCGATGTAGGGTCACCAACGCATGGCCGTCTGCGTGCGTTGACGCTCGAAGTCATACTGCGTACCCTCACCGGCAACTTAGAAGATGAACTTGATCCGCAGGTAGCGGTACTGCATCGCCAAGTCCTTGACATGCTCACCATCACAGCCAGTCCAATATTTGTGGAACCACGACTGCGCCATGGCCCAGGCAAGCTTATCTGGAATCGCTTCCTGCGTTGTCGCGAGCGGGTCGATGAACTACTAACTCAGCTCATCTCCGACGGCCGATTCACCTCGTCGCTTGGCAGTAGTCTAGGTGGCTGTCAAGGGGATAACGAGGTCGATGGTGTTCAGCTTGCACGAGACAATGTTATGTCCCTGATCCTCGCCGGTCATGAGACCACGGCTGCGCAACTGGCCTGGGCCTTCCAGCTCTTGGCCCACCACCCGTCCGTCTGCGATCGGCTGATCCGCGAGATTGATGCCGACAAGAAAGACGACTACCTGACCGCCACCGTCCAAGAGGTTCTGCGGCACCGCTGCGTCTTTGTCTTTGCCATCCCGCGGGTTGTCGCCCAGCCCGTCGAAATCGGCGCCTGGACCTATGCTCCACCGGCCAATCTGCTCGCGTGCATCTACCTCCTGCACCACGACCCTGCGATCTATCGAGACCCCCATGCGTTTCGCCCCGAGCGCTTTCTCGACGCGCCACCGGACCCGCTGACGTGGGTTCCCTGGGGTGGCGGGCGCAAGCGCTGCCCTGGACTGCATCTGGCGATGCTCGAGATGAAGGTCGTCCTGCGCACTGTGCTCAGAGAGAGAACGCCGCGCGCCAGCACGCGCCGGATGGAGCGGCCCCGATGGCGCAGCGTCATCGTGGCGCCGCACGCCGGCTCACAGGTCGTCCTCGCCAGCCGCCGCTGAGTTCTGACAATTCAGACGCGGCGGTCTGTCAGGAGACAACAGAGACGTGTCCCTATACAGGCTCAAAAGCGACCGGCATCCTCTGTTGCGCGATGGATACACGCCCGCGCAATCCCTTCCCACACGACCAGCCATGAGCCAGCGCGAGCCCTCCTTGGGGCCAGATGAGAGCGCCAAATGCCCCGGAGGGAGGACCGGGGCATTTGGGCGCTCCATCGACGGGCTGCGGATTCTCAGCTGCCTGTCAGACAGCAACGGTCGCGCCCTTCGCATCCCGCGAAGCGCCGACACGATTGCCCGACTCACCGGGCTCTCGCGAGCAACAGTCTGTGACCAGCTCGTCCGTCTGCGGCAGTACGGCTACGTCGAAGAAGCGGCCGACGCACACTACCGACTGCCGATCGGGGAACGGTCGTCGGAAATCACGGTGACAGCCACGTGCGACCTCCAGCGTCGGCGGCGTGACACAAACCAGGGTGACGACACGGGCAGCGCTTCCGCGTGACCGAGCGCCGCAGGACAACGGCAACGGTAATGGTCTTATGTGGTTGGAGGCTGCCTCATCCCAACAGCCGCGGCTCTCGAAGTCGCTGCAACTGGCCATGTCGATCCCGCTGCTCTTTTCCGACGGGCGCTCAGGACTTGGCATCGCTGAAGTGACCGACCTCAGCCGCCTCAGCCGCCCTAGCACCCGTTGCTACATCAGGACCTTCGTCCAGCTCGGCTACCTGGAGCGATACAAGACGCACAAGTACGGGCTGGCCGTCCGTGCCGCCAACCACGGTCTCTCGTTGATCGGCGCGCTGCGACGAGCCGCTCCGGCGGTGAGCGTGCTCGAAGAACTGCGCGACCGGACCGGCTACACGGTCAGCATGGGCGCACTGAACGCCGGCAAGGTGACCTACATTCACCGACTGCTGGCGCATCGGCCCGGCCAGTGCCGCATCAACCAGGAAATCGGGGTTGGAGCCCACGTACCGATCCATTGCACGGCACTCGGCAAGGCGCTACTGGCCAGCCTTACGGACCAAGCTCGTCGCAACCTCATCTCCCGGCTCGACTTCGTGCCGTGGGGACCACGCGCGTTCGTAACACACGAGCAGTTGATTCACGATCTCGAGGACATGAACTACCGCGAGCCCGTGGTCAGCGATGAAGAGTTCACGTACGAGGCCCGCTCGATCGCAATGTTTGTGCCCCGGCCGAGAATAGAGCCGCTTGTCGCCATCGACGTGACCGTCCCGGCCGTCCATCTGACCTCGCAGGAGTTGGTCGAGCAGATTGGACCGGCCTTGGTCTACGCGGCGAAGCGCATTTCCCAAATCGCATGAGCAGACGATCCGCGGTGTCGGCCAAGAAGAACGCGCCCAGGACGGTCGGCCCGCTCGACGCCGATGTGCTCCTGACTCGACGGTCGGTGATCCTCACCAAGCGGCGAGCGCGCAAACTTGCCAAACCGCTCTACATCAACACCGCCGCCTCATGGAAGGACGGTGTTGCCGGCCTTGCGTATTTCAGCGAGCCACTAGGCAACCGCACCTACCTGATCGCGTGCGCGACGCCGATCGAGGCGGAGTACCACGCGCTCCTGATGGCAATGGAAGATGCCGAACGCTCCGAGCTACCCGGTGCGATTCACTTCCGTCACGGCAATGCAAAGGCAGAGCAGCGCCCCGCTGCACAGACGAGAGACCATTCGATACTGAAGCATCGTCTCAAGACGATGCTCTCCCGCAATCCGGCGTGGCAGCTGGTCGAGGTGGAGTTCAAGAGCAATCGTGCCGCCGGCATCATGGCGGGCAAAAAGCTCCGAGGGTGGCAAAACGCCTCCTGATTCACGCGCCGTCGTGCCTGCCGACCGGAGGGCTTGTTGACGCCGCCTGAATACTCCCCACCCTTGGCCGGTTGAAAATGGGACCCCTGGTGGGGTGAGAACCTGGTTCGGTTAGTCATTCCGAGGCCAGGAGGAGGAGGAGTTGATCGCTGTGGAGCAGTGGGCGGAGATCCGC
>DATCEK010000149.1:0-32667 GCA_036510155.1 Solirubrobacteraceae bacterium | reverse complement strand
CGCCCGACCAACCATTGTTCCCCTACACAGCGGGCTACTTCGGCTCAGGGGCCAACATGGCTTTCCGCACCGAGGCGTTGCGCCGCCTCGGCGGCTTCGACCCGGTGTTGGGCACCGGAACACGCGCGCGCGGATGCGAGGATCTCGACGTCTGCATCCGCGTGTTGAACGCCGGCAGCCGGCTTGCCTACGAACCGCGCGCGGTAGTCTGGCACCGCCATCCTGACACACACGCCCATCTACGACGACGCGCCTTCGACTACGGCACGGCGCTTGGCGCGATGTTGACCAAGCACCTGCTGATTGGGCCCGATCGTCGGAGCATGATCTCGCGCATACCGCAGGCCGCTCGCTATTACACGGCTCCAGGGTCGCGCAAGAACGCCACGCGAGGAGATGCATTTCCCGCGAGCCTGACCCGCTTGGAGCGCGTCGGGCTGCTCTACGGTCCGCTGGCATATCTGGCCAGCCGCTTGGAGGCGCGGCGATGAGCGCGCACGCCGCGGCCGGCGGCGCTCACAATGAGCACACCCCGACGGGTTCCCCGACCGCGACGGAGACGAACAAATCACGCGCGGGCTGGCTGGGCGACCCACGCCGCTGCGCCGGCGCTGACGCTGCGCTGCTTGTGCTTGCTGCCGCGACGGTGGCGGTTTGCCTGCTGCAGTCCCACGGCGCTGCAAGGCTGCTGCTTGTGCTGGCGGCAGCCTGTTTGATTCCTGGAGGAGCGCTACTCACGCGCCTGCCAGTGGAAGACGCACTCGAGGCCTTCGGGCTGGCCGTGGGCTTCGGCTTCACTATCGAGGCTTTCGGTGCGCTGGCGATGGTGTGGACCAGCTGGTGGCATCCGTTTGGGTGGGCGATTATCCTCGGCGCGATCTCCTGTGCAGTGCTGACTGTCGATCTGCGCCGCAATCTCGTAATGGTCAGGAAACCTGTTTAGTGTCCCGCGAGCGCAGCAAGACGGTAGCAAGGTGAGCACACTGCTCCAGCCTGCCGACACAGAGCAGGACAGCCATCTACCAGCGCATCCACATGCTCAGACCGCCGGCTCGCGGTTGCGCATGCTCGTGTTTTCTCTTCCGATGCTCGTCGCGCTTGTCCTCTGGCGAGTATCGCTGCTCCATCTCAACCCCTACGACCTGGGCGACTACGGGCTACCCCCGGCGCTGCCGATCACCTGGTATTTCTCCTTGGCACTTGCCGTCGTAGGCGCAGTCACCGCGATTACGATGCGCAGCACAAAGGGCCTGATCATGGTCGGCTATATAGTCGTAATAGCCGTCATCCTCTTTGGCACAGTCCCGATGCTGTCGGCCCAACCGCATTACGCATGGGTCTACAAGCACATAGGTGTGGTCCGCTACATCGAGGCTCAGGGCAAGGTCAACCCCAACGTGGATATCTACAATCGCTGGCCCGGCTTCTTCGCCCTCGGAGCGGTGTTCTCGCAACTTGGCGGTAGTGCCAATCCGGAGGTATACGCGGGCTGGGCCGAGCTCCTCTTTCTATTGCTCGACACCGTCCTTGTGATGGCGGCCGTAAAAGCGGTTGTGCGCGAGATCCGCATCGCCGCGTGCGCGGGGCTCTTCTTCGTCGTGACCAATTGGGTGGCACAGACCTACTATTCTCCTCAGGCATTCGCATTTGTCCTCGGACTCGCGCTCACTGTGATTCTACTGAGACAACTGCGGGTCAACGAGCCGACCTACTCCCCACGACTGACGCGCATTGTCGAACGGATAGGCCGCACTCCACAGTTGTCGGTAGAGACGCAAGACACAGCGATGTGGGCTCGATGGGTATCCATAACAGCCATATTGGGGCTCGACGCAGTGATCGTCGCAAGCCATCAATTGACGCCCTACATGCTGCTGGTAAGCATCGCCCTGCTGATGCTTGTTCGCGTGGTTCGTCCCTGGTGGATGCTGATGGCGATGGCCGCGATGACACTCGGGTATCTTGCCGCGAACCTTCATTTTATCGAGCATAATTATGGCGTCTTCACGAGTCTCGACCCGTTCAATAACGCCCAGGGGCAAGGCGCGACGCTCTCGCGTTCTCCGACAGCCGGCAAGCTTTTTAACACCTACGTAGAGCTGCTCTTCCTAGCGGTTCTGGGGCTGCTCAGTATATGCGCCATCATCCGCCTACTTAGACTTGGGCTACTCATGCGAGCACTGCCCTTTGTCGTGTTTGCAGTGTCGCCATTCTTCGTTCTATTTGGACAAAACTATGGTGGTGAGGCATCCCTACGCATAATCCTGTTTTCAAGCCCATGGTGTGCCGCGTTGATATCGTGGGCATTGGGGACCGTAGGTCGCAGACGCCTGAGATGGGCACTAACACTGGTCGTTGCGGCTACTTTCACGGCCCTATTCGTCCCCTCTTTTCTTGGCGAGGAAGAGCTTAATGTAATTTCACCCGCTGAAGTTCGTGCGAGTGAATGGTTTTACGATCACGGCCGTCCCGAGTCGGTGCTGGTCCTTGCGGCACCCGGCTTTCCATTCAGGTATGGCGCCGATTATCCAGAATTCCTAGGCCCGGAAGGCGACGCGAACCCAAACCTTTTGACTGAGGCCGTCTTCGACGACCGGCCACTTGGAGCAGCACAGGTACCCGAGATAGCGGCAAGAATCAGTGGATATGCGAAACACGGATATATTGTATTCGATAAGGACGAGACAACCTATGCGGAAGTCTTTCGCCTGACGCCGCCAGGCGCACTAGGACACCTTGAGAATGCTGTGGCACGCTCACACGAGTTCCGGCTTTGGTATGCCAATAATTCTGTGCATATATACGAACTGATAGCAGGCCGATGGGAACGTCGATCACTCACGCCAAGAGGCTTGCGGCGGCTTCTCCATAGTCCCCTTTTGACTTCCGTTCCGTTTATGAAACATTTCGAATCTAAGCATTTGGGCCATCGGAGCAACGTTGTCCGGAGGCGCCTGTCCCGACGCAGAAAACTGGTTACCAAAAATAATGAATGATCACCTGAAGGCCCGAGTTGCAATCCTGCTCGTCAATGGATTCGATAGGCGAGACCAATGGGGCCAATACAAAGAAACTGAAGCTCTTGACTACCCCTGGATAGACTTGTGTTTGCGGCAGATCGAGCGGCATTCCACCGGGTGGGACTATGAAGTCTTTGTCTTCGACAACTCACATCTCAAGTCACACCGTGCCCTTACGAAAGGATACCGGTACGTAAGGATATGGCCCGCAAGATGGTTTTCGAGCCTTGGTCGTCTTGCCAATCGCATTCCAGTTTTGCATGTTGGTCGCCTGACGGAACTAGCTCACCCGAAGGCTCTCGATTACCTTGCCAGTAGAGTTTCGTCTGACTTTGACTACATCGTAACGTTGGACACGGATTCCTTCCCGGTACGTGACGATTGGTTGGACGTTTTGATTGGAGCGTGCGAAGATGGCGCCGCTTTGTCAGGCGTTTATAGGAACGAGATGGAACCGACCATCCATCCCTTTATACACGTTAGTGGTCTTTGTGTACGCCGACGTGATCTTCGTGCTCTCGATGTATCGTTTTCCCGTAAAATGGGGCAAGATGTCGGACAGAACATAACTGACGAATTCAGAAGATTGGGCCGCACGATCGGTCCACTTAAGCGCAGCAATAACGTGAACTACCATTTTCTCGTTGGAGGCATATATGGGGATGTAATTTACCATCACGGGGCCGGCAGTCGAAAAGCGAAGTTTTGGATCTCCACCGATCTCGACACTGACGAACAGATCAGCATCATCTTGCGTGACGCGGCATTTCACGACCTCGACCATCTTATTGCGGTGCTACGGGGCGAAGTGACTAACGACTTGAACCTTACAGTCTGCGCAGAATAGCCTCGATGCGACCGGGTAGCACAGCGGCCCAGATCTGCAAACTTGCATTTGGGACGCGCAGAGCACGACAAACGGTGATCGAAGTAGAACTCAAGCGCTTTTCCCCTGTAGCCCGATCGACTCATCGTTGAGAAGCCGTGGATACGATCACATGCGTGTCCACTGTTTCACATACGGCTGAGCCCGCACAGTCATCGCACCATCTGCTGCGCAGCGCCTACAGCCTGCTCGCCAACACCGCCGTCACCTCAGCCCTTGGAATGATTTTTTGGGTGGCCGCCGCGCGGCTTTACCCAACAGCCGACGTCGGCCGGGACACTGTACTGATCTCGGTGATGATCGAGCTCTCGACGGTATGCCAGCTAAACATGGGCAACGGCATAGCTCGCTTCATGCCCAGCTTCGGCAGACATAGCGGGCAGGCCCTGGCTACAGTCTACGCGCTGACCGCAGCGGTGGCGCTCGTCGTTGGAGCCGTATTCGTCCTGGTAGCTCCAGACATATCACCACAGTTGAGCTACATGAGAGATGAAACAACACTCGCGGTGGGCTTTGTGGCAGCGCTTGTGCTGTGGGGGCTGTTCGCCTTGCAAGACGCCGCGCTCACGGCAACACGCCAAACGCCTTCTATACCCCTTAAGAATGGCGTGTTTGGCGTGCTCAAGCTCGCGGCGTTGCCCCTCCTGCTGGCAGCCGACGCTGTTCACGGTGTCTTCTTGGCGTGGGCTCTGCCGATGGCGCTGCTGCTGGTGCCGGTAAACCTGCTGGTGTTCAGGCGGGCGATCCCCAGCCACTTGGCGAGCGGGACAGGCGAATCGCCGACCGCGCGCCTCGGGCGACGGCGGATGGTGCATTTCCTTGCCCAGGACTACCTGGCGTCGATCTTCACCCAAGCGACGTTGACCGTGCTGCCACTACTAGTGATTGCGATCCTCGGTGCCCGACAGAGCGCATACTTCGCCATGCCGTTTACGATTGTGTTGGCCTTTGACACGTTTGCCTACAGTGCCTGCTCCTCGCTGGTCGTAGAGGCCACTTTGGACCATGAGAACCTACGGACACTCACCGAGGTCTTTGCGCGTCGCGTGCTGGCGCTGCTAATGCCGGCTGCAGCCCTGCTGGCCCTGGCAGCACCACTGATAATGCTTCTCTTCGGGCGGCCCTACGTCGAACACGGCGCTACAGCACTACGGTTGCTGCTGTGCGGAAGCGTCTTTCGGGCGGTGACCGCTTTGTTCTCGGCGGTCTCGAGGGCGCAAGGCCGCGGGACCCGCTTGGCGCTGGTCGAGCTTGCTCTGTTCGTGCTCGTGCTCGGTGCGGCTATCCCGCTAGCACACAGCCGTGGCATCAACGGTGTTGCCATCGCGTGGCTCGGGGCGAATGCGATCATCTGCCTAGCGGTGGTCCCGCTGCTGGTCGAATTCCTACGCAAACCGTGACGCGTACGTCAATGGCTACTGACTGTAGCCAACATTATCAACGCCGATGCTCGCCAGCCCACCACCCACAGGCCTAGCGAGCTGCGCGACGGCGTACCGCGCTAAGGTGCTTCGCGATGCCTGGTGCCCGATGGGTGATCACGTATGTGGCAAAGGCAGGGAGGCGCTGGCCGAGCGGCAGATAACTGAAGCTCACGCGAGCCGATTCAACGGCCTGCCAGTCAAAGAAGCTGGGGAGCCCATCTTTGACCTTGCGAAAGACCGTTGTCCGACCGCCGGGAGCGCCAATGTACTCCCAGTCCGGGCTATGGCGCAGAAACCTCACAAGCATGTTGACGGTCGGGATGTACGAGTCGTCCACGAGGAGCATACCGCCCTCTCGGAGCTTGCTTTGAATCTCAAACCAGTCCAGGACCGGATATGGAAATCCGTGGGCCCCGTCGAGGAGGACAATATCGATTGGTTCGCTCTCACGCGCAAGGGCTATATGCGAAGGCTCGGCAACGAAGGTCACATTGCTCACATCGATACTCTGCCCGTTGCAATAGGCACGGATAGCTTCGTGCTCCGCCGCTCTTGGCGAAATTGCCGTATGGCGAGAGCCACGCGACGCGAACACAATGGTCGAAGCGCCGCTGCCCGTCTCAAGGGTCCTCATCGATGGTTCGACGTGGTCTTCCAACCACTGGAGCGCCTCTAGCGACAACGAAAAGCAGTAGTTCTGCTGATCGCCGTGCATAAGCGGCGCGCGGGCCCATACCTTCCGTGCAACCTCTGATTGCATCCGGCAATAGTACATCAGCTCTTCCGTCTAGGCTCTACGACTGCGTGGCACTCCTGCGGACGCGCACCCCCAGTTGCTAGGTCGTGAACCGCCGGTTCCACGCTCGCGGTACCCAGAATTTGGTTTGATCGAACCATGGTCGCATCGTTGTGTCCGGGCGACTGGCTGACACAACGCAACCAGCTGTCTGACCTGATCGTGCCTTTTCGGTCTTGCTCCCCCACTCGCATCTTGGGCGGTTTGGTCAAGTCGCCCATGATCATCGCCAGACGCGCACCCAGTCAACGGTCATCTTGGCTGGAAATGGCGTGGTGGAGTTGGGCGAACCGGCCCATTCCCCGCCGACGGCTAGGTCCATTAGCAGGAAGTATGGATGCCTGAACGGCCACGCAGCCCCAGCGCGAAGACCCGCCCGTGTGATCGTCTGATAGACAGAGCCGTCGAGGATGAATCTGATCTTGTCGGGAGTCCATTCCATTCCATAAACATTGAAGCCCGCGGCCAGCGAAGGTGACGTGCGTGCACTTGCGCTCACGCCGTGCGGAGCCCAGGGCCAGGGTCCGTGGACCGTACCTTCGACGACGTGTGGCTGGGATCCCCGCACCTCCATCGTGTCGATCTCGCCAGACCCCGGCCAGGCCGACGAGCTCTCGTAAGCTTCGCTGCCAAGCGCCCAGAATTGGGAGATCAAGCCTGCGCCGCTTGGCACCCTGATACGCGCCTCCACCAGCCCGTATCTGAACTGGAACTCGTTGAACGTCTGCAGGCGCGCTGATGTATAGCCGCGCGTTATTCCGTCGCTTCCGGTGTAGGTTTCGGCATGTGCGGAGATGACCAAATGCCCGTGTCCGTCGAGCTCCGCATTCGTGGGCCTGGGCGTGTAGGACTCGAGCTCCTGGTTGCCCCAGCCACTGCCGCCCGTGTCAAAGCTCCACTTCTTGGCGCTGGGGCTGGCCCCGGCGGGCCCTTCAAAATTATCCGACCAGACCAGACGCGACCATCTCGAGGAGCCACCCCTGACAGAAAGCGTGCGCCCAGGTTGGTCTCCACCCCCTCGGCTTGCGGCCTCTACGGCCACTACAAGCGCTACGAAGACGGCGAAAAGGCCGACCAAGGCTAGGACTCGACCGCGAAATCTCACGATGATCTAGCCGATCCTACCGTGTGCGGAACTCGATTGAGCCATGCGTCCATGTTCACTGAACTAGCTCAACAGTCGCTTGATCCTGACGACACAATTAGCGAATGGCACGTCACCTACCCGCTCACGCAGCGGTATGCGCCTATTTGATGATCTCCGTGTTCGTGCTGGCCTCACCGGAAAGCGGGCTGGCTTCCGGACGCCACGGCGCCGAGCGCTCCATGGCGCATCATTCTCGCCGCCGCCGCGACACAAGCAAGCACCACCACAAGCGTGACGCCAAGGACACCTCCGCGGCTCACACAACTAAGAAGGCCGCAGCGAAACACAGCCGGACGAACGGCCCAGCGACGGTCACTCAGCCGTCTTCGCCATCGAGCTCGTCCGCTGGGACGTCTCCTGCCTCAGGATCCTTTCCCCAAGAACTCCTTCCCGTGCAAACGCCGGCAGCCAAAGACACGGCACCAGAAGGATCTCCCAAGTCTCCGACACCTGAACAGCCCACGAAAACTCCACCGCCAAAAGAACCAGCCAAATCACCTGCGCTCGAAGAACCGGCAAGGACCCCAGCGCCAAAAGAACCTGTAACGACCCCAGCCCCCGAAGAACCGACCGCAAAAGAAGAGCCATCCGAACCCAGCCTCACAAAACAGACGAAACTGATCTGGTCAGATGAATTTAGCGGACCGGCTGGGGCGTCTCCTGGCTCGCAGTGGCAGTTCGACACCGGTGGCGACGGGTGGGGCAACGAAGAGCTCGAGACCTACACTTCCCGCGCAGCGAACGCCGAGCTGAATGGCCAGGGTCAGTTGGCGATAGCTGCCCGCGCGGAAAAATACACTGGCACAGATGGGATCGCTCGCGACTACACCTCGGCAAGGTTGCAAACGCTCAATACCTTCAAATTCCAGTACGGGCTCGTGGAAGCGCGCATAGAGGTGCCGGAGGGTCAAGGGCTAGTCGCGCAGTTCTGGATGCTCGGCCAGGAAGCCTACGAACAGGAAAACTGGCCCGCGTGCGGCGAGATCGACACGATGGAGGTGCTGGGCTCCGAACCGAACGTCGTCAACGGAACGCTGCACGCCCCATGGGCGTGGGCACCCACCGGGGAACAGGGTCAGGACATATCGCCCGCCTCGCTGTCGGGCGGCTTTCACACCTACAGCGTGGAATGGGAACCAGAACGGATCAGCTTCATGCTCGACGGGTCGGTCTACAAGACGATGACCCCGGCGGATCTGCCTGCCGGTGCCGCATGGCCCTTCAAGCACCCCTTCTCGCTGTTGATGGACCTCGCCGTCGGCGGAGAATGGCCTGGCTCTCCGAATGCCTCAACCAAGTTTCCCGCCCAGATGCTTGTCGACTGGGTGCGCGTCTGGCAGTGACTGCTATAGGATCGACGCACTCTGATGAGCGGCGATCGAACCGAGGAGCTGACCAGCGGCTATCTCCCCGTCGCCGCGTTCCGGCACACTGAGCCTACCTCCGTCGGAGTGATCGACTTGGACCGTTCGCTTGTGCCCCGCGCACCCGACGGACGTGACTGGGACCCCGGACAGCGCGACGCCCTGGTACTGGTCCGCTTGCACGATGAGCCACTTGGGGTCCTCCACATAGGTCGTGAGCTCCAGGGCATTGCCGATAGCGAACTCGCCACCGCAATATGGCGATCGGCAGGTACGGAGATCCGCCGACACATCGAACGCTATCGATGCGCCGCAATGCCGAGCGGCGCCGGCGAGTTGGTCGGTGGGCTGGGCGTCGCTGCCGAAATGTGCCCCGGCGCCAACCCGGCGAAGGTGGAGGCGTCGGTCGCTGTGATCATCTCTACCGCTAGCAGGGCCGAGCAACTCGAGCGTTGCATACACTCGCTGCTCGCCCAGCGACGAGCCGAGCTCGAGGTCGTGGTAGTCGACAATCGACCGACGCAGGAGCAGACACGGCGCGTAGTAGAGGCGATCGCGGCGGACGACGCGCGTGTGCGCTACGTGCCCGAGCCACGTGTGGGCCTGTCGGTGGCGCGCAATCGCGGGGTCAGCGAGACGAGAGCCGACGTGGTGGCCTTCACCGACGACGACGTGGTCGCAGACGAGGGCTGGGTGGAGTGGCTGCTTGCGCCGTTTGCCGAGCCACAGGTGACCGTCGCGTGTGGCATGGTGCTCCCGCTGGAGCTGCAGACGGTCTCGCAAAAGCGCTTCGAGCAATACGCCGGCTTCTCCAAGGGAATGCAGCGGCACACCTATGACCGACGGTCCGGGCCCGTCCCAGGACGGTTGCTGTACCCATTCGTGAATGGAACGATCGGAGTCGGCAACAACATGGCGTTTCGCCGTTCGGAGATAATCGCTAGCGGTGGCTTCGATACGGCGCTCGGCGCTGGGAGTGCCGCCGGGTCATGCGAGGAGACGTGTGCGTTTAGCAAGGCTATCCTACGCGGCGGGCAGATCGTGTATGAGCCGCGCGCCCTGTGCTGGCACGAACATCGCAAAGACGGCGGCGCCCTGCGCGATCAGATCTTCGGTTATGGCCTGGGTCTGGGAGCGGTATTGACCAAGGCGCTGACGCACGACCCGCGTTTCTACGTCTCTGCGGCGAGATCGCTGCAAATCGCACTCACACTGCAATTGCGCAAGCGCGTGCTCCCAAAAGAGGACTCGACAGCGACAAACGGCGAGCTAACGCGCCCCGACGAGCTGTTGCAAGCACGACGCGAGGGGGTGATGCGTGGACCGCTTCGCTACGCCAGAGGCGTCGCGCGCACCCGAAGTGAGGGTCTAGGCAAGGTTATCCAGGGAGGGTGAGCCGGCACGCCCCCACCCCGCGATCTTCTCGCAGCGGCTGAGTATCTCAGGACGGTGGCGGCGCGGGTACCGCTGTCTTGCCAGACCTCCTGGCAGCCGGCATCAGCGGATAGCCGTTGACTCGCAGCAGCGGGAAGGTGATCGCGGTCACCTTAGCAAACTGGGCCTTGGGCAATTGTGTCTGCCACTCGGTGTCAAGGCGCACCGGCAGCCAGCCTGTGGTCGCGCGCATGGGATTGCCCGAGAAAATGTGATGGTCACCGAGCTTCACTTCGTTGCCCCTCAGCTCAGATCCGGAGGAGATTATCTCCTCGTCGGCAAACACACTCAACTTATCGAGAGTCGCGCGCGGATCGGCGACGAAGTTCTCATAGGTGACCTTTTGATAGGGGAAGCGCGCGGCCCTGAGCGCGTAGCATCCGACATTCCATGCCGACCACTTGATCGCCGTCTCGGTCGGGCTGGCTCGCGACATGAACTCCTCGTTGCCGATCGGGCTCGGCATCCGCCTCTTACGAGTCCAGGAGTAGGCCACGGCGCGGCTGTCGCGGACCAAGTGAATGACGCGTACGTCACTATCGGGTATACGTCTGAGCAGACACGCAAGTGTGGGATCCTTGCTTATCTCGATGATCACCTTTGCGCCAGACACGCGCTTGATCGCGGCGTACAGCTTAGAGAGAATGGCAACGTATTCACTGATCTTATCGTCCATGCCGGGTCGCAACCACGGCGCCCAATAGAGCGGAAGTGCCTGAGGCAGATTTGTGACACGGTCAAGCTCGGTCATTTCCTCTGCGTTTACTTGGTCCCAGCCGCCAAATGCCCCCTCCCCTACCGCCGTCCAGAACGGGCAGGAACGGAAGGGCTGTCCACAACCACAACCAACGTTATTGATGAGACCCCTGCTCCAGAGGAAACGGGTCTCACCGACACACACCATGCCTTGCGGCTCGCCAAGCACCCGGCCGAGGAGAGTGCTACCACTTCGAGCGTAGCCGCCGACATATATCACCTTGACTGAGGGGCTATCCACGCTGGCGATCATACAACATGTATACAAAAATCGTTGAGCGCAATCGTGTTAGCGGCGGCGCGGTAGATGTATCGTGGAGAAGATCGACGGATAGATTCCCAGCTTGCGCACAACAAGCCAGTAAAGCGATCCGTTCCACAACAGGAACCCGATTGTGGTGCCAAGTGCAGCACCGACGAGACCCAACGTCAGTACTCCGGCTACGGCGAGTAGCGCACATGCAAGAGCACTGAGACCGAGCGCAATCGTCGCCTCTCGGTGGTAGCCCGTGAGGGTCAAGAGATACCCAACGGAGCCTGCCGCCGCACTGACAAGCTGGCTTACGAGCAAGACAAGCAGCGCAGGGCGAGCTTCGTGAAATTCAGGACCGAAGAGGGCGAGCAATGGACCCGAGAGCACGGCAATCCCCACCGCGATTGCGAGTGAGGGCCAGAAGATGATGCTTGCGAGCTTAGACACCAGGCGCTGTAGCTCCTCGACCTGTCCAAGTGACCAGAGGGATGCAAATTGAGGCGCAGCAGCCGCATTGACGGCCACCACCACAAACCCGACTAGCGTCGCGGTCTTGCTGGCCGCAGCGTAGATTCCAGCATCGCGCGGACCGAGAATGGCACCAACGATCACGATATCGACTTGCAGAAATGTAACGACGAAAGCACCAGCCGCGAGCAAGCTGATCCCCACCCCAAACCACTCTCGAAGCTCGACTATAGGCCGGACCTTTGTCTCAGGGCCGTCAAACAGATGCCGCGTGAGCATGTATTGAACCGCCAGCACGGCGTAGGCTGATAGCAGCGTCGCACCAAACGCGCCAAGCGTCGAGAGTGTTCCATGCAGAACGAAAAGGAGCCCAGCACCAAGGCCGATTAGAATCGGTCGCGCGATCATCGGTGGGATGAAAGCTATGCCGACCCGATGTCCGGCCCGCGCAAATTCGGTGTAGAGCATCGAACCTGCAAGCGCGGGGACCAATAGGGCTCCGAACACGATAGAGGATGAACTTGCCACCACGCCAAATGCGCGAAGTCCTTCTACGGACGCGATAGCGCATAGTGCTATCGCGATCGCTGTTACGTAGGTGTATCGAGATGTGGAATGTACAAAGCCGCGAATCCGGGGCCAATCCTCTTTGACTCGATACACGGGGAGAAAACGGATACTTGCGGCCGGGAATCCAAGGCCAGCAAGCAGAGAGACAAACGTAACCCAGACGTAGACGTATGTATAGATGCCGTAGGCGGATGCACCCATCATGCGGGCGAGCAGCACCTGCAGCCCATAGGCCAAGCCGGCTCCGATGACCTGTACCACGAGGACTACGCCGGCACGGCGCAGGAGGTGGACCGAGCCAGCAATTACTCCCTCGTCAAGCAGAGAGGGCTCACCCTCGGCAGCAAGTTGCGAGCTCGATCTCATCGCAGCGTAAGGAGCTGCCGTTGAGCGAGTCTCGCACCGGCCTGGGCTATGAGCGGACGCAAACATCCTCTGGCGAGTCTCACGAGTCGGCTGCAAGCAGCTCAAGCACTGTGTCGGCGTTGTCCACCCAAGAGCTTACGTCTTCAAAGTGTATTCCCCGCAATGCCATCGCCTCCCGCAGCCCCTCGTAAAGAGCTTCCGGATCTGCCCCGGGCACGAGCACCGCGCCGTCGTATCCACCCACTGCCTCCGTGAGCCCACCGACGTCGGTCACAACCACAGGTAGGCCAGCGTCCATCGTCAGGTGCAACGGCCCACTCGCCGAGGACCGCCTATACGGCAAGGCCACAATGTCGGCACCGGCAAACCAGCGACTGACCTCCGCGTCCGACACGTAGTGGTTGACGAGCGTGATCCTCTCTCGGTGCTTGGACGCCTTGATCATCTCGATCGGCTGCGTCCAGTCTTCCCAGGTCTCCCCGACCACCGTAAGCCAGCAGTTCTCATCCTCCTCCGCCAACAACTCAAACGCCTGCACCAGATCCTCGAGCCCCTTGTAAGGCCTGATCGTCCCGAAGAAGAGGATGTTGCACATGCCCTCGGGCGCCTCACGCAAGCTCGAGGACTCCGTGACTGCATAGTGAGAGAAGGGTCCATGACGCACCACCCGGACCGGACGTTGGCCAATGTCAAAGCTCTTTCCAAGCGCCTCGCGATCGAACTCTGAATGCACGATATAGGCGTCCGCCATGCTCATCAGCCGACGTCCAAAGCGCTGCACGTACGAGCGCACCGGGGCAAGTTTTGCCTCTCCGGTGTCCTGGATCTCATGGATCTCGATGATGATCCGTGCTCCCTGCATGCGTGCGGCCAACGCCAGCAACACGTACGAGTGCAGTACAGCACCGGTCCACCATTGAAACAGCACGGCCTCCGGGCGACTACGCCGCAATAAACGCAGCGCGCCCAGCATGCTCGGAAACCAGTACCAATCCACCCCGTCGAAGACCTTCATTTCAGGGGGGTAGGCCTCATCGGTGATGGTGTCATCCCCGACACGGGCTCGGCCCGGATAAAGCACGCGCGGGATCAACCTGCGCATCAGGATTACTGAGACAGGTACCCGTTCGGCAAGCGCAACGGCCACGTAGCGGGTGTAGTGGCTTACGCCGCTGATGAAATGAGTTCCAGAGCCGATCACCAGCACACCGCCGCTGGCATCCGAAGCCGTCGACACGTCGGCGTGGCCCGCAGAATCCTCGATCGGAGTGGTCTCCCGACGAAGAGTCAGCTCTCCAACCAGATAGCCCCCCACCGTCGCGCTTAGACCGACCACAATCGATGCACTACGAGCAATGCCAGTGATATCCCCGCGAAGGCTCGCGATCACACCTCGAACAATGCCCCGCGGAAGAATCCGAGCGGTATAGAAGCGCTCGGCGGCCAAGCCGTCGCGGCCGCCAACGAACTCCACAATCGATGCCTTTGCGATGCCCTCGTCATAACAGCGTGAGACGAAATAGCTCAGGCGCGATCGGCTCCCCGACACCCTATGCCTCACCGCGACAGCCGGGTCATAGAGCCAGATGCTCTCCGGCCAACGTTGATTGGCCCTGATGCAAAGATCGGTCTCCTCGGTGCCAGAGCGGGTCCCGTTCTTGCCAAACCCGGCCCGAAAACCGCCGAGCTCGAGGAAGAGCTCACGCCGCACAAACATGTTCGCGGCTATCAGATTACGGATCGGCGCGGGCTTAGTTGGCAGTCCGGGATAGGTGCAGCCCAAAGTCCAGTAGAACTCCTCGGCCATCCACCGGGGCCGAGCCTCCTCCCAGATCGGCTCGATTGTGCCGCCCACTCCGATGACTTTCGGATCATCGAATGCGGCCGTGGCAGACTCGATCCACTCAGGTGTGGCCACTGCGTCATCGTCGAGGAAGGCGATAATCGAGCCGCTGGCAAGACCGACGGCGCGGTTGCGTGCCTGCCCCGCCCCTTTCTTCCCGCTGTTTTCCTCGGCGACGACATCGGGTAGAGCCTTACGAACACTCGCCAGCAGGGCCGGATTGTTGTCGATCACGACGATGATCTCCCTCGGCGCGGCCGACTGGCCTTGCACCGATCTGACCGCGGCCAAGAGCTCATCCCAGCGCTGCTCGGTATACGCGCATATCACGACCGAGACCTCAGACGAGGTGGCGGAAGTAGATTCTGATGGATCTAGAGACATATGGTCAGTTCATCCCTGTACGATCCATGGCGAGCATCCTTGTTCGAATAAGCACGGGGCCCGAATGCGTGGCGGCGTCCCGGGTAGTGGAGCCTACACAACGGTTGTACCCAAAGGGGGTTTTCACGTGCGAGGTATGTCGACCGCCAACAAACGAACTGCCGGTGCCCGCCCCTCCAGCGCCGACGAGATCGAGGCCCCTGTTATCGCGTCCGAGGAGAACCGTCCGCAGGGTAGCCAGGAACACAGCCCCAACGTTCGCTGGCAGCGAACGACGCTCACCCGCAGTCAGCGTTGGAAGTCGCTTGGCTACGCCGGCGCCACGATCTGGTTCACGGGCCTGCCGGCGGCGGGTAAGTCGACAATCGCGGCCGCGCTCGAGGAGCGCCTGGTCAGCGCGGGACGCCCCGCGTTCATGCTCGACGGCGACAACCTACGGCACGGCCTCAACGGGGATCTAGGTTTCAACGAGGCCGCTCGCAGCGAGAATGTGCGCCGCACCGCCCATGTCGCGAGACTGCTTGCCGAGTCGGGCACTTTGGCGATCGTCAGCCTTGTCAGCCCATATGCCCAAGACCGCGAAGCAGCCGCTTCGTTGCATCACGAGGCAGAACTTCCTTTCCTCGAGATCTTTGTGGACGCGCCGTTGCAGTTGTGCGAGGAGCGGGATCCCAAGGGGCTCTACGCGCGCGCACGCGCCGGCAAGCTGGCGGGGCTGACGGGCGTAGACGCACCATACGAGATTCCTCTGAAACCGGACCTCACACTGCACTCGGGCGAAGAGGCGGTGGATGACGCGATTGAGCGTGTGATTGAGGCGTTGTCCTCGCGCGTGCCTGGACCGGTCGGGCGCACCGCTTCCGCGCCAGGCTGAGGGCTATGCCGTCGGGGGCCGTGCCCGATTGGCTGGCAGACGAAGCACTCAAGCATCGAGGTCATCTTGGCGATGCGGTGGTGATGCTACGACGCTCGCTCAGACTGACGCTCTGCCTGTCTCTGCTTGCGGGCACGGCAATTGCCGTGCCCGTGATGGCATACCCCACGCACAGATCAATACGAACAGAGCACAAGGGCAAGCGCTCGGCGGCGCACACAAATCATTCTCGCCACCACCATGGACAGTCCCGGCCTTACGGTAAGCACAAACGTGGTGTCGCCAAACCCAAGGGAAAGCAAAGTGCAGGCACGAGGCTCGACCCATACGGAACCGGCGTAGCCGCGGCAACCATCGATCCGGCCTCCACGGCAACGTCGCACCTGATCTGGTCCGAAGAATTCAACGGCCCGGCGGGCTCCGGCCCAAATCCGGCAAATTGGAACTTCGACACGGGCGGCAAGGGCTGGGGCAACGAAGAGCTCGAGTCCTATACCTCGAGGCCCCAGAACGCTGAACTCGACGGGGCCGGCGATCTGGACATCACCGCTCGCGCCGAAAACTACACGGGCGGCGACGGCATACCCCGGCGATACACCTCCGCCCGCCTACAGACGCTGCACAAGTTTCAGTTCCAGTACGGGCTGGTGGAGGCACGCATCCAGGTTCCTGCCGGCAAGGGAATGTGGCCGGCGTTCTGGCTGCTAGGCGACGAAGGCTATGCAAGCGAACACTCCTGGCCCGATTGTGGTGAGATCGATGCGATGGAGGTCTTGGGATCGGAACCCGACGTCGTCCACGGCACCCTGCACGCCAATTGGCCATGGGCGGCGAAAGACGGCGTCGGTGGCAAGGCCGAAGCCCCTACCCCCCTCTCGGCCGGCTTCCACGTCTATGGGGTTGAATGGGCGCCGGAACGGATCAGCTTCCTGCTGGACGGCTCCGTCTACCAGACGATCACACCAGCAAACCTGCCGCACGGCGCCCCGTGGCCCATCGAGCGCCCTTTCTTCCTCCTGCTGAACCTGGCGGTAGGCGGCGATTGGCCTGGCGCCCCGAACGCCGCGACCCAGTTCCCAGCACACATGCTGGTCGACTGGGTGCGCGTTTGGCAGTGATGGGACTGCTGTAAATGGCGTATTGGACTCGCGTAAATGTCTAATCTTGACTGCGTAAACGCCTAACCTGGACTAAGCTAGCTAACCATGCTAAGCTAGCTCCATGACGCGCGTAGGCATGCACGAAGCCAAGACGCATTTCTCGCGACTAGTCGAAAGCGCTCGTCACGGTGAGGAGATCATCGTCGAGCGCTCCGGACGCCCCGTAGCCAAGATCGTGGCCTACGACGAGAAGCCGCGCGGACTACTTGCCCTCAGGGGCGTGTGGAAGGGCCAGGTCAAAATCGCCGATGACTTCGACGAGCTGCCCGAGGAACTCCAACGTGCCTTCGGCATGATCGACGATTGAGGCTCCTGCTCGACACGCACGCCCTGCTGGCGCTGCTTTCTTCCGACTACCCGCTGTCATCTCAAGCCGAAGAGGCAATGGAGCGGGCAGACACACAATTGCTCGTCAGCGTCGTGAGCGTCTGGGAGATCGCGATCAAGCGCGCGATCGGCAAGCTGGAGGCACCTGAGGACCTGTTGGCGCGCATCGACGAGACCGAGACCGAGATACTGAGCATCACAGCACGCCACGCCAACGCGACCGGTGAGCTCCCTCTTCACCACGGTGACCCCTTCGACCGGCTCCTGATCGCCCAAGCCAAGCTTGAGGGCTGCGCGATCCTTACCCGCGACCGTACGTTTGCCGCCTACAGCGTGCCGGTCGTCTGGTAGGCCACCCCTCACGAAGGAACTCACGCGAGGGTCACGCCCACAGCGACGCTATCGGCAGCGCCCAGAGGCGGTCCCCCAAAGGGATCGTCTGCTCCCGAGGGTGGATGACGACCCCCGCAACGAACTGCGAGCCGCGGTGCTCGCGGAGCTTGACCAACCACCGGTAGTCCTGGCTGCCGATGGTTGCGCGCGCCTTCACCTCGATGGCAGCGATCTGTCCATCGGCCCGCTCGAGAATGAGATCCACGTCTTCCCGATCGCGCTGATAGTGATAAATGCGCACCCTGTTCTTGGACCATCCAAGGTGCTTGACCACCTCCATCGCGACGAAATTCTCGAGGATCTTGCCGGTGACTTGGTCGTCGATCGCGATACGCTTCCGATCAGCCCCGAGCAGATGTGCGAGCAAGCCGGAATCGACCAGATAGACCTTCGGAGTGCTGACCTCGCGTGCTCCCAAGCCCGGCCGCCAAGCCCGGAGCCTCCTGACCAGAAACAGCTGCTCCAAGAGTCCCACGTACACCTTGACCGTGTCGTGACTGATGTTCAGTCGCGCGGCGGCATTCCTATAGGACAGCAGATTGGCTGACTGGGCAGCGATCAAACGCAACAGTCTGGGCATCTCCTCGACCTTGATCGCGTCCGAGATATCGCGCAGATCACTGTCGAGCGTGCTGTCGACGTAGCTCTCAAACCAGCGCTCGCGTCGTGCCCCGTGACGCAGGAGCGCCTGAGGATAGCCGCCTGCATCGACGATCGACGTAAAGGCGTCGCGACCCACCAGACAACCGCCAAGCTGTGGTGGAGCCCCATCAAACAGCCCGTCTACGAAGTTCAGCTGACCGCCTTGCAGCTCACTCTGAGCCAAGGGCCAGAGATTCAGCGTCTCGATGCGACCGGTGAGCGCGTCCTTGACCTTCTTGGAGGTGAGGATGTTGGCCGAGCCGGTCAAGAGGAAACGCCCGGGAGTAGGGTCCCTGTCGACCGCGCCCTTGATCTCCAGAAGCAGCTCTGGCACGTGTTGGATCTCATCGATCAGGACAGGCCCGGGAAGCGCAGCCAGGAAGCCGCCAGGATCACGCGAAGCCGCATCTCGGGTCGCGGCCTCGTCCAAGCTCAAGACCGTCATCGGGTGCTCGCCGGCGGCGATTTCCCGCGTCAGCGTCGTCTTGCCGACCTGCCGCGCGCCAGCGAGGAAAACGACCCTGGTGTCGGCCAGGGCTTCGAGCAACGACGGGCGAAGATAGCGAGGGTGGACGGTATCCAAGAGGAGCCTGGCAGCGTAAACGTCGAGTTTGATATGCGTAATCGCCTAGTCTAGCATGCGTAAATGGCTAATCTTGACTGCGTAAATGGCTAATCTATTCGGCGTAAATGCCTGGTCTCGGACGAGCGATTCCCAAATCCCCAGGCCTCCGCGGCATCTTTCCGGACCGCAGTGCCATATGTTAGGCCCAGTGCCCAAGCACAATCTCCCGCCGTCCGACCCAGCACCGGCACGCAGCGACCTGACAGTCATCGGCGGCGGAATCGTGGGCCTGGCCGTCGCACGCGAGCTGGCGCGCCGCTTTCCATCCTCATCGATATGCGTGCTGGAGCGTGAGCGCGAGCTGGGCTACCACCAGACCTCTCACAACTCCGGCGTCATCCACGCCGGCGTCTACTACAAGCCCGGCTCGGCCAAGGCGCGCCTGTGCGTGGAAGGGGCAGCCGAGCTCTATGAATACTGCGAAGAGCACGGAATCCCCCACGAGCGTTGCGGCAAGCTGATCGTCGCGGCGCGCGCCGAGGAGATCCCGCGCCTTGAAGAGCTCCAGCGCCGAGGCACGCTCAACGGCGTTGAGGGACTGCGCCGTCTTGACGCCGATGGCATTCGCGAGCACGAGCCACATGCACAGGGCGTGGCGGGCCTGCACTGCCCGCCGACCGGGATCGTCGACTTCCACGCGGTAGCCGGCGCATATGCCCATGACCTGTTGGAAGCCGGGGGAGCGCTCGTGACCGGCTGCGAGGTTCGCGGGGTCGAGCCCAGGGGTCGAGGTCTGCGCTTGCGACATGGGCATGGGTTCACGGACACGACCAACGCGATCTTCTGCGGCGGCGCCTGGTCTGACCGACTCGCGGCAGCGGCCGGAGCCGACGCGGACCCCCGCATCGTCCCTTTCCTCGGCAGCTACCTGTGCTTTGCGCCCGAACGGCGGCATCTCGTGAAATCGCTCATCTACCCTGTCCCAGACCCGGCGTTCCCCTTCCTTGGGGTCCACTTCACGCGCCGCATCGACGGTGAGATCCTGATCGGGCCGACGGCGCTGCTCGCCGGCTCCCGCAACGCAAGCCACCCTGCTCAGCTGCGTCGCAGAGACCTCGGCGACACCATTCGCTGGCCCGGCTCTTGGCGCATGTTCTCCCGCTGGTGGCGAACAGGCATCACCGAATTGCACCACGCGGTCTCGCGCCGCGCGCTCGTCGAGGACGCGGCACGCTATGTGCCCGATATCACACTAAAAGATGTGAAGCCTTCATTCACGGGCGTGCGCGCGCAGGCTGTCGCGCGCAACGGCGATCTGGTGGATGACTTTGTCTTCTCGAGCACCGAGCGCGCCCTGCATGTTCGCAACGCGCCTTCGCCCGCGGCGACCGCGTCGCTTGCCATCGCACGCGAGATAGCAGACCGCGCACAGCGCCTTTTTTAGCGCGACGCGCGGCATCCTTTTGTAGCTCGAGCCGCCCCAAAACGGCGTCCCGACTCCTCCCCCGGGTGTCCTATTCGATGTTTTTGTAGGCGTCAGTCCGACGATTTACACAAACATCTTTACCGCAGGACAACAGGCATACAGGCATCCGATGAACGCTCATCCCACGCGCGAAAGCCCAGCATTCGTGCGGAATTTGCGTATGGCGCCACGACCGGGCGATCATATGAACCCACCCGTCACATGGTGGAGCGAGGCGTTCATCGCATGAACGGAGATAGCGACGAACGGGCCATTGTGGGAAGAGATTGCATTACCCATCATCGGTGCACGTAAACCCTGCAACACGGATTCGCAGGGAAAAATATTCACCGCCAACCACGGGGAACACATATGCATCGCCGCCTCAATGTCAAGGATGGACACGTAGGCTTCCGTCGCCGTGCGACTCTGGACGATTCGCCCGGGACAGCACGCGAAACACGCCTAGCAATAGCGCGCACGAAGGAGGGAGACCGAGACGCACTGCGGTTCCTCTACACGCGCTACTCGGACAACGTATACGGCTACATCTGCAGCATCGTGCGAGACGAGCAGGAGGCTGAGGATCTGACTCAGCATGTCTTCATGAAGCTGATCACCGTGATCGTGCAGTACCAGGATCACGGCATCCCGTTCTCGGGTTGGCTGTTGCGTCTCTCGCGCAACGTCGCCCTCGACCACCTACGCCGTCGGCGCCCGACACCGACCGAAGAGGTCTTCGGCGCGCACGAGCTCGTCGACGACGAATCCAGGGACCGCGCACGGGACCTGCACAGCGCGCTTGCCTCACTGCCTGAGGAGCAGCGCGATGTGATGGTCATGCGCCACGTCGTGGGTCTCTCTCCGCCGGAGATCGCCGAGCAGATGGGTCGTACCGAGAGCTCCGTCCACGGCCTGCACCATCGCGGTCGCCGGGCGCTTCAGGAAGAGCTGCGTCGGCTTGGCTCCTCGCCGTCGGTCGCCTACGGTCAGTTGAGCGCGGCATGTTGAGCGCGGGGCAGACAGACACAACCGCCGCGCGCGCCACTGTGCCGTTTGCGCGCCTGGACAACGCCGACCCGCAGCTGCTCGAGGAGCTCATGGGTGAGGTGCGCGACATCGCCTCGCGAGGCGCTTTCACGCTGGGCGAGCCGGTCGAGGGCTTCGAGCGCGAGTTCGCCGCCTACTGCGAGACCGACTTCGCGATCGGCGTCTCCTCCGGTACCGAGGCTTTGGTGCTCGCGTTGCGAGCGCTCGAGATCGGGCCGGGCGACGAGGTGATCGTGCCGACCAACTCGTTCATCGCCACAGCAGAGGCGGTGAGCGCGGTAGGCGCCACGCCGGTCCTGGTCGACGTCGACCCAGGCTCGCATCTGATCACCGCGGAGATCGTCGCGGCCGCCCTCACGCCAAAGGTGCGCTGTGTGATTCCTGTGCATTTGTTCGGCGCGACGGTGGACCTCGATCCAATCCTTGCGATCACACGCGAGGCAGGCGTCCACGTGATCGAGGACGCCTGTCAAGCCCACGGCGCCCGCTACAACTCTCGCCGCGCCGGAACGATCGGGGTGCTTGGTTGCTTCAGCTTCTACCCGACCAAGAACCTCGGCGCTTGGGGAGATGGCGGGGCAATCGTCACAGCCGTGCCCGAGCTCGACGAACGCATCCGGCTGTTGCGCGCACACGGTGAGCGTCCGCGCTACCACCACCGTGTCGTGGGCACCACCGCACGCTTGGACGCGCTACAGGCGGCGGTGCTGCGGCGCAAGCTCACGCGTCTGGACGACTGGAACGACGCCCGGCGCCGGCTTGGCTCGGAGCTGCGTTCCCGCCTAGCCGGCTTGGCCGACGCCGGAGCTGGTGAGGCGATCGAGGTTGTCGAGCTGCCGTTTGCGCAGGCCGATTGTGTCTACCACCTGTTTGTGGTGCGTAGCTCAAACCGCGATGCGCTGCGAGCTCATCTCGAGCAACAGGGAGTCGCCTCGGCGATTCACTACCCAACGCCGATCCACCGCACCGAAGCCTATGCGCACCTGGGCATGGGGCCGGGAAGTCTTCCGGTGAGCGAGCGGCTGTCTGAGCAGATCTGCTCGCTGCCGCTGTTTCCGACGATGAGCGACGAGGAGCTCGAGCAGGTTTCTCGAGCAATGCTCAGCTTCGCAAAAGACCGCGCCGTCGCGCAACGTTGATCGAATATATGAATTCGACTTCCACACCTCAGGGGCTATAAACGATGTTTGATTCGTGGAACACAACCGTAGATGGACTACGACGTAACCGTCGCATCGTGCCCCGTGAGATGCCGATTGGCACCGCGGTCGTAGGGTGCGGCTACTGGGGCCCGAACCTCGCGCGCAACTTGGCCGAGCGCTCCGAGTTCCAGTTGCAGGCGATATGCGACCGCGATCCGGCGCGCCTCGGCGCGCTGGCCGGCCGCCACCCCGACGTACTCGCACTTGGGGATCTGGAAGAAGTGCTCTGCGACGACTCAATCGAGGCCGTCGTAGTAGCCACTCCGCCCAAGACCCACCACGCGATCGTCAAGCAGGTGCTGGAGGCAGGCAAGCACGTGCTCGTGGAGAAGCCGCTCGCTACACGAGTGGAAGACGCCCAGGAGCTTGCCGATATTGCCGAGGACTCAGAACTGGTTTTGATGCCTGGTCACACTTTCATCTACAGCCCTGCGGTCAACGCGGTGCGCGATTTGATTCAGGACGGCACGGTCGGCGACATTCACTTTGTCACCTCCGCGCGCATGAATCTTGGCAAGTACCAAAGTGACGGCGTCGTCTGCGATCTCGCTCCGCACGATCTTTCGATCCTGCTCTACTGGCTGGATCAGCCTGTCGTGGGAATTGCCGCATCGGGCAGCAGCGTCTTCAAACAAGACGTGCCGGAGACTGCGTTCTTGACGCTCACATTCGCGGGCGGCTCGACGGCGAACGTGCAGATCTCCTGGCTTGCGCCATGCAAGGTGCGCCAGATGATCGTCGCCGGCAGCAAGCGCATGATCCAGTACGACGACACGGCCTCAGACGAGCCGATCCGCGTGTACGACCGCGGCATCGACGAGGGCCCGCCCCCGGCGAACTTCGGTGAGCACCAGCTCATCTACCGCACCGGTGACGTGGTCAGCCCGCGCGTGCAGCCTCAGGAGCCTCTAAGCCTGGAGTTGCAAGACTTTGCGCGCGCCATCCGGACAGGTTCTGAACCACGCTCGAATGTCTCACTGGGCTTGGACATCGTCGCGCTGGTGGAGCTTGCCGGCGAGTCGATGCGCGCGAACGGCATGCCGCTCGCAATGGCCCCGCGCCTCGAGCGCGCCGCGGCCTGAGCAGCGGATCGGCGCCCGAAGCTCGCGGGACTTCTCTCCCCGCGGGCGCGCAGGTCTTCTACGCGCCCGCGAAGACGCAGGGCAACCCTTGACCAGGTTGGTCCAGACGGGGCCAGGGTCACAACCTAGAAGCGTCACCTGGAACAAGCAGCTGGCGGCGATGTTGGTATCTCAAAAAACGCCTGTCACGATTTCCTAGGGTTTTCTGAACCTACGTTTTTAACAACAACAACTCACTCTGGACGCGGGCCGGCTCCTTCTACCTCACCGCAGCCGACGCCAGACAGCCCCGCCCTCAGCCCCAGCCAGCCCCGCGCTAACTCGAGAAGCGCACACGCACCGCAGCGAGCCGCCGCCTGACCCGACCCAGGCCCTTGCCGGCCGGCACGATGCGCGCGAGGATCGAGAGCTGACTACGCCAGCTCTCCGGGAAGCCGAAGCGCAAAGCCAGCAGGTACGGCGGTATTGCGACGAGCCCCACCACGGCCAGCCACAGGAAGGCCGGCGTGTCGATCGCACTCAGACCTATGCTTACCGGCAAGGCGACCGCTACGAGGCCGACGCAGGACAGCGTGGCCGGGGCTATGTCACTCAAAAGCCGCGGAAGCGCGCGTTCTTGCGATTCATTCAACATCATCGCGTAGGCCACGAGCAGGAACAGTGTGTGCACGACGGCCGCGTCGATTGCGACGGCGACGATCCCGTAGTGCACCACGACCAGTACGGTAAGCCCATAGACGAGGAAGTGCGCGATGCCGAAGCCGAGCAGCGCGCGCGCGCGGCCGGTTGCCATGAAAACCGTCCCGACAGCGTCGACGACCAGCGTCGAGGCGCCTCCCAACGCGAGAATCTGGACCGGCACAACCGCCGAGGTCCAGCGCGCGCCGAACAGGAACGGAACGAGCACCGGCGCCGTGATCGTCAGCAGCACGAGCAGCGGGAACAAGAGGATCGTCAGAGTACGCACCATCTGGCGATACAGCTGGCTGAGCTCGGCGGCGCTGCGCGTGCGCGCGAGGACCGGGAAGCCAACCTGGCTCATCACCACGCTGATCTTGCTCTGGTATTCGACCGAGAGCGTGTAGGCGCGGAAGTAGAAACCGGTCTGAAGCGCACCCAGACGGGCGCCGATGATCGCGTAGTCGACGTTGCTGAAGCCGATCCAGCTGACCGACGCAAGCGACACCGGCAGGCCGTAGCTCAGGAGCTCGCGTGCAGCCCTGCGATACAAGCGCGGCGCCGGCGGCGGCGCACTTACCCAGGCAATGACGCCCGTGGTCAGCGAGCCGACCAGCACCCCGAGCACCAGCGCCTCGCCGCTCAGGCCTGCCAGCGCCAGGCCGATGCAGACGACGACGCGCGAGAGCGTGCTGAGCACTTCGATCTCGCTCAGCCGTCTGAACGCCATGTTTCTGCGCAGGGTGGCCGTGGGCACGGTGCTGAGCGCGGAGACCAGGCACAGCGGCGCCATCAGGCGCACGAAGAAGGCTGTGCGCTCGCCGAAGATCGGCGCCACGATCACGCTGGCCGCTATCAGTGTGACTACTGCAAGCGTCAAACCAGCGAGCAAACCGAGCGCCATGCCCGCCTGCTGGTGCTCGCGATCGATCGTTTTGCGTTGCACGAGCGCGCTGCTCAAACCGCCGGCCACCATCAGGTAGGCCACTTCCTGGGCGATCAGCGCAATCGCATAACGGCCGAATTCGGCCGGGACGATCAGACGCGCGAGAATCACGATCGAGCCGAGCTGCAGGATCTCGACTGTGGGACGCGCGATCGCCGACCAGCGCACGCCGTGCGCCGCGGCCTCCCGCAGATCGCCGGCGGCCTGCTCGTCAGATGCCGCCTGCTGCTCGGACGCCGCCGGCGGCTCGGAAACCGCATGCTGCTCGCTCGACGCCGACGACTCAGCCGGCCTCCCACCCCCGGCCGGCGTTGCTCCCCCGACCCTCGCGCCCTCAGCCGGCGTTGTACCCCCGGCCGGCGTTGTACCCCCGGCCGGCGTGGCGCCCTCGGCAGACGATGACTTCTCGGCCGGCACAAGCACCTCGAAGCTCACGGTCTCACCGTGAGGCCGGCGAGACCAGCGTGCGCCTGAGCCAGACCAGTCTGTCGGCCAGCGGACGACGGTAGCGGTCTGGCATCGAGAGGACCAGCGTCCAAGCCAGCAGACGCAGCGAGAAGCGCTGACGCAATCCCGCCACGAACGCCGCGCGCGCCTCGGCCGGACGATCTTCGTCGCTCAACTGCCGCCCGATGTTCGAGAGATCGCGGGCCTTGACCTTGCGCACCAGTCGCGCGTCGCCGACGAGGTCGGCGTGCCAGTTGTGCGCGATGTGCTCGGCCCGATGCATGCGCAGCAGGTTGCCCGAGACCTGGTTCTCGTGGGTGCGGTAGTTGATCAGCACGCGCGGGTCGTAGAAGAACACGGCTCCGGCGGAGACGGCGCGCAGCCAGTAGTCATAGTCCTCGCAATCGAGCCCTTCCACGAACGGCCCTAGCCGCTTGTGCATATCGCGCCTCACCATCGTCGTACCGGAGCAGACGAAGTTCCCTCGATACAGGTGCTTGGCGAACTTTTGCAAATCGAGGATGCCGGCACCCGAATACGGTGCCCGCGGTCCGTCGCTACCGCCAAAAAAGCGTGCTCCACCAAAAGCGATGTCGATCTCCGGGTGAGCCGTGATCGCCTCGAATTGACGCTCGAGCTTGTCGAGCTCCCAGATGTCATCGGCGTCGCACTTGGCCATGTAGTCGCAGCGCGCCTCCTCGAAGCAGCGGTTCATCGCTCCCGCAACGCCGAGATTGCCTTGCCTGACGACGCGAATATCGCCGCGAAAGCGCTCCAGCTCTGCCAGTGTTCCGTCGGTCGAGCCGTCATCGACGACGATCACCTCGTCCGGTGGGTGCGTTTGCGAGAGGATCGCGTGCAGCGCCTCTGCCACGTAGCGCTCGGTGTTGTAGACCGGCATCACCGCGCTGATCGTCGGCATCTTCACGGCAGCACCGGATCGCGTCCGCCGCGCAGCGCGTCCAGTCCTCGGCTGAGCGCCGTCACCAGGCGCCCCGCGCTTGCTCGCACACCACTCGGCAAGCCGAGGATCACAACCCATGCGAGCGCTCTGGCGTTGGCCGGCGAGGCGCTGCGCCAACCGCGGCGCAGCGACTGGCGGAACGCCTGGCGCGCCTCGCGCGGGCGCCCCGCATCCACCAGGCGCCTGCCGATCCTGAAGAGGTCCTCGGCAATCGCACGGTCGCTCACGTCGGCTTCATACATGCGCCTGACCTGATCGCCGCACTCGTCCATCCAGGCCGTGCGCCCGGTGAGATTGTTCTCGTGCTGGCGCCAGCTGAGCAGCGGTCGCGGGTCGTAGTAGAAGCTCGCGCCGGCGCGCAGGCAACGGAACCAGTACTCGTGGTCGTCGGCGCCGAAGTTCTCGATGAACGGGCCAAGGCGCTCGAACAGCGAGCGGCGGATCACCACCGAAGGCGCGCAGATGCAGCACTGTCGGTAGAGCGCGTCCTTCAAAGCGGCGCTGTCGAGCACGCCGGCGCCCGGCGGACGCGAGTACTCGCCCTCGTTGCGGCCGAACAGCACGGCGTGACCGCAGAGTAGATCCACTTGCGGGTGCTCGGCGATCGTCTCGAGCTGCCATTCCAGCTTTTGCGGCTCCCAGATGTCGTCCGCCCCGCACATCGCGACGAAGTCGCCGCGGGCCTCTGCGAAGGCGGTGTTGAACGCGGCCGGACAGCCGCCGTTCTCCCGATGCACGACGCGGATGCGCCCGGCAAAACGCTCGAGCTCGCGTGCGGTCCCATCGGTCGACCCGTCGTTCACGACGATCACCTCATCGGGCGCATGCGTCTGGTTGAGGATCGATTCGAGCGCCTCGGCGATGAAGCGCTCTGCCTGATAGGCCGCCATGACCACTGAGATGGATGGCTTGTGAGTGTCGGTCATATCGCTGTATGAACGTGCAACGGCAGGCGATTCTCGCATCGCATTCAGGAGCCGAGGCGTTCCCCGCGTGAGGGTCAGAGCGTTTCCTGCGTGAGGGTCAGAGCGTTTCCTGCGTGCAAGGTCGTCGAGCCTTGCCACGTTGTTTTGTACATGAGGACGAGCGACCGGCAGTGGCAGGGGTCCGCCGAGCGGGGCGAGTCGCGATGAGGGGCGGGGGGCGCCTCTCATCCGCGATTCGTCAAGCTCGGATCTTGAAGTACCGCGTGCTTTCGGATTGCGCACGTGTGAGTGGCAACCCGATCGTGCTGCAACCTGTCCTGTTGCTTGGTAAGGGCGCGATCTGCTTCGGGCGTGAGGTCGAGTTTGGCTGGCCAACCTCGACGGAGTTCTACAGCGGCTATTGCCACGTCGAGGCGTCCACCCCCGAATCGAGGATCGAGTTCGGCGACGGCGCGCAGGTCAACAACAACGCCTTCATCAAGAGCGAGGGGCCTGGCATCCGTATCGGCGCGAACGCTCTGATCGGCTCTTGCGTTGAGATCCTCGACAGCGACTTTCACGAGCTTCACCCCGAGCGTCGCCGCGGCGGGAAACCACAGATGGGTGCCGTCGAGCTTGAAGAGAACGTGTTCGTCGGCGACGGCGCCAAGATCCTCAAGGGCGTACGTATCGGCGCTCACTCGGTGATCGGGGCCGGTAGCGTCGTCACCAAGTCGATCCCCGCCGGAGTGATCGCCGCCGGCAACCCGGCGCGCGTGATCGGGGCCGTTCCGCTCGATCACGACTTGCGCCAATCCCCGCTACCTGGCGCCGAGCGCTGGCAAATTCAGTTGCGCGTGGAAAATCCCGCCTCATTGGCCGTTGAGTGATCATGAGGTGCTCAAGAGATGCTCGGTGAACGCGTACTGATTACAGGCGGCGGCGGGGCGGTCGGCTCCAACATCGCCGACCAGCTGGTGCAGGCCGGCGCACAGGAGATCGTCGTGCTCGACAACTTCGTGCGCGGTCGTCGCGACAACCTCGCGTGGGCCATCGAGAACGGACCGGTGCGACTTGTCGAAGGGGACATTCGCGACCGCGAGCTTGTCGCCGAGCTGACACGCGGCATCGACGTCGTCTTCCACCAGGCCGCCCTGCGCATCACCCAGTGCGCGGCCGAACCGCGGCTTGCGCTCGAAGTGATGGTGGATGGCACCTACAACGTGATCGAGGCTGCCCTGGCCGAGAAAGTCCGCAGGATCGTCGCCGCCTCCTCGGCTTCCATCTATGGACTGGCGGAGCAGTTCCCGACAGAGGAGTCTCATCACCCCTACGCCAACGACACCCTCTACGGCGCCGCCAAGACTTTCAACGAGGGCCTGCTGCGCAGCTTCAACTCGATGCAGGGGCTCGACTACGTGGCGCTGCGCTACTTCAACGTGTACGGCCCTCGCATGGACATCCACGGGGTCTACACCGAGGTGCTCGTGCGCTGGATGGAGCGCATCGAAGCGGGCGAGAAGCCGCTGATCCTCGGCGACGGCTCACAGACGATGGACTTCATCTACATCGGCGACGTGGCACGCTCGAACGTGCTTGCGGCCTCTTCTGAGGCCAGCGACGAGGTCTTCAACGTCGCAAGCGGCACAGAGACCAGCCTGCTCGAGCTGGCACAGATGCTGATCGAGGTGATGGGCGCCGACGTCGAGGTCGAACATGGGCCGGAGCGCTCGGTCAACAAGGTTCCGCGGCGCCTGGCCGATACGCGCGCGGCACGCGAGCGGCTTGGCTTCGAGGCCGAGGTCGACCTCGAGGAAGGTCTGCGTCTGTTGGTGGATTGGTGGCGTGCCGAGCGTGATTCGGTCGCCTCGCCCACGCTCAGCGCGACGTCGTGATGGAGATCCCGATCACGCGCCCGCACCTCGCGGGCGATGAGCAGGCGGCGGTCGCCGAGGTGATCGCCTCGGGCTGGATCTCCCAAGGCCCGAAGGTGCGAGCTTTCGAGGAGGCTTTCGCCGCGCGCGTCGGCGCCGCCGACGCTGTTGCCACCACGAGCTGCACGACCGCGCTTTCGCTGGCGCTGCACGTCTCGGGCGTCGGACCCGGCGACGAGGTGATCGTGCCTTCGCTGTCTTTCATCGCAACCGCCAACGCCGTCTGGCACTGTGGTGCGACACCCGTATTTGCAGACATCGACCCGCGCACCTACAACCTCGACGCGGCAGCCGCCGAGCGCGCGATCACGCCCCGCACGAAGGCGATCATGCCCGTGCATCAGGTGGGGCTGCCCGCCGACATGGACGCCTTCCTCGAGCTCGGCCGACGCCACGGCGTGGCGATCGTCGAGGACGCCGCCTGCGCGATCGGCGCAAACTACAAGGGTCGGCCGATCGGCTCGCTCGGCCCGCTTGCCTGCTTTTCGTTGCATCCACGTAAGGTGATCACCACCGGCGAGGGCGGCATGATCGCCGTGTCAGATCCCGATGTCGCTGAGAGGCTGCGGCGCCTGCGTGCGCACGGCATGGACACCTCCGACCTCGCCCGCCACTCGGCGCGCGACATCGTTGTCGAGGCCTATCCCGAGCGTGGCTGGAACAGCCGCATGACCGACATGCAGGCCGCGCTGGGGCTCTGCCAGCTGGGCGTGCTGGAGGAGATCCTGGAGCGCCGCCGGCAGCTCGCCGAGCGCTATACCGTCGCGCTGGAGCAGATTCCGCACCTCGAAGCTCCATATGACCCGCCGTACGCAGAGCGCACGTGGCAGTCCTACTGCGTTCGCGTCGCGCCTGGGGCGCCGCTCGAGCGAACCGAGCTGATGCGCAGCCTGCTGCACGACGGCATCGCCACACGCCGCGGTGTGATGGCGATCCACGAAGAGGCCTCCTACTCGGGCCAAGCGCCGCAGGGCGCTGTAGAGCTGACGCACACCGAGGCGGCGACCCGCGAGACGCTGATGCTGCCGCTGTTCCCCGACCTCAGCGAGGAGCAGCAGGATTACGTGCTCGAGCGGCTCGAGGCCTGCATGCTTGCGCTGGCTGCGTAGGTCCCCACGCGCCTACCGGCTCGCGGCCGCAGAGCCCGCAGGAGAGCCTGCAAATTGCGCCCCTGAAGGACGCAAGTTGGCGTCTTGCGGAGCGTTTGTTTGTTGTGGCAAGCACGGTGATCGATCAACACGCCCCACCGTTGGGCGCCGGCGTCGCCGCTCGCGGAGCGTCGGACACGGCCACCGCGGACCCTGCCGAAGGCCGGCTGCTGGACTTCAGCTGCCGCGCGCTCGACATCGTCGGCTCGGCGGCTCTCTTGATCCTGCTCTCCCCGCTGCTCGCCCTGATCGCGATCCTCGTACGCCTGGACTCGCCCGGCTCGCCGATCTTTCGCCAGCGCCGCGTCGGGCGCGACACGGTGCCGTTCACGGTCAACAAGTTCCGCACGATGCATGATGGCGTCCCGCACGACCGCCACCGCGAGTACGTACTCGGGTTGATCGCAGGCGAGCAGCGCGAACACACCACTCCGGGGCCAAAGTTCAAGATGACCGGCGATGCGCGCGTGACCCGCTTTGGCCGGGCGCTGCGCCGCTCGAGCCTTGATGAGCTGCCCCAACTTTGGAATGTGCTGCGCGGCGAGATGTCGTTGGTAGGACCGCGCCCGGCGATTCCTTATGAGGTTGAGCACTATCCCCCCCACTGGTTTGCGCGTTTTGCCGTGAAGCCCGGCGTCACCGGCCTGTGGCAGGTCAACGGGCGCTCGACGGTGACGCTCGAGGAGATGGTGCGCCTGGACGTCGAATACGCGCAGCGGCGTTCTTTGTGGCTGAATATTGCGATTTTGTTGCGTACTGTGCCGGCAGTTCTGAGCGGAAGAGGAGCATCATGAAAACAGGCCGACTATCTCTGACGGGGCTGCTGTTGGCCGCCGCCACCACCTTGATCGCTTGCCTTGGCATGCTCGCCACGAGCTCCCCGGCGCTGGCTGTAACCGACGAATGCGCCTCGGCTCCGAACCCGAATGTCTGCGAGAACGCGCTGCCCGGCGATCCTCCGAGCGACTGGGAGGTGGAAGGAGTCGGCTCCAGCACAATCCAGGGCTACGGCACCTCGATGAGCGTGAACGTCGGCGAAACCGAGTCGTTCAAGATCAGTACGCCCTCGACCAAATACCACATCGACATCCTGCGCCTCGGCTACTACGGTGGCGACGGAGCGCGCATGGTCCAGGCCGGCATCAAACCGACCGCGACGCTTCCCCAGAAACAGCCGGCTTGCCTCACGAACTCTGCCACTGGCCTGATCGACTGCGGCAACTGGGGCGTCTCGGCATCTTGGACTGTTCCGAGCAACGCCGTCTCGGGCGTCTATATCGCGCACCTGGTTCGCGAAGACGGCAGCGGCGAAAGCCAGATTCCCTTCGTCGTGCGCAACGACTCCAGCCACTCCGAAGTGCTGCTGCAGACCTCCGACGCCACCTGGGAGGCCTACAACGATTACGGCGGCAACAGTCTCTACACGTGCACGGTCGCCTGTCCGCCCGGTGAACCGGAAGCCTACAAGGCCGCCTACGCGGTCTCCTACAACCGGCCGTGGGAGGGTTCCTTCGCGGTGGACGGTGGAGCTTCCTACCTTTGGTACGCCGAGTTCCAGATGATCTACTGGCTCGAAAAGAACGGCTACAACGTCAGCTATACCAGCGAGGCCAACGTCGACCAGAACGGCGCGGCGCTGAAGAATCACAAGCTCTTCATCTCGAGCGGCCACGACGAGTATTGGTCTGACGCCCAGCGCGCAAACGTCGAATCCGCCTTGTCCTCAGGCGTCAACCTTGCCTTCTTCAGCGGCAACGAGATGTTTTGGAAAACACGCTGGGGGCCGAGCACCGAAGGCACCAACACGCCCTATCGCACGCTCACCTCCTACAAGGAGACGCACTTCAACGCGCCCGTGGACCCTCAGGATCCTCCGACCTGGACCGGTAGTTGGCGAGACCCGCGCTTCAGTCCGCCCGCCAACGGGGGCAAACCCGAGAACGCTCTTACAGGCCAATTCTTCCTGGTCAATGCCGGCACGTCGGACATCACCGTGCCTTCCCAGTACGCCAAGGACAGGCTGTGGAAGAACACGGCCGCCTCGACGCTGAAAACCGGACAATCGCTGACGCTTGCGCCCGGCGCGGGCACGCTCGGCTACGAGTGGGACGAGGACGTCGACAACGGCTTCCGTCCCGCGGGCGAGATGGATCTCTCCTCCACGACCGTCAGTG
>DATCEK010000148.1:0-18307 GCA_036510155.1 Solirubrobacteraceae bacterium | reverse complement strand
GTCGCCCAAGCCGGGCTGCGCGGCGAGGTCGACGTGTTGATTGGCACGCTCGGCAAGGCGCTCGGCTCATATGGTGCGTATGCGTGCGCGAGCGAGGAGATGGTGCGGCTCCTGATCAACACAGCCCGTCCGCTGATCTTCTCGACCGCCCCATCTCCCCCGTCGGTAGCCGGCGCGCTGGCGGCGCTGGATCTGCTCGAAGCCGAGCCCGAGCGGGTATCGGACCTGCGCGAGGCGGCCCGCGCCCTGCGCGCAGCGCTGACCGGACGAGGCTTTGCGGTGCAGCCCAGCGACATGCACATCGTGCCGCTCGTGGTCGGTGACAGCGAGGTCGCAGTTCGGCTCTGCCAGGGGGCGCTCGAGCGGGGAGTGTTCGCGCAGGCGATCCGTCCTCCCACGGTCGCAGACGGCACCTCGAGGTTGAGGCTCGCCACGATGGCCTCCCACGACACAACAGATCTGTGCCGAGCCGCGAAGGTCCTGGCCGACGTGGCGCGCGAGCTTGGGCTCGACCCGGCACGGCTTGGCGAGCCCGCGGCGCTCGCTGAGCCGATCGCCCCTTCTCATGGCGTGGGGCACGCGTCGACACATGCTTCAAGCCCAAGGTCCGTCTCTGGCTCGGGGGACACGTCGAGCTCTCCGCTCGCCCGCATCGGCTAGCTCCGTGAGCACGCGTGGCCTGTTCGTAACCGGCACCGGCACCGGGGTTGGCAAGACGATCGTGAGCGCCGCTCTGCTCGCGGCGATGCACATGGCTGGCAAGCCGGTACGTGCTTACAAGCCCGTCGTCACCGGGCTTGCCGAGCCGCCAGGCGCCTGGCCAGCGGACCACGAGCTGCTGGCGCTCGCCGCCGGGATGAGCCCAGAGCAGGTCGCGCCGCTGCGCTTCGGACCGGCGGTCTCCCCGCATCTGGCGGGCTCGTTGGTGAACGAACCGATCGACGCCGTCATGCTGGTCGAGTGCGCGCAGACAGCCGCAAGCGCAGGCGAGACACTGGTCGTGGAGGGCGTCGGCGGGCTGCTCGTGCCGCTCGCCGACGATTTCACAGTGCGAGATCTCGCGGTCGAGCTGGCCCTGCCGCTACTTATCGCCGCCTCACCTGGGCTTGGGACGATCAATCACACGCTGCTCACGATCCAGGGCGCCCGAGCGGCCGGACTCGACGTCGCCGCCGTCGTGCTCACTCCGTGGCCGAGCCGGCCGTCCCCGATGGAGCGCTCCAACCACGAGACGATCAAGCGACTCGGTGAGGTGGAAGTCGCGACGCTCGAGGAAATCTCAGGCGCCGATATCGCTGAGTTTGCGAGGGCTGGAGACCGTTTGCCATGGCGCGGATGGCTGTCGGGACAGAGTTTCGTCGCAAGCGAGCCGTAAAGTCGGCCGATGGCCAGTCAGATGTTGCAGACGCACCTCCTCTTCGGGCTGTTCCGGGATCGTACCCCCGGAGAAAGGAGTTGCAGTGCCAGAAGCAATGTCGGTGCTAGCCATCACCCTGCTCGTCGCGCTGCTGGTCATCGACCGGCTGACGCGGTAGCAGGGTGCCCTGGCGGTCGCAGCGACGACGATCCCGGCGATCGCCAGGGACCTTAACCCGGAGGGGCCCGGTTGCCCGGGCCCTCAGGAGAACGCAGATGCCTAAGCCTCAGCGCGCTAGCCGCCGATTATTTTAGTACGTGGTCGGACGGAACTCAAGGCGATGTCCTTTATGCAGCCGCGGCCGCCACCATCGCACCGCTGACGCGAGCCAGATCCTCATCGCCAATCACATACGGCGGCATCGTGTAGATCAGGTCGCGAAACGGCCGAAGCCAAACACCGCGCTCGACCGCGGTGACAGTCGCGGCAACAACATCGACCTCGTGCTGCAGCTGCACCACACCGATCGCTCCCAGCACGCGCACGTCGAGGACACCCGGCAACTTGCGCGCCGGCTCCAACCCAGCGCGCAGACCGCGTTCGATCCGTGCGACATCCTCCGCCCAGCAGCCCTCGGCGAGCAGATCGAGCGACGCCAACGCCACGGCACAGGCGAGCGGGTTGGCCATGAAAGTGGGACCGTGCATCAGCGCGCCCCCCTCCCCCGCTGAGATCGTCTGGGCAACCTCACTCGTGCAGAGCGTTGCCGCGAGCGTCATATAGCCACCGGTGAGCGCCTTGCCGACACACATGATGTCTGGGGTGATCTGCGCATGTTCACAGGCGAACATCGAGCCCGTTCGCCCGAAGCCGGTCGCGATCTCATCAAGGAGGAGGAGAAGTTCGTACTTGGTACACAATCCCCTCAAGAAGGAGACACACGCCGGCGAGTGAAAGCGCATTCCACCCGCGCCCTGGACGACCGGCTCGGCGATCACCGCCGCCAGCTCATGGGCGTGACGGGCAAACAGCTCGCTCACGTGCTCTGCCCATAGCTCGTCCAGCGGAGCGTCGAAGCCGTCGGGCGGACGCTCTGCAAAGACGTGCTCGGCAAGTACGCCGCTGAACATCGAGTGCATCCCGCCGACCGGATCGCATACGGCCATAGCGCCGAAGGTGTCGCCGTGGTAGCCGCCGCGCACCGTCAACAGGCGCGTACGCTCAGGATGGCCTAGGGCGCGCTGGTATTGCAAAGCCATCTTGATCGCCACCTCCACCGACACCGAGCCAGAGTCAGCAAAGAACACGTGCTCCAGACCTTGGGGGGCGATCTCCACCAGGCGCTCGGCGAGCCTGATTGCCGGCTCATGCGTCAGGCCACCGAACATCACGTGGGCCATACGCTCCAGCTGCTCGCGCACGGCCGCGTCCAATGCCGGACGGCGATAGCCGTGGATCGCGCACCACCACGAGGACATGCCGTCGATCAGCTCGCGCCCGTCGGCCAGGTGCAGGCGCACACCCTCGGCGGAGACGACCGGCAACGGTCGCGGCTCGCCTGGCAGCGCCGAGTATGGGTGCCATACGTGCCGGCTGTCGAGCTCGGAAAGCTCGGTCCAGTCGGTCAGCGTGTCAATCCTCGTAGAGGGTGAAGTCCCGCTTGCGTGCCCCGCACACAGGGCAGAACCACGTGTCGGGGATGTCCTCGAAGGCCGTGCCGGCCGGGATGCCCCCGTCGGGGTCGCCCTCCTCCGGGTCATAGATGTAGCCGCAGGACTCGCAGATCCAGCGTTGCAAGGTTTGGGTTGCGCTCATGCACGTAAGACTACCTGGCGGTAGGGTCCTTTGAATGAGCGGTTCGACTCCCAGCGACTCCGACAAGCCAGGCCAAGAGCTCGATCTCGACCGCCACAGCCCGCCCGGACAGGAACTCAACCTAGGCGCCGTGCGGAAGCCCGGACAGGAACTCAACCTGGGCGCCGTGCGGGAGCCCGGACAGGGCATCAACCTGGGTGAGGTCACGCCGCCGCGACAGGCGGCCACCGTGATCCTGCTGCGCGGTGGCGAGCAAACGCTCGAAGTGCTGCTCGTAAAGCGCACCGAGCAGGCCAAGTTCATGGGCGGCGTGTGGGTGTTCCCCGGAGGTGCTGTCGACGAGAACGATCCCCGACCGTCCGGAGCTGGCAACGCCGGCGCCCATCGCGCCGCGGCCGCGAGAGAGCTCTCCGAGGAGGCAGGCATAACGCTCGCGAATCCCACTGAGCTCGTGGAATTCTCGCGCTGGATAACTCCCGAGGAGGTGTCGATCCGCTTCGACACCCTTTTCTTTCTGGCGCAGTTGCCAACCGGACAGGAACCCCACGTCGACGGCGAGGAGTGCGTCGATCAGGGCTGGTTCACCCCAAGGGGGGCGCTCGACGCTCACGCTCGCAAAGAGATCCTGCTCGTCTTCCCGACGATCAAGCATCTGGAGCAGCTTGGAGCATTCTCAAGCGTAGCCGAACTACTCTCGTACGCGCGCGGTCGCGAAGTGCTGCCGGTGCAACCGAAGGTTTGGTTCGACGGCGAGGTCGCGCGCGTGGCGCTGCCTGGCGAGCCCGGCTACGAATAGTGCCTACGCGCAGCTGGCCGTTTCCCGCACGACCAGCCGTATCGACCGCGACCTTGGAAGCGCCTCTCCCGCGCGGGACTTGCGGCGAACCTCAGGAGCGTTCAATCGTTCCCATCACATGCGTGACGGCGTTGATCAGCGCCAGGTGCGTGAACGCCTGCGGATAGTTGCCAAGATGCCTGCCGCTGGAGGCCTCGAGCTCCTCCGCGTACAGGCCGAGCTCAGATGAATAGCCCAGCAGCCGCTCGCAGAGGCGGCGTGCGTGCAGATGCTCGCCGATCTCACACATGGCCGAGACGAGCCAGAATGAGCAGATCAAGAAGGTGCCCTCCTCGCCGCTCTGGCCGTCGTCGGTCTCCTCTGTGCGATAGCGCAGGACCAGGCCGTTCTCGGTGAGCTCGTCGCGGATCGCCATGACCGTCGCGCGCACGCGCTCGTCGTCGGCAGGCAGGAAGCGCATCAGGACGATCAGCAGGTTGGAGGCGTCGAGCGCGTCGGTGTCGTAATGCTGGCGGAACACGCCGCGCTCGTCGACGCCCTTCTCGAGGATGTCGGCCTTGATTTCATCGGCGATCCCCTGCATGCGCTCGGCGTGCTCCTCCTCACCCCGCCGTTCGGCGAGCCGCGCCGCGCGGTCGCAAGCAACCCAGCACATCAGCTTCGAGGAGACGTAGTGGCGCGGCTCGCCCCGAGCCTCCCAGATTCCTTGGTCGGCCTCCCTCCACACGCGCCCCGCGCATTCGGCCTGGTCGATCAATACCGGCCACAGCCGCTCGGGAATGTGATCGCGACGCTTGGAGTGCAGGTAGACCGAGTCGAGCACCGCCCCGTAGACATCGTTCTGGCGTTGGTTGTAGGCGCCATTGCCGATCCGCACCGGGCGCGCGCCCTCGTAACCCTTGAGGTGGTCGAGCGTGGACTCGCTCAGGTCCTTTTGGCCCTTGATGCCATACATGATCTGTAGCGACCCGTCCTCGTTGCGCTCCATGTCGGCGACGTACTGGATGAAATCGTCGGCCTCCCAGTCAAGGCCAAGCGCGTGCAGAGCCCACAGCGTGAAGGCGGCGTCGCGCATCCAGCAGTAGCGGTAATCCCAGTTGCGCGAGCCGCGCGGTGTCTCGGGCAGCGAGGTGGTCGGCGCCGCCACGAGCGCTCCGGTCGGCATGAAGGTAAGGCCCTTCAGGGTGAGCGCCGAGCGTTGCAGATGCGCGCGCCACGGATGGTCGGGGTAGTTGCCTTCGGCCAGCCACGTACGCCAGAAGTGACTCGTGCGCTCGATCCGCGCCTCGGCTTCTTCGGCCGTGCGAGGACCCCGCAGCTCTTTGGTCCAAGAGAGCGCGCAGAAGCGCTTCTCGCCCTCGGCCATGGTGTGGCGCGAGTGCGCGCGATTGCCCTCGATACCCATGCGTGTATCGCTGAACAGGCGAAACGCAGTGCGCTCGTTGGTTGCGTCGAGGCCGTGTCCGTACTCGTCTTCGACGTGGCTCCACTGTGCCGCAGTGGAGCCGTAGTCGAGCATCGGCTCACATACCATCTCCACCTGTACTTGACCCTGAATGCATTCGACCATTCGCACGAGCAGATGGTCGGCGTCGAAGTCGGTTGGCGGACGCGTGTGGGTGCTACCGCGCTTCACGTCGTGCCAGTCGCTGATCGTAAGCGCATCCACCACGCGTAGCCACCCCTGGGGGGTCATCCAGGTCGTCTCGAGCACATTGGTGCCCGGCAGGTAGCGTCGCCCAACGGGTACGTACATGCCGTACGGCCCAACCCGGAAGCTTCCGGCGCCGCGGTCGAGCATCGCGGCGAAGACCGAGGCGGAATCGAAGTGCGGCAGGCACATCCACTCGATCGCCCCATCGGAGGCTACGAGCGCGCCGGTGTGGCAATCGGAAAGGAAGCCATAATCGGCAATCGGAGGGAACGGCGAATCTTGCGCTGGAACCGGAATGCCCGACCCTCTCGACTGCGCTACCTGCCCGTCCCCGGAGGCTTCGCTGCCCGACGAAGAACCGCTCATCGAATGCACGCAGGCCCTACTCGACCGGCGCTCACTGCACCGGCGGTCTTCAAGGCAGGGGCGCTCATCGCGCAAACGGTAGCGGGAGGCGGCCCTCTTCGGCGAGCTTGTCGAGATGTGCGGCAAGTGTTATCGCCGCCAGCGGGCGCAATTGCTCGGGCACATCCGACCAGGCCGCGTCCAGCAACGCCTGCTCCCCGCGATGACCTTCGGCGATCGCCTCGAGCAGCCGCTGCTCGCGGTCGAGGCGGTGCTCTATGTATTCGCGGATGCGCTCCTCGGGAGCCCAGATCGGCGGGCCATGGCCTGGGCAGAGAACCTCCAGCCGGCGCTCTCCCAATCGTCGCAGGCCGTTCAGATAGCCGGCGAGCGCTCCTGGATCGGGGGCCACGAACACACTGCCCTCGCCGAGGATCGCGTCGCCGGCAAAGCAAGCTCTGCCGGCGATCAGAGCGAAATGGTCGGGCGCATGGCCCGGCGTGTAAAGCGCCTCGAAAGGACCGAAGCTAACCCCATCGGCCAACTCCACGTCGACCCCACCGCGACCGGCCGCGAGCGGCGCGGGGTAGCGCTCGCGTAGAGCCGCCACCGCCTCGGAGTGATCGATGTGGTCGTGGGTGAGCACAATCCCTCCCAGTCCGCCACGCTCCTCGAGCGCGCTCGCCAGACGCTCGAGATGGTCCGCCAGCTCAGGACCCGGATCGACGACCCAAGCCGGATCGCGCCCAACCACCCAGCTGTTGGTGCCCGACATCGTGAGCGGGCCGGGATTCTCGGCCCGCAAGCGCAGGATGCCGAGGCTCTTCAGACGCTCGCCTTCTGAACGCTCCCCTTCTGACATGTCGCTGCTCACCGAAGCGACGTTAGCCGAGCTGGGCTCACCCGAGAATAGTTGCAACCGCTACTTGGGCATGCGGAGCCTGTTAAGGGAGTAGGCAGCACCACCCAAGGAGAGATGAGACATGGCCAGATCCGAGCACGCCAACTCGAGCACACCGCGCAGCTACGCGGCCGATCCACAAGCGCCGGCACAGCCCGCACGGAACGCTCGAGGCGCCAGCCGCGGCAGGCTCCCCCACAGGCTCAGCCTCCTTGTAGGCCTGGCCTGCCTGGCGATCGCCGCGGTCAGCTTGCCGGCAGCCGCGCTCGCGGCGCCAAACGTGACTGTCAAGGCGAAGATCCTGCCCGTCCTCAAGAATCCGGCTTCGCCCAAAGGCGGGTCATATCCCAAAACAGGCAACATCCTCGGCGCGGGCGCATCCGTGGAAGCGCAGATGACGATCAGCGGCACGGAATATGGTGGTTTTCCTTCGCCTTTGACAGGGGTTGTTGTGTATCTGCCCTCCGGCACCAAGCTGCACCCCCAGGGGTTCACAACCTGTTCGAACGCGATCCTTGAAAGCCATGAAGTCCAGGACTGCCCGAAGAAGTCGGTAGCCAGCCCAAAGGGTGAAGTGCTCGGCGTCGTCAGCTTCGGCGGTACCCGCGTCCAGGAGAAAGCGACCGTGCAGGCGTTCTTCACGCCCGGCGGGAAAATCGCCTTCTTCACCGAAGGCAGGGAACCGGCGGTGCTCGAAGTTCTCTCAACCGGGGACTTCTCGGGCGCCTCGCATCCCTTCGGACAGAAGCTGAACGCGGTCGTGCCGCTCGTATCTACGGTTCCGGGAGCTCCCTACGCTTCGGTGCTATCGATCAAGATCAGGGTCGGCGCCGCCTACATGAAGGGCAAAAAGCTGATCTCCTACGGCACCGTCCCGAGCAAGTGCCCGAAAGGCGGCTTCCCGGCGAAGACCGAACTCAAATATCTCAGCGGAGAAACCTCGACGGTCAGCATCAAGGTCCCCTGCCCGAAGAAATAGCGGCCTCACCCCAAACGGGCGCTATCCAAAGCGGATCGCGTTCCGGGGTGGTGTGGCCAAAGAGTTTTCCCGTCTGCTGGGGACAGACGGGAGAAGGAGAGGACGGGAGAGGACGAGCGCGGAGAAGCCTCCCGGGCAATCAATGCCCGGGAGGCCATCTACCGGGGGAGGCGCTCCCCAGTAGTTGTGTTGGGTCGCCCCAAAAGTCGTGTTGGGTCCGTGAGAACAGCGAAATCCCGCAGCTGAGCTGCTTAATAGATTTCGCGGTCGCGCACTTCGCCGCGTTCGACCGGCGCTACACGTCGCCTGCGCGCCCATGCGCCGAACCACAGCAGCGAGAACAGCAGACCAACGACGCCCACAACGATCAGCACAAGGCCGACCGTCTGCAGGTTGATGCCGCTGACCGTCGCCGTCACCGCATACCGCAATATCGCGCCAACTGCAATCAGAAATAGTGAGGTTCCATATGTCATAGCGCCGGGTATGCCCCAAAGCGCGCCCGTTCAACCCCCGAATCTTCTAGCGCGGCGCTATGAGGGCTCATGATGCCGCGGCCCCCACGATGACGCCGCCACTCATGCGAACATATGTTCGTGCGTTGGAGCAATCTGATCGAGCACGCAGACGAGCAGCGTCGCCTGCCCGGCTACCGTGACGAGGCCATTGTGCGCCATTTCGACGCACCCGAGACACTCGATACGCGTTTTTACGAGGTCCGTGCCCGCTCCGTGCTCAACCGCGTTCCCGCTCGCTCGCGCATGCCCTTCAGCTGGACGATCAATCCTTATCGGGGATGCAGCCATGCGTGTGTTTACTGCTTTGCCCGCCCGACCCACAGCTATCTGGGCTTCGATGCCGGGCGCGATTTCGAGCGCGAGATCGTCGTCAAGGTCAACGCGCCCGAGGTGCTGCGCCGCGAGCTTGCACGCCCATCGTGGAAGCAAGAGCACGTGGCGCTGGGCACGAACACCGACCCCTACCAGTGGGTGGAGGGCCGCTACCGGCTGATGGTAGGCATCTGGGAGGCGCTGCGCGATGCAGCCCATGGGGCTGGCAACCCCTGCTCTGTGCTCACGAAGTCCCCCCTGCTGCTGCGCGACCTGCCGTTGATGTTGCAGATCTCCCAGCGCACCTCGATCAGCGCGAGCCTCTCGATCCCGACGCTCGACGAGCACGCTTGGCGTGCCACCGAGCCCCATACCCCCAATCCCCGCGCTCGCCTGGAGGCGGTCGCGGAGCTCAACCGTGCGGGGATTCCGACGGGCGTGCTGATCGCGCCGCTGATGCCGGGCATCAACGACAGTCCCCAGCAGCTCGAGTCGCTGCTGCAGGGCGCGATCGAAGCCGGAGCGCAGAGCATCGGGGGAGCTGCGCTGCATCTGCGCGGCGAAGTCAAGGACGTGTTCATGGACTGGTTGCGTACTCAGCGCCCAGAGCTGGTGGGACGCTACGAGGCGCTCTATGCAAGCGGTGCCTATGCGCCTGCAGACGAACGCAAGCGCCTCGCTCGACTCGTGCGCCGAGGAGGGACCAACAGTGGATTCAGAAGACTGCCCGAGCAAACCCTCCGCTCGTCGCCCCCACCAAGCGAACCCCCAGTCCACCCACAGCAGAGCCTGTTTTGAGAGCAGGGGTCTTGGGCGCCAAGCTCCCCCGCGAAGGCCGGTAGATTCCTCCGATGGAGCGAGAGGTTCAGATTCGCGATGAGACGATCAGGCTGGGCCAGCTACTCAAGCTCGTGGGGGCCATCGACAGCGGCAGCGAAGCGAAATCCTTCCTCGAGCTTGAATCTGTCCTGGTCAACGGCGAGCGTGAGACGCGGCGCGGGCGCCAGTTGCGCCGCGGCGACACGATCCGCGTGGGCGAGCAGCAAATGAAGGTGGCCAATACCGACTGAGCGCGAAAGCGCCACACTTGAGGACGTTCGATCGAGATGCCACCCCAAGCGCTAGCCCTGGCGTTCGCCGCCTCGATCTACCCGCCGGCGGTGGTGGCCGTGATCGCCCTCGGGCGCGGCGAGCAGGTGCGCTCGCGCGTGCTCGCCTTTGTCGTGGCGGCGATGCTCATCACCTATGCGGTCGGCACGATTCTGTTGTTCCTGCTGGACGATGTCGGTGTCACAGGGTCTCACCACCTCACCCCGAGTGCGGCGCTTGACCTCGCCCTGGGCGTGCTGCTGCTTGGACTGGCGATCCGTCTTCGCCGCAAGCAACTGGCCCAACAGAGAGATCGTGACCTGGGCACCTCTGCCGAGGACACAAAGAAAGGCACTTCGAAGATCGAGCGCTATCTGGAGAGTCGCCGCCTTGCCTTCGTGCTCGGCATAACCCTATATGTGCTGCCCTCACCGATCTACATCGCGGCAGTCAAGGAGATCTCCGACGCGAGCCTCTCAACCAGCGGCAAGCTGGTCGCGCTGTTTGTAACCGTCGCGGTGATGCTGTGGCTGATCGAGCTGCCGATGCTCGCACTGGTCCTGTTTCCCGCGCGAGCATCGAGCTCGCTCGAGCAGATAAACGCCTGGTTCGCTCGCAACGGACGTCTACTGGCTGTGATCGCCTGCGCCGGCGCCGGCGCCTACCTGAGCATCAAGGGCCTGGTCAACTTGACTGGGTAGCCGGCTCGCTCGGATAGCTTGCTCGCAGTATCTCCTCGCCTGCTTGCATCCCGCGCGGCAACCGCTCAACCTCTCGCTACCCAGAGAAGAACGAGCGGCCCCACGAGCGCGGCCCCGCGCGGGACGATCGCATTGCTCAGGCGTGAGCCATCTCGCGCTCTGTCAGCTGAATCACGCCGGCGCGGTTCTTGTGTGAACGCTCGTAGGAGCGGACCTCGCTCACACGCTCGTCATTGCTGCCCGACAGAGCCTTGCGAATCTCCTCGACGTTCAGCTCGTCATATCCCGGCCACGGCTCCTGGCCACGCAGGATGATGATCTTGTTGAGGATCGTGGAGCGGTTCCCGTTGCGACGCTCATACGCGTCGACCTTCGCCAGCTCGATCTGCGAGAGATCGCCCAACCGGTCTAGGACCTCGGCGGCTGTGAGCTTGTCGTAGCTTGGGATCGCAAGGTTGCCCTCGGAGGCCACCGCGCCCTTGATCTCGCCCTCGGCGAACGCCACACCCGGGATCTTGCGAGCACCGCGTGCGGTGCGACGAGCCTTGCCCTGCGCCTTGCGCGCGGCCTGCTTGCCGGCGTCTGCGACTTCGCGAACCGTGTCGGCAGCTCCAGTCTCTGTGATCTCATAGGAGGAGTCGTGCTCGGCGGCCACGATCACAGCGGCGAGCTTCGGGATCTCGCGCATCACGCGCTCGAGCATCCGTTCCTCCTCGCCGCGAATCTTGATCGCGAGCTCCGCCGTCACGTCGTCGCCGACCGAGCGCGCGAGCTGCTCGATCGCCGTGTAGGTCGCGATCTCGAGCGCCTCGGTCGCGCATGCATCCTTTGCGTTCTTGAGAATCTTCTCCTCGCCGGTGCTGCCGCGTAGCAGCGCAAGCGGCGCCTTGCCGAGCGCGAGAATCTGGCTGACCGCGTCCTCTGCCAGCCCGACCGCTGTTTGCACGACGCTGTCGCCCGCGCCCAAGCTACTCGAGCGATTTTTGAGACGTTTCGCGTGATCTCGCGTCTCACGCAAGTGGGTCTCCAAGGCAGTGCGGTAGTTGCCACGAGGCGTCATCGCTATCTGCGCCTGCAGGTCGCGCACCAACCCGACCTCGGAGGCGTGCGCCTCCATGAGGTACTGCACTATCTTCTGCTCAGCCTTGCTCATGCTGGAATCTCCTGTTTGGCTAGGGGTCTAGGGAATGAGATGCAGCGGTACCCACCCAACCGCCCCGCGAGCGTGCTTCCACGCCGACCACCTGGCGCGCCTGTCCTGAGCGCGCATCTCGAGGTGCTGTAGCCGTAGCTACCCGTGACAGCGCTCGCCAAACTGTGGCCTTGAGCATTGCGGCTACGATCTTCTCGCAGCAATGGTCGCACGCGCTCGTACATATGGGGAGGGGACAACTGCGCTGCCCGGCACAGAGCGGCCGGCGACGGGCAGCGTGCGGGACCGGCTCAGCGTGTTGCTGATCGAGGACGACGACGGCGACGCGCTGATCGTCGAGGATCTGCTCGAAGGAACGCTTCCCTTGGCGCGATTGATTCGCGCCCGTACGTTGGGCGAAGCTCTCGCAAAGCTCGAGGATGGCATCGACTGCTTGCTTTTGGATTTGAAGCTTCCCGACGCCGAAGGTCTTGACACAGTCGTACGTCTGCGTGCCCAGGCGCCTGGGATCCCGCTGATCGTCCTCACCGGTCTCAACGACGAGGCGGCCGGCGTCGGGGCGGTCGACGCGGGCGCACAGGACTATCTGGTCAAGGGCCATGTCGACGGCGACCAGCTGGCGCGGGCGATTCGCTATTCGATCAGTCGCCGCCAGGCCGACGAGGCCCGCCAGCAGCTGCGACTCGCCCAGGCGCAGTCTCGCGAGGTCACGCGACTGGAACGCGGACTTGCCCCACGACCATTGATCGACGACGACTTGGTGTGGATCGCGACGTGCTACCGCGCGGGACGCGATCGCGGCCTGCTCGGCGGCGACTTCTTCGATGTCGCCGAGGCGCCCGATGGGCGTGTGCGCCTCGTCGTCGGCGACGTCTGCGGACACGGACCCGACGAGGCAGCGATCGGCGTCTGTCTGCGTGCTGCCTGGAGGGCGCTTGCGATCTGTGGCGTGGAGCCCGAGCGTACGATGCGTGCTCTGCAGCGCGTGCTCGAACACGAACGCGAGATTCCGCTGCTCTTTACCACCCTGTGCACGCTCGAGATCGATGCCGATGGCGCCGGCGCGGAGATGATGCTCGCGGGGCATCCAGCGCCGATCCTGATCGACGGCGGCTCGGTGTCTGACTTTCCTCAGGTGGCCGTCGGGCCGCCGATTGGACTGGGCGACGGACGCTGGCAACCGACCCACCTCGATCTGCCCCCCGACTGGGCGATGCTGCTCCACACCGATGGCATCACCGAGGGGCGCATCGGAGAAGGAGCGGAGCGACTGGGTACGGCTCGTCTACAAACGTTGATCGCCGAATACATCGCCGCTCACCACGATTGGCACGAGCAGCCCGACCGGTTGCTCCTCAGCCTGATCGAACAAGCGGAAGAGCTCAACGGGGGGGCGCTCACCGACGACGTGGCGATGGTCCTTGTCGGCGCGAGTCCGCAGCGCTGAGAAGCATGGCCGGCAGCTCCCCAGACCTGCAACGGTCGAGCGGCCCACTTCCCCGTCTGCGCGTCGGCCAGTGGCTTGCGCTCACGATCGGCGTGCTGCTGGCGTTTGCGATTACCGGCATTGGTCTCGCGCTGGTTGCCAACCAGCGGCTCAACAGCCAGCGACGTGTCGTGCTCAATCAGGTTGAGCCGGCGCTGCTTGCAGCCCTGGCCCTCGAAAACGCGCTCGTCAACGAGGAGACCGGTGTCCGCGGCTACATCATCACCGCCAATCCCAGCTTCCTCGAGCCCTACACCCAGGGTCGCGCGAACGAGACACGCGCTTACGGGGAACTGGCGGCCATCAAGCAACTCTCCCTCGAACCGCTGACGGCCGATCTGCGGCTGGTGCGCCTGCAGGCCCACAGGTGGCAGCTGCGGTTCGTGGACCCTGCTCTACTCGTCGTCAGACGAAACCACATGGGCTCGGTTGCCCTGAGCGTCAAGGGGAAGGCGCTGTTCGACGCGATCCGTGCGTCGCTGAGTCCGCTGCGCTCGGACTTGAGTCGCAAGCTCAAACAGGCGCAGAAACAGCTCGATAGCGACGCGCACTTCCTCCAGACGGTCTTGCTCGTAGCCGCCGCGTTGATCCTTGGCAGCGTGATCGGCGCCGGCATCCTGTTGCGCCGCATCATCACACGACCGCTCGCGGAGCTTGGACGCGAAGCCGAAGTGGTGGCGGCTGGAAATTTCGAGAAGCCCGTCGGCGTCGTCGCCGGCCCACGCGAGATCGTGCAGCTCGGCGGCGAGATCGATGCGATGCGTCGTCGCATCGTCGAGGAGCTCGTTGTCGTCGAAGGCATCCGCAAGCAACTGGAGGCCCAGGCGCTCGACCTCAAGCGCTCCAACGCCGAGCTCGAGCAGTTTGCCTACGTCGCCTCGCACGACCTGCAGGAGCCGCTGCGCAAGGTCGCAAGCTTCTGCCAGGCGCTACAGCGACGCTACGGCGGCCAGCTCGACGAGCGTGCCGAGCAGTACATCGAGTTCGCCGTGGACGGCGCGAAACGGATGCAGATCCTGATCAACGACCTGCTCGCCTTCTCGCGCGTTGGGCGCAGCGGCGTCGAGCACGAGCTGGTCGACCTCAACCCTGTGCTCGCCGAGGCCGAGGCGTCGCTGTCGAGCGCACTGAAGGAGTCGGGCGCAACCGTCGTGGCTGCGGAGCTGCCGAGCGTGCGCGGCGAGCGCAGCTTGCTGGTGTCGCTTTTCCAGAACCTGATCGGCAACGCCGTCAAGTTCCGAGGCGAGCAGCCACCGGTCGTGCGTTTGAGCGTGGCCGATCAAGACGGGCAGTGGCAGTTCAGCTGCGCCGACAACGGGATCGGCGTCGAAGAGGAGTACGCCGATCGCATCTTCGTCATTTTCCAGCGCCTGCACACCAAGGAGGCCTACCCGGGCACCGGCATCGGGTTGGCAATGTGCCGCAAGATCGTCGAATATCACGGTGGCCGCATGTGGCTTGACTCAGAGCACAAGCCCGGCGCCGAGTTTCGTTTCACCCTGCCCATCGCCAAGGAGACACAACCATGATCGCCGAACTGATATCGGTACTGCTCGTCGAGGACGACCCCGGTGACGTGCTGCTGGTGAAGGAGGCGTTCGAGGACCACAAGGTCGGCAACGTGCTGTCTGTTGTGAACGACGGCGTCGAGGCGATGCAGTACGTGCGCGGCGAAGGTCCCTATGCGGGCTCGCCGCGTCCCGACCTGATCCTGCTGGACTTGAACATGCCGCGCAAGAACGGCATCGAAGTGCTGGAGGAGGTCAAGAGCGATCCCGCGCTCTCCATGATCCCGGTCGTCGTGCTTACGACCTCCGAGGCCGAGGAGGACATCGTGCGCGCCTACAAACTGCACGCCAACGCCTACATCACCAAGCCCGTCGACTTCGAACAGTTCAGCCGCATCGTGCACCAGATCGACGACTTCTTCATCGGTCTGGTGAAGCTGCCGCCCTCCCACTGAGCCGCGATGAGGCCGGCTGCGTGCACATCCGATACGTCAGTCCCTTGAGCTGCGGCTAGGCGGGCTACTGCTGCCCGCAGCGTCAAGCCGGCGCATCAGCGGGCAGACCGACGAGCTCGGCACTGCGTTCCCACAGGCCCTCTGCCAGCACCGCGTCCTGTGCTTGGGCGCTTGGCTGGGCCACCTTCTCGTCTTCGATGTACTCACCTGTCAGCGACGCCGTCTCCTCAGACAGCGACAACCAGACCAGCGAGCGAGCGCCGCGTGCCGGCGAGCGAAAGAACGGGCCCGCCACCGTCGTCAAGACCTTCCAGATGCCGTTCTCGTTCTTGCCAAAGCCCGTTCGCACCACGCCGGGGTGAAAGCAGTTGGCGTTCAGCTCCGGCGCTCGCTTTGCCAACTCGCGTGTGAAGAGGATATTGCATAGCTTCGACGTGCCGTACACGCGCATCGCCGCGTATGACTTCTCCGACTGCAGATCATCGAGGTCGAGTCGACCGGACTTGTGCGCGTCGGAGGCGGTTGTGAGCACCCGCCCGCCCTCGAGGCGATCGCGCAACAAAGCCGTCAGCAAAAAAGGCGCGAGATGGTTTAGCGCAAAGGTTCGCTCCAAGCCCTCGGGTGTGAGCTTGCGCGAGGCGAACAGCGCGCCCGCGTTGTTCGCCAGCACGTCGATGCGCTCATAGTTCGAGCGCGCTTCTTCAGCCAGCTTGCGCACGTCGCTCATCAGCGTCAGGTCCGCGACGTGCTCATGTACCGGTGCGCCGCCCCCGGCCGATCTGGCTTCGCCCGCCACGGCAGCGACACGCTCTGGATCCCGACCCACGAGTGCAAGTTCGGCGCCTTGACGGGCCAGCTCTATCGCGGCGGCTTGGCCGATGCCACGGGTGGCGCCTGTAAGTAGGACTAGCGTCATTCGCACCCACTCTACTTGCAGTACCCGACTCCCATAGGCTTGGCTTCATGGCGCTGCCACCCTTTCCGGTTCCGCATGGGCTCGCCCGTGCCGGGCTGACATTGCGCAGCCGCATGATCGGCCTGGCCGATCGCATACTGCCGGCCGAGGCGGCGCTGTGGGACTTTACGGCCGGCCTGCAGCGCACCAAGCTTGCCGGCGCGCTCGTCAACTCCGGGCTTGCCGACGCAATGGCCGACAGGCCGCGGGACGCTCGTACACTGGCCGGCGAGCTTGGCCTGTCTGAGGATGTGACGCTACGCGTGCTCGGCGCGGCGGCCGCTTCGCGACTTGTGCGCTTGGACCGCAACGGCAAGGCAAGCCTGGCGCGGCTCGGTACACCGCTCGCGCGCAAGCATCCGCGCTCGATCGCCGCGTGGGTTGGCTACCAGGCGGCGCCCGCCAACGCGACGGCACACGCCGAGCTCGAGCGCCAGCTTCGCGGTGGGGCCGAGCCCTCCGGTCACAGGCTTGCTTTTGGCGACTCTGTTTGGGAGTACTTCGCCGAGCATCCCGAGGAGGGTGCCCGCTTCGGCGAGGCGATGCGCGAGCTCACCGCGATCGACCTACCGGCCCTCTCGCGTGCTTATCCATGGCCGCAAGAAGGGGTCATCTGCGACGTGGCCGGCGGGATTGGCTCGCTGCTTGCGGCGATTCTCGCCCGTCGTTCCCAGGCACGCGGGATTCTGCTTGACGCGCCGGAGGTGCTTGCCGACGCAGAGGGGTTCCTGCAAGCGAGTGGCGTGGGCGAGCGGGTCGAGCGGCGCGCCGGGGACCTCTTTGGCGCGCTCGACGCTTCCGCCGACGTTTATGTGCTCAAGTGGATCTTGCACGACTGGAGCGACGAGGCTTGCCGCGACATTCTGCGCCGCGTCCGCGCGACGATGCCCGCCGGCTCAGTAGTCGTGGCAATCGACCAGCACTTGGAGCCCGGCCGACCCAGTCCCTTCAGCTCGCTGGCCGATCTGCTGATGCTGGTCGAGTGCGAGGGTGGACGCGAGCGCTCCCCCGGGCAAGTGCATGCCCTGATGGCTGACGCCGGGCTCAGACCCGGGCGTGTGCGTCACGCCGGCTTGCACATGGTGGTGGAGGGCATCGCGGCCTAGAAACTACGAGCCAGCAGGCCCGCACGCCTGCGCGTGGCGCGCACCGCCTCGGTCAAGGTTTCGATGTCGTACGCACCGTAATGGCGGCGGCCGTTGATGAAGAACGTCGGGGTGCCAGAGACGCCGCTCGAGTCGGCGCTCGCCACGTCCTCCGCGACCCTTGCCGCGTAGTCGTGATGGCGCAGCTCCTCCCAGAAGCGCTCGACGTCGAGGCCCAGCTGCTCTGCGTAGCGACGCATGTCAAGCGGGGTCAAGGTGTCCTGGTGGGCCAGCAGCGCGTCATACAGCTCCCAGAACTTGCCCTGGGCCGCGGCCGCCTCGGTTGCCTCGGCCGCCAATTGCGCGCTCGAGTGGACGTCGTTGAGCGGTAGGTGGCGCCAGACATAGCGCAGCTCGTCGTCGAAGGAAGAGAGCAACTCGCGCACTATCTGCTCCGCCTGGCCGCAATAAGAGCACTCGAAGTCTCCGTACTCGACAAGGGTGACCAGGGCATCGTCGCTACCGCGAACGTGGTCGCGCGCCGGGTCGACGTCGTCGGCGAGATCGAGAATGTCGGCGGCGGTGCCGACGATCTGACGGGCTCGCACCTGCGTGGGCAGGCGGCGCATGAGTTTGAAGACGCCCCATGCCACGAGCGGGGCGAGGACCGCCGAGGCGAGCACGCCGAGCTTTGCCTCTTGCAGGCGCTCACCGGAGAAAGCGAGGCTCGAGATCAAAAGCGAAACGGTGAAGCCAATCCCCGCGACGGCGCCACCGCCCGCCAGCGAGGGGAAGCTGAGCGTCGGGCGCACGCCTCGCAAGCGCGGGCGCGAGGCCAGATAGGACGCGGCAAGGACACCCAACGGCTTACCGGCCACATAGCCGATCGCGATGCCGAGGGTGATCGGCGAGGAGATTGCATCGCCCAACAGGCCCGAAGTCACATGGATGCCTGCGTTGGCGAGCGCGAACAGCGGCACGACCACGTAGCTCGTCCACGGATGCAGGGAGTACTGCAGTCGCTCGTTTGGCGAGATTGCCGATTGCACACCGATCTGCGCCGAGCGGGCCAGCTCGGGCGTGGGCTGCTCGCGGAACGAGCGCGTCAGTTCCGTGGCGCGTTCCAGATCCTCGCGTGAGGGTGGATAGGCGCTTGTGACCAGGCCAACAGCCAATCCCGAGATGACCGGGTCGATGC
>DATCEK010000147.1:0-26284 GCA_036510155.1 Solirubrobacteraceae bacterium | reverse complement strand
GCTGATCCAGGAGCTCATCCACAACCTCGCCAAGGAGCACGGCGGGCTGTCGGCGTTCTGCGGCGTGGGCGAGCGCTCGCGCGAGGGCAACGACCTGTGGCTGGAGATGAAGGAGTCGGGCGTGCTCGACAAGACGATGCTCGTCTTCGGCCAGATGAACGAGCCCCCGGGAGCGCGCATGAGGGTGGCGCTCTCAGGTTTGACGATGGCCGAATACTTCCGCGACCAGGGTCAAGACGTGCTGTTGTTCATCGACAACATCTTCCGCTTCGTGCAGGCCGGCTCCGAGGTCTCGGCGCTGCTCGGGCGCATGCCCTCGCAGGTGGGCTACCAGCCGACGCTCGAGACCGAGATGGGCCAGCTGCAGGAGCGCATCACCTCGACACGTGAGGGCTCTGTGACCTCGGTACAGGCGATCTACGTGCCCGCCGACGACCTAACCGACCCGGCGCCGGCGTCGGTGTTCGCCCACCTGGGCGCCACCACGGTGCTCTCCAGGGCGATCTCCGAGAAGGGCATCTATCCCGCGGTCGATCCGCTGGACTCGACCTCGACGATCCTCAAGGCCGACATCCTCGGCGACGATCACTTCCGTGTCGCCAACCAGGTCAAGGAGATCCTGCAGCGCTACAAGGAGCTGCAGGACATCATCGCGATCCTCGGCATCGACGAGCTCTCCGACGAGGACAAGCTGACAGTGCAGCGCGCGCGCAGGATCGAGCGCTTCCTCTCCCAGCCGTTCTTCGTGGCCGAAGAGTTCACGGGCACCCCGGGCGCCTACGTGCCGATCGCCGAGACGATCAGGGGCTTCCAGGAGATCATCGACGGCAAGCACGACGAGGTCCCGGAGAGCGCGTTCTTCCTTAAGGGCACGATCGACGAGGTAGTAGAGGCGGCCCGATGACCGGCGCATCTCTGCGTCCTCGGTCGCTCGCGTGCGTAGCACGCCACGCTCCCTGCGTCCTTGACCTGCTTGGTCCTCGGGACGCGAGGAGATAGAAGATGGCGCACACAAAGTTCCCAGTCGAAGTGCTCACCCCCGAGGGTGAGGTCTTCTCCGAGGAGGTGGAAATGCTCTCCACCTTCACGACGGTCGGCTCGATCGGCATCCTCGCCAACCACGAGCCGTTGTTGGCCCGCCTGGAGCCGACTGAGCTGCGCCTCTACCGCTCAGAGTCCGAGATCGTTCGCTTCGCGCAGGCCGAGGGCTACTTGCAGTTCGCCGAGAACCGTGCGCTTGTGCTCGTGGAGGAGGCGATTGCCCCCGATGCGCTCGACCGTCCGACGATCGAGACGCAGCTCTCCGACGCCCGTGCGTCGGCTGAGCGCTCAGAGGAGGGCTCTGAGGAGCATGCACGCGCGTTGCGCGACATCAAGCGCTACGAGGCGTTCCTCGCTGTATCGGCCTGAAGCAGCTCGCGTCGCGTCCGCGCCTCGCTTGCCCACACAAGCTAGCCTTCGCGACGTCATGGGTAACCGCGGGCGCCGAGGCGCAATAGCATGAGCGCTGAGCATGAGTCGATCGGAGTGATCGGCACCGGCTACGTGGGGCTTGTCACGGCCGCCGGCTTTGCCGCCTTGGGGAGGGACGTGTGGTGTGTGGACATCGACGCCGCCAAGGTAGAGCGTTTGCAAGCAGGCGAGGTGCCGATCTACGAGCCGGGGCTCGAGCAGCTGCTGGCCGAGCATGCCGAGCGGCTGCATTTCTCGACCGATCTCGGCGAAGCACTGGAGCACTGCCGCCTTTTGTTCGTCGCCGTGGGCACGCCACCCACCTATTCCGGCGATGCGGATCTCTCAGCGGTGCATGCGGTTGTCAACGCGATCCCAAGCTCAGAGCACCATGCGCTGGTCATGAAGTCGACCGTGCCGTGTGGCACGGGTGCAGCGATCCAGCGCATCCTCGGGGAGCAAGGCAAGGACGGCCTGCGCTATGTGTCCTGCCCAGAGTTCCTCAAGGAGGGCTCCGCCGTCGAGGACTTCATGCATCCAGATCGCGTCGTCGTCGGCGACAACGGAGACTGGGCGGGCGATGCGGTCGTGGAGCTCTATGCTCCGCTTGGTGCGCCGCTTGTGCGTACCGACATCGCCAGCGCCGAGATGGTCAAGCTCGCCTCCAACGCCTTCCTCGCAACCAAGATCTCCTTCATCAACGAGATCGCCAACGTCTGCGAGGAGACCGGCGCCGACGTGGTCGAGGTCGCTCGCGGGATGGGCTTGGACGATCGCATCGGGCCGAAGTTCCTACAGGCCGGCATCGGCTTCGGCGGCAGCTGCTTCCCCAAGGACGTCGACGCGCTCAAGCAGCTGGCCGGCAATTCCGGCTATCACTTCCAGTTGCTCACAGCGGTGATCGAGGTCAACGAGCTGCAAAAGCGCCGCGTGATCTCCAAGCTGCAAAAGCACCTTGGCGGCCTCGTCGGCAAGCGCGTCACGCTGTTGGGACTAGCGTTCAAGCCGAACACCGACGACATGCGCGAGGCGTCCTCGCTTGTGCTCTCGGCACGGCTAGGCGCCGACGGCGCGATCGTCAGCGCGTATGATCCCGTTGCGGAGAGCGAGGCGCGCAGCCTGATAAGCGGGCTTCGCTTCGCGGAATCCGCTATGGATGCAGCTACAGATGCCGACGCGGTTGTGCTTGTCACGGAGTGGCCTGAGTTCCTGGAGCTCGACTGGCGCGAGGTCGCGGCGGCGATGCGCGGCAAGCTCGTGATCGACGGTCGCAATGCGCTCGACGGCGAGCTTGTGCGCGCCGCGGGCCTCACTTACGAGGGAATAGGCAGGCGCTGATGCAGGCTGTGATCTTGGTCGGCGGCGAGGGCACGCGCCTGCGTCCGCTCACCTCGACCGTGCCCAAGCCGGTCGTCCCGCTGGTAGATCGCCCGTTCATCTCGTTCATGCTCGAGTGGCTGCATGCGCACGGGATCGACGATGTGATCATGTCCTGCGGCTTCCTTGCGACAAGCGTACGCAATGTACTCGGCGATGGCTCGGCCTATGGGATCAGGCTGCGCTTCGTCGAGGAGCCCAATCCGCGTGGCACCGCCGGTGCCTTGAAGTTCGCCGAGTCGCTGCTCGACGAGCGCTTCCTGATGCTCAACGGGGACGTGCTCACCGACATCGACCTGACAGAGCAGATCGCCCAACACGAGCGCACCGGCGCCAAGGCAACGCTCGCGCTCGTGCCGGTCGAGGACCCTAGCGCCTACGGCCTGGTTCACCTGGAGGACGACCACGCGGTGAGGGAGTTCGTCGAGAAGCCGAGCTCCGACCGCATCGACACCAACTTGATCAGCGCCGGCGCCTACGTGCTCGAGCGCTCGATCCTCGAGCTCGTGCCGCCGGACCGCAACGTCTCGATCGAGCGCGAAGTGTGGCCGCGCCTTGTAGGCGAGGGCTTGTACGGCTTCCCCTCGCAGAGCTATTGGTTGGACATCGGCACGCCCGCCCGCTACCTGCAAGGCACTTTCGACATTCTAGAGGGCAATGTTCGCACCGCCGTGCACGAGCGACTCGGCGACAGCTACCTATCAGTTGCCGAGGGTGCGCAAATACTCGGTCGGGCTATTCCACCGGCCGTGATCGAGGCAGGCGCGTCGGTTGCGGAGGGTGCCCACGTCGGCAGCCTGGTCGTGCTCGGTAGCGACGTCAAGATCGGCGCCGGCTCGACCGTCGAGCGTGCTGTGATCCTCACCGGCAGCGAGATCGGCGAGAACTGCACGCTGCGCAACTGCATAGTCGCCGCCGGCTGTCGGATAGGCGATGGGACTCACATTCAAGAGGGCGCAGTGCTTGGCGAGGGAGTGACCGTCGGGGCCGACAACACAATCGCTGGTGGTGCGCGTATCTTCCCTGGTGTGACATTGCCCGACGGGGCGATCAAGTTCTAGTCCACTCCAAGAGAGGCGAGCAGATGAGCGAAGGCGGGGCCGCCACATCCACCGACGTGCTCTCGCGCGAGGCGATCGCTCGCGTGGACGCTTCCAACCAGTTGCAAGACATCCTGGCACTGCCCGAGCACCTGCGCGACGCGCTATGGCGGGTGGAGTCGGCGATCATGGCCGAGTGGGACACCCCAGCGGGCCTCGTAGTGGCGGGAATGGGAGGCTCGGCGATCGGTGGCGCGCTGGCGCGAGCCGCGCTTGGCGACCACGCTTCGCGCCCGATCTTCGTGACACGCGCGTATGGGCTGCCGCCGTGGACGACGCCCGAGACGACTGTGCTGTGCGCAAGCTACTCGGGCAACACCGAGGAGACGCTCGCCTGCTACGAGTCGGCGGGGGCGCTTGGCGCCCAGCGCGTGGTGGTTACCACCGGCGGGCGCCTCGGTGAGCTTGCTCGCGCCGACGCGGTGCCCGTGATACCGCTGCCCGGAGGCTTTCAGCCGAGAGCCGCGGTGGCCTACATGACGGTGGCCGCACTCGAGGTAGCGGCCCTCTGTGGTGCCGGGCCGCGTCTCACCTCAGAGATCGACGTCGCCGCCGCCCACACTGAGCAGCTCGTCGCCGAGTGGGGTCCAGACGCCTCTGAGGACTCCCTGGCCAAGCAAACAGCACGGGGCCTGCTCGGGACCGCCCCGGTGATTGCCGGCGCGGGACTCACGGTCCCGATCGCTTACCGCTGGAAGACTCAGATCAACGAGAACGCAAAGCAGCCGGCCTTCGCTCATGAGCTACCAGAGCTCGATCACAATGAGCTCGAGGGCTGGGAGGGCGCTCAGGACGTCGGTCGTTTCTCGGCCGTGTTCCTCGACGATTCCGACGCCCACCCACGCGTGAAGGAGCGTATGGATCTGACCGAGAAGCTGATCGCAGGCAGCGCTACGGCCAGCTTCCGTCTGGAGACGCGCGGTCAAACGACGATCGAGCGTGTCATCTCCTTGGTGCTGCTCGGCGACCTGGTCTCGATCTACCTGGCCACGCTGCGCAGCGTCGACCCGGGTCCGGTCAAGCTGATCCAGCAGCTCAAGGCCGATCTCATCAAGCGCTAGCTGTCCCGCTCGTCTCCTGTAGAAGGGACTGTGGGTCGAGCGAGACAAGGACGTAGCGAGCGCGGTGCTTTGCACACAAGGGAGCGAGGACGCAGTATCGCGAAGCGCCCAGTCCCCTCAACCTTGACATAGCTTTGATAAGGTCAGCTCGATGCAGACTGCTGTTGTAGATGCACTGACGATCAACGAGGCAGCCGAGACGACCGGGTGGTCGGCGCGCATGTTGCGCTACATCGAGAGCGTCGGGCTGGTCGAGCCGGGCCGCTCCGGCTCCGGGTACAGACTGTACGGCCCAGCCGAGCTACAGCGCTTGAGCACGCTGCGAATGTTGCTCGAGGAGCACGGGTTGGATCTCGCCGAGGTCGGCTTCGCGCTGAGACTCGAGCGTGATCCGCAACTGCGCGATGCGATCGACCTCTGGCTCGCCGCAGAACCCTCCCGCCCAGAGGATGTCAACGCCGCCGACTGGCTGCGCTTCGAGCAAGAAAAGCATCAACAACTGCTTCTCGCCGCCAAGCCACACACTACGACCATGGAGATCGCATGACCCCCACCGCCACATTGACCGAGACCGACTTCAAGGTCGCTGACCTCTCGCTTGCCGAGTTCGGGCGCAAGGAGATCACGCTCGCCGAGCACGAGATGCCCGGGCTGATGTCGATCCGCCGCGAGTACGCCGAGGCACAGCCCCTGCGGGGCGCGCGCATCACCGGTTCGCTGCACATGACGATCCAGACCGCCGTCCTGATCGAGACGCTCACCTCGCTCGGAGCGGAGGTGCGCTGGTGTAGCTGCAACATTTTCTCCACACAGGACCACGCGGCGGCAGCGGTGGCCGTCGGGCCTGACGGAACCCCGGAGGACCCGCGCGGTGTGCCCGTGTTCGCATGGAAGGGCGAGAGCTTGGAGGAGTACTGGTGGTGCACCGACCGCGCGCTGCGCTGGCCCGGGGAGGACGGGACGCCTGGCATGTCCGGCCCCAACATGATCCTCGACGATGGCGGTGACGCCACCCTATTCGTGCACAAGGGCACCGAGTACGAGGCTGCCGGCGCGGTGCCTGACCCGGCCTCGGCCGAGTCCGAGGAGTTCCAGGTCGTGCTCTCGCTGCTGACGCGCTCGCTGGAGGAAGATCCGCAGCGTTGGACCAAGATCGGCCAAGGCATCCAAGGCGTCACCGAGGAGACGACCACCGGCGTACACCGTCTCTACCAGATGGTCGAGAGCGGCGAGCTCTTGTTCCCGGCGATCAATGTCAACGACTCGGTGACCAAGTCGAAGTTCGACAACCTCTACGGCTGCCGGCACTCACTGATCGACGGGATCAACCGCGCCACCGATGTGATGATCGGCGGCAAGGTCGCGGTCGTGTGCGGCTTCGGCGACGTCGGCAAGGGCTGCGCCGAATCGCTGCGTGGCCAGGGCGCGCGCGTGGTGATCTGCGAGATCGACCCGATCTGCGCGCTGCAGGCGGCGATGCAGGGCTACGAGGTCAATACGCTCGAGGAGGTGGTGGAGAGCGGCGACATCTTCATTACGACCACCGGCAACAAGGACATCATCACAGCGGCCCACATGGCGCGCATGAAGCACCAGGCGATCGTCGGCAACATCGGCCACTTCGACAACGAGATCGACATAGCCGGGCTCACGAAGACCCCGGGCATCGAGCGCATCAACATCAAGCCTCAGGTAGACGAGTGGGTCTTCTCAGATGGCCACGCGATCATCATGCTCTCCGAGGGGCGCCTCCTGAACTTGGGCAACGCCACAGGCCATCCGAGCTTCGTGATGAGCAACTCGTTCACCAACCAGACGATCGCCCAGATCGAGCTCTACTCGAAGAACGACGAGTATGAGAAGCGGGTATACGTGCTGCCAAAGCACCTGGACGAGAAGGTTGCGCGTCTGCATCTGGATGCGCTCGGCGTGAAACTGACAAAGCTGAGCGAGGAGCAGGCGGCCTACATCGGCGTGCCAGTGGATGGCCCGTACAAGGCCGATCACTACCGCTACTAAGCCGACCCCGGGCCAGTGACGGAGCTGTGACGTGCGACTCGACTACGAGGTCCGGCTAGCGCTCGACGGTAAAAGCGACGTGGGGGCGGATTGACCGCGTCTGCCTCCGAGGCCGACAGCGGCCAGGCACGCATCGACTGGGCCGACTCGCAGATGCCGGTGCTTGCGCAAGTGCGCGAGCGCTTGCGCAACGAGCGCCCGCTCGAGGGCGTGAGCGTCGCCGCTTGCTTGCATGTGACGGCCGAGACAGCCAATCTCGTCCGTGCCCTGGTTGCCGGCGGGGCAGAGGTGGGCTTGTGCGCGGCCAATCCGCTCTCCACCCAAGACGACGTGGCGTTGGCGCTTACCGAGCGCCATGGCGCCACGGTGCTCGCGAGGCGCGGTGAGAGCGCCAAGCAGTACGCCGAGCACGTGCAGAAGCTGGTTGGAAGCGCACCGCAGGTCACGGTCGACGACGGCGCCGATCTGATCGGGGCGATTCACGAGCGCAATCCCAGCCACGCTGCGGGGATGCTGGGCGGCACGGAGGAGACGACCGCCGGGTTGTTGCGGGTGAGGGCGCTCGCCGAGCAGGGCACGCTCGCATGCCCGGTGCTGGCCGTGAACGAGTCGCGCACCGAGCGTGCCTTCAACGATCGTTTCGGCACCGGCCAGTCCACGATCGACGGCATCCTGCGCGCCACCAACCTACTGCTTGCCGGGCGCACGGTCGTGGTTCTCGGCTATGGCTGGACAGGGCGGGGGGTCGCTCTACGCGCACGCGGCGCCGGCGCCTCGGTCGTTGTCTGTGAGGTCGATCCGCTGCGTGCGCTGGAGGCGCGCATGGAGGGCTATGAGGTGATGGGAGCGCTCGCGGCGGCCGAGCGAGGCGACGTCTTCGTGACGGTAACCGGTGGGCGCGACGTACTGCGTACCGAGCACTTCGAGCGCATGAAGGACGGCGCGCTGCTGGCCAACGCGGGCCACTTCGATGTCGAGATATGTCTGGAGGACCTGCGCGCGCTGGCTGTCGGCGGGCGACGCGAAGCGCTGCCGTTGGTCGAGGAGCACACGCTCGCGGACGGACGTCGCTTGAATCTCCTGGCTCAGGGCCGTGTGGTGAACCTGGCGGCGGGGGAGGGGCACCCGGCGGCGGTCATGGACATGTCGTTTGCGGGCCAAGCACTGTGCGTCGAGTACCTCGTCGAGAACGCCGGCGGCCTGCCGGCCGATGTGTTGGCGGTTCCAGATCCAATAGACGAGGAAGTCGCACGTTTGAAGCTCGAATCGTTGGGCGTGCAGATCGACGAGCTGCGCGAGGACCAGCGCGTTTACCGCAGTTCATGGGAATGAAATCCCACCCACCCGCCTAGAGCGGCGCAGACACGGCGCGTTACTGAGTCGCTCCTCCCTCGTGGACCAGCGGATGTCTCCTGAATGCCCAGTGTGCTGTGCTCAAAAATACTGGTGTTTTGCGACACCGCCATTTCGATTGCCCGCAAGTCGCTCACGATGCGTTTCCTATAGCTTGCCGCCCTGATGAGAGCGATGGTCCTCGCCGCGGGTCTCGGAACCCGCCTGCGGCCACTCACGAACGAGATCACCAAGCCGATGGTGCCGGTCCTCGACCGCCCCGTGATGGCGCACATCCTCGATCTGCTCGAACATCATGGCTTCGAGGAGGTGATCGCCAACCTGCACTACTTCCCCGAGTCGATCAAGCGCTACTTCGGCGAGCGGCTGAGCTACCGCTTCGAGCCGGAGCTGCTCGGCACCGCCGGGGGAGTGCGCGGCTGTGCCGACTTCTTCGGCGACGACTCGTTCGTCGTGATCTCAGGCGACGCGCTCACCGACGTCGACCTGAGCGCGTTCGCAGCTCGGCACCGCGAGGCGGGGGGGATCGCGACGCTCGCCGTCAAGAAGGTCTCGGACACGCGCGAGTACGGCGTCGTCCTGCACGACCGCGAGGGCCGCATCACCGGCTTTCAGGAGAAGCCGAGCCCCGAGGAGGCGCTCTCAGACCTCGGTAACTGTGGCATCTACATCTTCAGCCCAGAGATCTTCGACTACTTCCCCGATCGCCCGTTCGTGGACTGGGCCCAAGATGTGTTTCCAACCTTGCTCGAGAACGACATCCCGTTCCACATCCATGAGGTGCGCGAGTACTGGAACGACGTCGGCTCGCTCGCGGAGCTGCGCCAGGGCACCTTCGACGCGTTGCGTGGCGAGCTGCGGCTGCAGGTTGAGGGACGCGAGGTCGCACCAGGCTTGATCGTCGCGGGCGAGAGCGTCGTGCCGCGCAGCGCCGAGATCGAGGGTTCGGTGTGGATCGGCAGCGACGTGGAGCTGGGCGAGAATGTGCGTCTGACCGGTCCGCTCGTGCTGGGTGACGGCGCTCGCGTCGGCGAGGGAGCGCAGCTACGCGACAGCATCCTGCTTCCTGGAACTGAGGTGGCGCAAGGCGCGATCCTGATCGGGGCGATCGCGGGGCACGCGGGGATCCTGGAGAGCTTGCGCGCCAGATAAAGAACCGGGGGACCGGCGTAAGCAGGCCCCCCGGAGCATATGCGTTGCTGGGCAGATCCAGCTCAGCAACAGTCCTTTGACTCGCGTTCCAGTCTAGCCTATGGCCGCGACGGATATGCGATGCCCCCGACGGGATTCGAACCCGGGACCTGTCCTGAGTCAAAGGACTGCTCTATCCACTGAGCTACGAGGGCACAACCTCCCGAAGGAGGCTGCAGGCGAGGCTACTCAGGGACCGCGACGGTATTCGCGAGACGGCCCGAGACATACGCGTAGAACATCCGTGCAAAACCGATACATGGGAGCCGCCGATAGGGGTACGATTGATCCACATCGTCTCCGAGTGAAGGGAGTCCCTGATGCAGATAGACATCAAGGGCCGCAATGTCCCGGTCACCGACGACATGCGCGTGCATCTCGAGCGCCGGCTGGAGAAGATCTCCCGCCAGGTCTCCGAGTTCGCCCGCTTGGAGTTCGAGATATTCAGGGAGCCAAACCCGCGCGTCGCCGACAGCGATGTGGCCGAGGCGACGCTCTACCTGAAGGGCGTCACGCTGAGAGCCCGCGACTCTTCGCCGACGATGCTGCATTCGCTGAACCTCGTCGTAGACGAGCTGGCGCGCCAGGTCAAGCGCCATCGCGACAAGCGTCGCCATCGCCGCGAGGCGCATGCCGCCGCGGCGGCATCGGCGGCCACGGCGGCAGCGCTACGGGCGACGCCCGCGATCGAGTAGTGCGGCAAGGCGTCCTTGCGCGAGCTTGTCGGTGAGCGTGCGGTGCCGCGTCGATGAGTGCAAGGCGGGTCTCGCGCGGCGGCGGGTGCCGGCGTAGGCGGTGACGGCGAGCGTAGGCCGCGTAGTCGGTACCCTGAGCGCATGTCGCTTTTGGATCGCGCGCTGAACATCGGCGAGGGCAAGAAGTTCAAGGTCTATGAGAAGCGCGTCGCGCTGATCAGCGCCTACGAGGCCGAGCTCGAGCTCGAGACCGACGACGAGCTGCGCGAGCGCATGAACGAGCTGCGTGAGCGCGCCCGCGAGGGCGAGTCACTCGAGGATCTGCTGCCCGAGTGCTTTGCGATCGTGCGCGAGGCCGGCAAGCGCACGATGGGAATGCGCCACTTCGACGTGCAGTTGATCGGAGCGATGGCATTGCACGAGGGCTGCATCTCTGAGATGAAGACCGGCGAGGGCAAGACGCTGACGGCGACGCTCGCGGTCGTGCTCAACTCACTCTCCCCGCGCGAGGGAGCCACCGGGTCTGGGACGATCGAACGCAAGGGCGTGCACGTCGTGACTGTCAACGATTACCTTGCCCGCCGAGATGCCGCCTGGATGAGCCCAATTTACAACGCGCTCGACGTCAGCGTAGGGGTGCTTCAGAACCAGCAGCCCTACGAGGAGAAGCAGCTCGCCTACGCATGTGACGTCGTCTACGGCACCAACTCCGAGTTCGGCTTTGACTACCTGCGCGACAACATGGCCAAGGATCTCGCTGAGAAGGTCCAGCGCGGCCATCCATTCGCGGTCGTGGATGAGGTCGACAACATCCTGATCGACGAGGCGCGTACGCCGCTGATCATTTCCGGCGCGCCCGAACAGGCAGCCGACTTCTATGTGAAGTTCGCCCGTCTGGCGCCCCGTATGAAGGCGGGCAAGACGCCTGAAGGCATGGACCCACGCACCAAGAAGGGGTTCGTGGCCGACTTCGACTACGAGGTCGAGGAGAAGCAGAAGACCGTCGCCATCACAGAGCTCGGCGTCGCCAAGGCCGAGCGCTTCCTCGGCATCGATCACCTCTACAAGGCCGAGAACGGGCATCTTGTCAACCACCTGATCCAGGCGCTGAGGGCCGAGTCGCTCTACAAGCGCGACGTCGACTACGCCGTGATCGACGGCGAGGTCAAGATCATCGACGAGTTCACAGGCCGCATCCTCGACGGCAGGCGCTGGTCGGAGGGCTTGCACCAGGCGGTCGAGGCCAAGGAGGGCGTGAAGGTCCAGGAGGAGAACCAGACGCTCGCTTCGATCACATATCAGAACTACTTCCGCCTCTACGACAAGCTCTCCGGCATGACAGGCACGGCCCTGACCGAGGCCACCGAGTTCATGAAGATCTATGAGCTGCCGGTGGTCCAGATCCCCACGAACATGCCGATGGTCCGCGACGACCGCAACGATCAGGTCTACAAGACCAAGGAGGGCAAGTGGGAGGCGGTCGTGAAAGAGATCGCCGCTCGCCATGAGAACGGCCAGCCGGTGCTGGTCGGCACGATCTCCGTCGAGGTCTCAGAGCTGCTCGGCGAGCGCCTGAAGAAGCGTGGAATAGCCCATACGGTGCTCAACGCCAAGCCCGAGCACGCGGCCCGCGAGGCGGAGATCGTGGCCGAGGCCGGCCAGCCCGGCGCCGTCACGATCGCCACGAACATGGCCGGGCGCGGCGTGGACATCAAGCTCGGCGGCAACCCCGAGCACCTGGCGAGCCGCCAGCTTGCCAAGCTCAACGTCGACCCCGAGGACCCGTCCTACGCGCAGCGCATGAAGGATCTGCTACCGGAGATCGAGCAGCAGGTGCAGGTAAACCGTGAACGCGTGATGGCAGCGGGAGGCATGTTCATCTGTGGCACCGAGCGCCACGAGTCGCGGCGCATCGACAATCAGTTGCGTGGACGCGCAGGCCGTCAGGGCGACCCCGGAGAGAGCCGTTTCTTCCTCTCGGCAGAGGATGATCTGGTGCGCCTGTTCGCCGGCGATCGCATCTACAAGATCCTCGATCGGCTGGGTGGAGTGGACGAGGAAGGCAACGAGGAGCCGATCGAGGCAGGCATGCTCTCCAAGCAGATCGAGAAGGCCCAGAAGAAGGTCGAGGAACAGAACTTCCTGATCAGAAAGCGCGTGCTCGAGTACGACGACGTGATGAACGAGCAGCGGCGCATCATCTACGCCTACCGCGACGAGGTGCTCGAAGGCAAGGAGATGGGCGAGGAGGCGCGCGAACAGGTGGCCGGGACGATCGAGCGCACGATCGAGCAGTACACCCAAGGCGACTACATGGAGGACTGGGACCTCGATGGCCTGTTCACTGCGCTCGGCCAATTCTTCCCGGTCGAGTTGGGCAAGGAGGATCTCGACCCGGAGACGATCGACACCGGCTACCTGACCGAGGAGATCACCCAGCAGGCGCTCGCCCAATACGGGGCTCGCGAGCAGGAGCTCGGCAAGGAGCTGATGGGGGCGCTCGAGCGCTTCTTGATCCTGCAGATCATCGATGAACGCTGGCGTGAGCACCTATACGACATGGACTACCTGCGCGAGGGCATACACCTGCGTGGCTTTGCCCAGATCGACCCGCTGGTGGCCTACAAGAACGAGGCGTTCACTCTCTTCGGCGACCTCATGAACAGCGTATGGGTGGACTTCACGCGCATGGTCTTCAACGTGCAGGTGAGCGTGGATGGCCAGAACGGCGGGGGTGGGGGAGCGCCGGTCCCAGCGTTTGCGGCATCGGGCAACTCAACGCGTGCGGGACGGGTCTCCTACTCAGGTGGCTCGAGCGCGATGGGAGCCGGCGCGATCGCCGCCGCGGCCGCTGCCGCCGGCCCGGGCGCGGCTGCCTACGAAGGCGAAGGCGAAGCGGTCGAGGCGCTCCCGGTAGTGGAGCAGCGCGTCACAGACTCAGAGCACGAACTCGGCCGCAACGATCCCTGCTGGTGCGGCTCAGGCAAGAAGTTCAAGCGCTGTCACGGAGCGTAGGTCGCTCCGATTCGCGCTTGGCGATGAACTCCTCGGTCGCCTGTGTGCCGATGAACGGAGTCAGCAGGGTGCGCGCCAACTCGGGGACGATCCTCACGACTGTCTCCACCGGATTCTGGCTGATGTGCAGATAGAGCACTTCGAAGAAACGTTGTGTCACGGGCTCATCGAGGCTGCCTGCGGCAGCGGGATCGAGCAGGTCATAGCCGGGTTGCAGGAAGATCATGAAGGCCTCCATCAGCGACTTCACAAGCTCTTGGGCCGAGGGTCCGACCGAGAGCAGCTCGACGATCCCGGTGCGAGCGAACGCGGGCTCGTTCTTTGCCCATTCGGTGTAGGCATACATGCCGTCCCACACAGCGTCGGGCCAGCTTGGCGAGTTGCGGTACACCTCCTGGCAGAAGCCCATCACGCGATCCACCCCAGCTTCGACGCCGGAGAAGACAGCTTCCTCCTTGTCGGCGAAGTGCTCGTGAAACGAGCGCGCGGAGATGTTCGCCTCGGCGCAGATGTCTCGAATACTGGTTTGGTGGTAGCCCTTGGCAGCGACCACGCGCACCGCAGCTAGCTGAATCTGCTCGTGCGTGTTGTGCACGATGAAGCGTCGGGGAGCCTCACGGAGGCTGGTGGCATGACGGATGACAGCTATGACGACAGCGTACACGAGTACGGATGTCTTTCAACCAAAAGCGAGGGCAGGATGTTCGAATTTCAAGTAGTCCGAGATCACGGGCACACCTCCACATCTGCGGGGAACCACATCCGCGACACTTGGATTTGCCGCTGCTGCTGATAGCGTTGCGGCCGATGGCAACGGCCCCCCCAAGCGAGTCGACGCCGCAACGCCTTGCGGCCATCCGCGAGCAGCTCAGCCTGCTAGCGGACTATCTTTGACCCAGCTGGGCTGAGCGAGCGCCTGGAGGCGCTCGAAGCGCAGATGCAAGCGCCCGCTTTCTGGGACGACGCCGAGGCGGCAGCCAAGGTCTCGGCTGAGCATGCCAAGGCGAGCAAGCGCCTACAGACATTCACGGGACTGCGGGCCGACGTGGAGGATCTCGACGGGCTGGTGGAGATGGCCGAGGAGGAGCCTGAGCTCGAGCAGGAGGTCCAGGAGCATCTTGTCTCGGTCGAGCAGCGTCTGGCTGAGCTCGAGGAGCAACGCCTGTTCTCGGGTTCCTACGACGCGGGCGATGCGCTCGTCAGCGTCAATGCCGGCGCGGGCGGGACCGACGCGCAGGACTGGGCCGAGATGGTGTTGCGGATGATGATGCGCTGGGCTGAGCGACGCGGCTTCAAGGCCGAGCTGTTGGAGGTGAGCCCAGGCGAGGAAGCCGGCATCAAGTCGGCCACATTCAAAGTCTCCGGTGAGAACGCCTACGGCCTGTTCGGCGCCGAGCGGGGCGTGCACCGACTTGTGCGCCTCTCGCCGTTTGACTCCGCCCACCGTCGCCAGACGAGCTTCGCGGGCGTCGAGGTCGCGCCGGTCGTGGCAGACAGCGGCGAGGTCGAGATCGACGAGGACGACCTTCAGGTGGACACCTACCGCGCCTCCGGCGCCGGCGGCCAGCACGTCAACAAGACCGACTCAGCCGTGCGCATCACACACCGGCCGAGCGGGATCGTGGTGCAGTGCCAGAACGAGCGCTCACAGACCTCCAATCGCGCGACGGCGATGGCGATGTTGCGCTCCAAGCTCGTTGAGAAGCAGGAGCGCGAACGCCAGGAAGAGATCGCGCGCGAGAAGGGCGAGGCGCAGGACGTCAACTTCGGCTCGCAGATCCGCTCCTACGTGCTGCACCCTTACTCGATGGCCAAGGATCACCGCACCGATTATGAGATGGGCGACGTACAACGCGTGCTCGACGGGGATTTGGATGGATTTGTGCGTGCCTATCTGCTCGAGTCGGCCTCCTCCAGGTAATGAGTGCTGCCGAGCTGAACGAGCTGGTCGGGCGTGCCTTGGCCGAAGACATCGGCAGTGGTGACGTCACGACAAAAGCGACCGTTGCCGTGGATGCACACGCGCAGGCGCTGATCACGCAAAAGGCACCTGGCACGATTTTTGGCCTGGACGCCGCTGAAGCGTGCTTTGCGTTGCTCGACTCCGACGCGCGCTTCGAGCGCCTCGTGGGAGAGTGCGCCTGGCGAGATCAGCCTGGGCCGGTGCTCTCGATCGAAGGCTTGGCCGCGGCGCTCTTGACCGGCGAGCGCACAGCGCTCAACTTCCTCGGACGCCTGTCCGGCATCGCCACGCTGGCCGCAAGCTTCGTGCGCGAGGTCGAGGGCACGGGAGCGGTGGTGCTTGATACGCGCAAGACGACTCCTGGACTCAGGCAACTGGAGAAGGCGGCGGTCGCCGCCGGGGGCGCGACCAACCACCGGGTCGGGCTGTTCGACGCGATCCTGATCAAGGAGAACCACATCGCGGCGGCCGGCGGGATGGCGCAGGCGGTGGCGCGTGTGCGCGAGCAGGCCCCCGAGCTTGCTGACACACTGGAGGTCGAGGTAAGTAGTCCCGGCGAGATCGAAGAGGCACTCGCGGCGGGCGTTCCGCGTTTGCTGCTCGACAACATGAACGTCGAGGAGCTGGGTGTAGCTGTCGCCCAGGTGGGTGGTCGCGCAAAGCTCGAGGCGAGCGGCAACGTGACTCTCGAGAACATCCGGGAGAGCGCGCAGACCGGGGTAGACTTCATATCGGTAGGCGCGCTCACCCATTCCGCGCCGGCCCTCGACCTGTCCCTGATCCTGGAGGTGACGAGATGAAGACGTTGCCGATGATCCCTACCCAGGGCGCGCTCCCCGATCTGACGGGGGAGGAGATTGCCGAGATGCACGCCGAGGTGCGCGCGCTGGCGGCCGAGCGGGGCGCGACGATCCTCGCCCACAACTACCAGGTGCCAGAGGTGCAGAACGTCGCCGACTACGTCGGGGACTCGCTCGGACTCTCCCGCCAGGCGGCCGCCTCCGACGACGAGACGATCGTCTTCTGCGGCGTGCACTTCATGGCCGAGACAGCTTCGATCCTGTGCCCGGAGAAGACGGTGCTGATTCCTGATTTGGACGCCGGTTGCTCGCTGGCGGCCTCGATCGACGCCGAGCAGCTAGCTGAGTGGAGAGCTTCATATCCAGGGGGCGTGGTGGTCATGTATGTGAACACCACCGCCGAGGTCAAGGCGCTGACCGACTACTGCTGCACCTCGGCAAACGCGGTGGACGTCGTGCGCCACATCTATGAGACGCACGGCCCTGACACCGAGATCCTGTTTGGACCCGACATGTGGCTAGGCGCCTACGTCGAGAAGGAGCTAGGCCGTCGCATGCATGTGTGGGACGGCGAGTGTCACGTGCACGCCGGCATTCGCCCTTCAGATATCGACGCCACACGCGCCGCGCATCCGGGAGCTGACTTCCTGATCCACCCGGAGTGTGGCTGCACGACCTCGATCATGGAGTACGTCGCCGCGGGAGACGTGTCGGCTGAGGGCGTGCACATGCTCTCGACGGGCGGGATGCTGCGCTACGCCGATGCCCTCGAGAAGCTCGCGGGCGGCCGGGGCGACGGACAGGAGAGCGCAATCACCTCGCCGCCTCGCGAAGCGGTCGTCGCGACCGAGATCGGCATGCTCTACCCGCTCGAAATGGCTGCCCCCGACGTGAAGTTCATCCCGGCGAACGCCGAGGCTTCCTGTGTCTACATGAAGATGATCACGCTGGAGAAGCTGCGCGACGCCCTACGCGACATGAAGTTCGAGGTGCGTGTTGCGCCAGAGACAGCCGAGCGGGCCAGGGTGCCGATCGACCGCATGGTGGCGCTGGGCTAAAACTCGCCGGCCTCGTGTGGGCCTACGCATGCGACCGCCAGGTTCTCGGCCACGTCGGCTGCGACCTCGCGCACCTCATCGAACGTGACCGCGTCGAGCGCGGCGATCGCGCTGTCGGGGTCGACGTCCTCGCCGTAGACGATCTTCTGGCTGGCGCCATAACGAGCTACGGCGTTCGTGTTCTCGAAGGCAAGCACCAGCCGGCCGGCCGAGTAAGCACGAGCACGCTGCACCTCCTCTTCGGTCGGCCCATCTGCGCGCAGCTCATCGACGATCTCGCGCATGCGCGTGTAGGCCTCGATGCACTTTTCCGAGTCGAGCCCTGAGCCGAGCTGCAAGATCGGCACGTCGGCGAAGGCGTGAGCGATCGCGTACACGGAATAGCAGAGCCCTCGCTTCTCGCGAATCTCCTCGAACAGCCGCGAGCCCATCGAGCCGCCGAGCAGCGTCGAGTAGATCGACAGCGCGGCCCGCTGTTTGACGTTGCCAACATCGATTTGCGGGCGGTAGATCATGCGCAAGTGCGATTGGTTGGTGTCGCGCTGCTCCACCAAGGTCTCGGGGGAGAACTTCGGAGCCGGCGCGTACGGCTCAGGCGCCTGAAGGGTTGGGAACCGGGCGAACAGACTTGCGAGTTGATCCGGTCCGGGAACGAACTCAACATTCCCAACCAAGAACGCCGCGCCTGAAGCCCCAGCCCAGCGGCGCTCGCGAAAGCTGACGATTCCCTCGCGGGTGAAACTGCGCAAGTTCTCCTCCGGGCCGAGCACGGTGCGCCCGAGCGGATGGTCGCCGAATGCGGCTTTGTCGATCAGGTACTCGGCCACGGTCGAGGGCTGGTCGTATGCACGGTTGATCTCCTGGATGACAACGCCGCGCTCGCGGTCGAGCTCCTCCGCGTCGAGCTTCGGGCGCGCCACGAAGTCGCTGAGCAGATCGATCGCCTCCGGCGCCGACTCCGCGCGCACGGTGATGTGGAAGGCGACGAGGTCGTGGCTCGTGTAAGCGTTCAACATCCCGCCGAGGCGCTCGGCCGTCTCGTTGACATCCTTGTACGTGGCGTACTTCTCTCCGCCCTTGAACACGAGATGCTCGAGGAAGTGGGCCATCCCATTCTCCTCGATGCGCTCGGTGCGAGCCCCGGCGTCGAAGGCGACGAGCACGGTCAACGCACGCGTCCCCGGCAGGCTCACGTTGTACACGGGCAGCCCGTTACCGGCCACTGTGGTCGTCAAGATCTCGGTCATGCGCACGCCACGATAGGCGATCGGCGTCTCGCACTCGCCGCGTCGCCGCGAACCCCTCTACGTGGTCTGTGGCTTGCGAGATGCAAAACGCCTTGCATGCAGGGAAAAGTGCGACCTCGCGCGGGTCTGGTCGCTACTGTGCCCCGCCATGGCAGACCTCGAGAAAAGCCAAGACAAAAGCGCAGGTCCGGCGCGCACGATCCCGCGTCGTGCGCTCACGCGGCACATGAGCCCGAGTCGCGCGCGGGTCGTGGCGAGCGTGCAGCCGCCTGTTGCGGTTGCAACTCCGCGCAACACCCAGAGCAAGTCGGCGGTGAGCACCCCGGGGGCCAACACCGTTGTCGACTTCCGAGCGGTCACAAAGCGCTATGACTCCGGCGACGTCGGCCTGGAGCGCGCGACGTTTGCGATCGACCGCCAAGAGTTCGTCTTCCTGGTCGGCGCCACAGGCTCGGGCAAGTCGACGATCATGCGGCTGCTGATCAAGGAGCTCGACCCAAGCGAGGGCATCATCCGCGTCGCAGGCCGTCATCTGGGCGAGATCGATCACAAGCATGTCCCGTATTACCGGCGCAACATAGGTGTCGTCTTCCAGGACTTCAAGCTGCTGCCGACGCGCACCGTCTACGACAACATCGCTTATGCCCTACAGGTGACGGGCGCCTCGCGCAAGCAGATCCGCTCCTCGCTGCCGGACATCCTGCGTCTGACAGGTCTCTCGACCAAGCTTCACAACTACCCCCACCAGCTCTCCGGCGGCGAGCAGCAGCGAGTCGCGGTGGCGCGCGCTTTCGCCTCGCACCCGCCTTTGCTGCTGGCCGACGAGCCCACGGGCAACCTCGACCCGGACACTTCGATCGGGATCATGCAGCTGCTCTACCGCATCAACCGGGCCGGCACGACGGTGATCGTGGCAACCCACGACAACGAGCTGGTCGACAAGATGCGCCGCCGTGTGATCGAGCTGCGCCGCGGTCGCATCATCCGCGACGAGGCGACGGGCCTGTATGCGCAGGATGAGACGACGGGCGATTTGGCAGAGCGCCTGAAGCGCGAAACGGCCGCGGAAGAGACGCCTCGTCCAAGGGGCGGGGCGCGTCGATGAAACTCGGCTTCTTCCTGAAGGAGGCGGTGCGCTCGATGCGGCGCAACCCGGCCCCCTCATTCGCGGCGTTGTCGTGTGTGCTGGTGACGACGCTCGTGCTGGGCGTCTTCATCCCGGTCGTGCAGGCAACGAACGGCGCAGCCAACTCGATTCGCGGGCGCGTCGTCGTGGATGTCGATCTCAACACGACGGCTACCGCCGCAGAAGTGGCGCGGGTACGTCACGAGGTCGAACACGCTCGCTACGTCGGCCATGTCGAAGTGCTCTCAAAGCAGGCGGGATACGAACAAGAGCGCAAGATCGACCCCCAGGCTTTTCAGCTGATCGGCTACAACCCGCTCCCGGAAATACTGCGCATCACCCCTTCCAATCCAAGTCAGGCCGACGCGATCCGCGCGGAGCTCGATCAGTCCAGCGCGGCAAACGTGCGCACGGTCACCGACGCGGCCATCGCCGACGTCCAAGACCGCCAAGCCCAGACAGACAAGATCCTCTCCGCCACACGCATCGTCAAGATCACGATGGCGCTGCTCGCGGCCTTGCTCGTCTTCTCCTCGATCCTGCTCGTCTCCAACACGATCCGCCTGTCGCTCTTCTCACGCCGGCGCGAGGTCGAGGTGATGAAGCTGGTCGGCGCGACCGACTGGTTCATCCGCTGGCCGTTTGTGATCGAGGGCTTGTTCCTCGGTGCCTTGGGAGGCATGTGCGCGATCGGGCTGCTGGCGGTCGCCAAGGTCACGCTGATAGACCCGCTGGCGGGCACGGTCAAGCTGATCTCCCAGCCGGACATGATCGACTTCCGCCTGCTGATCCTGGTGCTGATGGCCTGTGCCATCGCCGTCTCGGCCGCCGGCTCGGGTTTGTCGCTGCGCAGATTCCTGCGGGTCTGAGACGGCCTCTAGGAGTGCGTAGATAGGGTGGGGGTGTGAGCTCCCGCGTAAGACAGATCGTGTTTGCGGCTCTTGCAGTGCTGCTACCAGTGCTGTTGCTGCTACTTGGCATCTGGCTGGGTGGCCATCCGAGCAATCTCCCAAGCTTCGCGCGTAAAGCATTCGTCGCCAACAGCGACACCCAGGTCGTCGACGAAGCAATCGAACGGGTCTCCCACGACTACTATCGACCGGTCTCAAAGAGCGCTCTGGCGAACTCCTCGGTCGCGGGAATGATCTCGAGCCTTCACGATCCCTATTCCGAGTACCTCAGCCCGAAGGAATTCACGAGCTTCGATCAGCCGGCGAGTTTCGCCGGGATCGGTGTCTCGGTAGACCCGAAGAAGGTGGGCTTGGAAGTCGTGCACGTGTTCAACTCCTCGCCGGCGCAGCGGGCGGGTTTGAAGCCGGGGGAAACGATCGTGGCGGTCGGTTCGCGCTCGTTGCGGGGCGTCCCCGCCGACACGGCAACCGCCCTGATCAAGGGCCAACCGGGCACCAACGTAGAGCTCACCCTCGAGCCGGCCCACGGAACACCGCACAAGCTCACTGTCACACGGGCGATCATCTCCGAGCCCGTCGTCGCATCGATGATGCGCACCGTTCACGGAGTCAAGATCGGCTGGGTCTATCTCGCGACCTTCAGCGAAGGCTCGGCGGCCGAAGTGCGCTCGGCGGTTGACAAATTGCTCGAGCAGGGCGCGCGCGGGCTCGTTCTCGACCTGCGCGCCGACGGTGGCGGCCTCGTCAGCGAAGCCCGCCTGATCGCCTCGATCTTCATCCCCTCGGGCGTGATCGTCACGACACGGGGTCGCTCTCAGCCGACGACGGTGCTCACCGCCGCGGGTGGCGCGATCCCGAGCTCGGTCCCGATGGTCGTGCTCGTCGATCGCAACACCGCCTCGGCGTCGGAGATAGTCACGGCGGCTTTGCAGGACCACCATCGCGCCACGGTCGTTGGCACACACACATACGGCAAGGGAGTCTTCCAGGAGCTGGAGCCACTCTCCGGCGGCGGCGCAGTCAAGATCACGGTAGGCGAGTACTTCACACCCAACGGCCGCAACCTCGGCGGGGGAGGGGTCAAAGAGGGTGCAGGTGTGACCCCCGAAGTCCGTGTGCCAAAGGGTGTGGACACAGAACACGGCCTCGAAGTGGCGCTACAGACGCTGCTGGCCAAAGTCAAATGAGCCCCCAGCGCGGCGGCTCGCGCGGAGGAGCGAGCAAGCCGGGCAAGGCTCCAGGAAAGCGCAAGCGTGGCGATGAGAGCGAAGGGAAAAGCAAGAGCGGTAGGGCATCCGGCGCGCGAAAGGAGACCAAGGCATCCGGCACGCGAAAGGAGACCAAGGCATCTGGCACGCGAAAGGAGACCAAGAAGGCCGGCGCACGAGCGGCGAAGTCGAAGGCCCCGCGCAAGAGCGGTCCGGGCGCAAGAGCGCCTGAGTTTCCGGCGCAAGGCAAGCGCGTAGAACGTCGATTGGGCGCGACCTCGAACACACGCGTCGTGTGGCCGCCGCAAGAGCGAACCGAGACCGCGCGCCAGGCCATCGAGCAGATGCTGCGCGAGGCCGGTCACGCCCTGCGCTTCGACTCGGCGGTCGAACGCGAAGCGCGCAAGGCGGGGGCACGCGCCTGGGCCAAGGCCGAGGTCGAGCTGGAAGAGGGGATGCGGCGCGACCTGCGCGAGCTGCCCACTTTCACCGTCGACCCGTCCACCGCCCGCGACTTCGACGATGCCATCTCAGCTGAGGCTCTGCCCGACGGCACTGTGAGCATTTGGGTCCACATCGCCGATGTGGCCGCACACGTGCCGTTGGGCTCGGCTATCGACCTCGAGGCGCGCCGGCGCTCGACGAGCGTCTACGTGCCGGGCATGGTCGAGCCGATGCTCCCGCACTCTCTCTCGAGCGACGCCTGCTCGCTCCTACCGGGAGCAGAGCGTCTGGCGGTGAGCGTCGAGATGCAGCTGCGCGGACCCAAGCTCGTCTCGGCAAGCTTCTGCCGCTCGCTGATTCGCTCGGACATGCGTTTGGACTACGAGCAAGTCGATCGAGTGTTCGCCGGAGAGGAGGCCGCGCAAGAGCCGTGGAGTGGCCCACTGGCGGCCGCACGTGCCGCGGCAGGCGAGTTGCAACGGGCGCGCGACTCCAGCGGCGCGCTTGTGATCGACTCGGAGGAGCCTGAGTTCATCTTCGACGAGAACGGCAACGTCACAGAGATACGCCCGCGTGCGCAAACCGAGTCCCATCGCCTGATCGAGCACCTGATGATCGCGGCAAACGAAGCCGTCGCGCGTCAACTAACGCAGGCCTCGGTTCCATGTCTGTACCGCGTCCACGAGCGCCCCGATCCCGAGCGCATCCGCACGCTCGTCGCCCAGCTGGGCTCCTTGGGTGTCTCAACGCCGCCGCTTCCGGACCCGCTGTTTCCAGCGGGAGCGGCGGAGATGGTGGGTGAGATCTCGCGGCGGGTGGATGTCCACGTACGCCGCACGGGCGTTGGCCGGATAGCACTCTCCTCACTAGTGCTGCGCTCACTCAAGCAGGCCTGCTATTCGCCGAAGAACGTCGGTCACGCGGGCCTGCACTCGGCTTGCTATTGCCATTTCACCTCGCCGATCCGCCGCTATCCGGACCTCGTCTGCCACCGAGCGCTGCTGTCGTCCATCGGCGCAGGCGAGCGTGTGACGGGCTCGAGCAAGCTCGTCGAGCTGGGCGAATGGACCTCCGGGCGCGAGCGCGACGCGGCAAAGTTGGAGCACAAGGGCGATGACATCGCGGCATGCTTCTTGCTCGAAGAGACTTTGCTGGATAGGGGATACGACCAGGTTTTCGCGGGGGAGGTCACGGGTCTGATCGGGGCGGGTGCGTTTGTGGCATTTGGCGATGCCCCCCGCGCGCGCGGGGATGATGGCGCTCGGAGAGACGCGGAGGGAGTTGGGGAGGCACGGAGCGAGCCTCCGGCGCGTCCGACTTACGAGGGCATGCTTCCGGTACGCCTGCTCAGCACGGGCGAGGGGCGCGAGTGGTGGTCGCTCAATGAGCAGTCGACGATCATGCGCGGCGAACGCTCAGGCGCGATGCTGCGACTCGGCGACCAGGTGGAAGTGCGTGTCGTCAGGGTGGACGTCTCGACGGGACGAGTGGATCTCGCTCCAGCCGGCTAGCGCCATCGGCTGCGTGTCCTTCTGGAGCTCAGCGTCTGGAGGCATCCGACAGGCGTTCCCAACGTCTGTCTTCCTCTTGGCGCTCCGCGCCGCGGGGGCGGTCTGGATAGGCTCGACCGATGGCCAAGGCAAAGGGCAAGAAGCGCAAGATCGGCGCCGGCGACGTCGCGAGCAATCGCTACGCCTCCTACCGCTATGAGCTCAGCGACCGCGTCGAGTGCGGCATCGTGCTGCAGGGCAGCGAGGTCAAGGCGCTGCGCGCCTCGGGCGCCCAGCTGAAGGACGGCTACGCCTCGATCCGCGATGGCGAGCTGTGGCTGCAGTCGGTGCACATACCCCCGTACTTGCCGGCCTCGCGTGAGAATCACGACCCCGAGCGTCCGCGCAAGCTGCTGCTGCATCGCTCGCAGATCGAGGGCATTGCCGGACGCGTCTCAGAGCGTGGTCTCACGCTCGTGCCGACACGCATCTATTTCAAGGGTCCGCATGCGAAGGTTGAGATAGCGCTTGCTCGCGGCAAGGATCTATATGACAAGCGTCAGAGCATGCGCGAGCGCGACTCAAAGCGCGAGATGGAACGGGGCATCAGGGAAGCGCGACGCTGACAGGCTCCTCGTCAGCGGGAATGTGTCGGCTATTCAGCAGGCGAGACCCCTGGTGCCTACGGCACCGAGCTGGTTCACGCCACCCGTTGGCACTCGCTCAGCCCGTCGCGTTTGGCGATCGCTTGCATCTGACGCTGAGAAGTCTCGCTGGAGGTGATCAGCGCACCGGCTGCTTTGAGGTTGTTCGCCTTCGCGTATTCGCCTAGCTTCGAAGTATTTTCGGCGAGCATCTCAGCGCCAGCGATGAACTGTTTCCAGTCGCTCTCGAGCGCCATCGGGGGAACCAGTTTGCTCAGTTCAGAGAGTGCTTTTTGCTCAAAGGAGGCAAGTTCAGGGGCTACCCGGGCTATGTCCTGCTCGCTTTTGATGCTGTTCTTCGCGAGCCTGGTGGTGACGGTCTTGCAGATCGCGTTGGCCTTGCTCACCAGTTCGGCGTGTGTCAACGGCTTTGCCGATGAGCCGCAACCCGCGATGGCCACAATGGTCGCGGCGAACGTGACCACCCCCAGCCTTCTAGCTCCCATGCATACCCCAATCCAGTCGCGTTGGCCGTATGCGCCTGTCAGCGCCTGCCCCGGCGACAGCCTACAGATTCGAATCGTGCCCAGCCGATCCAGGCACCACCGTCGCGCCCTCCGCGGCTCCTGTTCTCAGATCGAGCGGAAGCTGTGTCCGGCGCTGACGAGGATATGTGTCTGGTCCATGCCGATCCCCAGCACCAAGATCAAGGCCGCGTAGACCAGTCCAATCGCGATCCGGCTGTGGCGTGGCACGCGGTAGAAGGCCGCCTGCTCGATCGAGTGCGATTTGAGCTGGCGCCAGCGCCGCGGAAACTCGCGCATCGCCAGCAGGATGAAGATCAGCAGAAAGGGATTGCCGAGCAGGAACACCATCGCCACCAGACCGCCGACTCCGACAAACCACATCGAGGGCGCCACTGCCGCCATCGCGCGGCCACCGTCGAATGGCACGACAGGGATCAAGTTGATGAGGTTCAGAAAGAAGGCGAAATACGCCAGTGCGAGCAGCAGATCGCTCCCCGTCAGCGCGCCGGCAATAGCGACCACGATTGCTCCGAGCGTGCCGAGGATCGGGCCTGCCAAGCCCACGCGCGCCTCGGCGAGGGCATTGTCTCCGAGCGAGCGCGAAAAGATCGCCGCGCCCAGAAAGGGTATGAACATCGGCGTGCTCGCTTTGATCCCCTCTCGCTTGAGTTGGATCACATGCCCCATCTCGTGCACGAAGAGCAGGCCCACGAAGCCGGCGGCGAACGTCCATCCCCACAGCAGGCTGTATGCGGCGATCGATATCAGGGCGGTGCCGGCGGTGCTGAGCAGGGCAAGTTTCGGCAGCAGCAACAGCCCGGTCTTCAGGTAGGCGGCGAACTTCGCCGCCAGTGCGCCGATGCCCGCAAGCGCGCTGCCGATGCGCTTGCGCAGGGGCCGCCGTGGAACTCCGAAGGGAGTCTCGCTCGCCAGGGGCGGTACGGCCCCCAAAGGCGTCTCGCTTACCAGGGGTAGTTCACCATCCATCCACCCATTGTCGCAGCTGTCATAAGCAGCGCCTAATGACTTCGGGACGCCTCTGCATATGGTCGCAGATGGCTTTGCAAACGGCTTTTCTCGGAATGTGCGGGGAAGTCTTGGAGAGCCCCTTGACGAGGCCCGGCAAGGTGCGTACGTTGGATGAAGACGCGGACCCCGAGCCGCAAAGAGCGAGGCCACCGAGGTGTGAGGCCGCGCCACCAATCGTCGGAAGGCTTTCGGGCCGACCGGTGAGAGGTTCCTCAAAGCGGCCCGGGACCGCGTCGATTTGTTTAAGAACGTGTCTCAAAACCTGCGGCGCCGCGAGATGCGTCCCTGGACACTGCGCTAGATCGTCACGCGACGTCTTGCACGTACCACCAGTACGCGCTGCGACATCCCGCGGCGACCAGCTTGGTCCATGAACACATGTGCAAGCACCGCAGGTTTTGAGACACGTTCTAATCTGGGCTGTCTCCGGGTTCTCCCGACAGTTGGGGGTTCTGTAGGTCTTTCTGGTTGAGGTCGGACGGGTCCCTGTTTGGGGATCCGTCCGTGCCTCGGCTCAGGCTGCCTCCTTCACCGCCAAGTGAAGAGGAGGTTTGGGCCTGATGACCAAGGATGA